>NZ_CP030265.1:5500824-5869433 GCF_008843145.1 Skermanella pratensis | reverse complement strand
CCGCGCCCATTGCTGATCCAACGAACCGCCTACCGACATGCCCATCAGCTCCTGATACCGCGTTCCATCGGCCCCGCGAAGCGGCGGCCGGCCCCATTCCCGGAATCCCGCCCCGATGGCCGGGACGCCGTCGCCACGCCGGCGGCATCGCCGCGGGGGCGGGCGGCAGGACCCCGGTCGGGATCCCACGGGTGCGGGAAATATGCCGAAACCAGCCCGGCACCTGCCATCAACTTTTCAGCCGGCGCTCCGTCACGCGCCATACTGTCACGCCCCATCCCGGCATGCCTCGTCCCGGGCGCTCCGACCGTTCCGGGAGACTCGAAGCACAGCGTCGACACCATGAAAGTGGGCAAGACCGCTCCCTGTCGGCAAAGTCGATTCGCTTGCCGATCGTCGATTTCATTTTTTCGTGCAACCGGGCGCCGGGGAAAGAAGCTCCCTTGGCGTTCTTCCGTCAGCCGCCCAAGTCCCGTCTCTGGTATGCGTTCCACCCTCCGGAACGTCGGGCCATTACTTGGCTCCACGAGGCTCCGGGGGGTGTCGGCCAGTGCGTAAACAAATGTTAATAGGGTGTCGTCTGGCTGACAACGGGATCGAAAAGGGAACGGCCGAAAAAGCTAACTTCGTTCTCTAATGACTTATTCTTCCGAGTACGCCGCGCGCGCGAAGCTATAGCTTCAGCAACTTTACAGTGCCAAAGAGCTACGGAAGAACTTGAGCCGAGGAACAAAAAAGCCGCGCCGGACAACGGCGCGGCTTGGTCTCGCCGCGAGGAGGCTCAGAGAGCCTTGATGCGGGAAGACAGCCGCGACAGCTTGCGCGAGACCGTGTTGCGATGCAGCACGCCCTTGGACACGCCGCGCATCATCTCGGGCTGGGCTTCCTTGAAAGCATCGGAGGCGGCGGACTTGTCGCCGGTCGCGATGGCGGTCTCGACCTTCTTGACGAAGGTACGGATGCGGCTGACCCGCGCGCGATTCACGGCGGTGCGCCGCTCGGTCTGGCGGATACGTTTTTCTGCGGACTTGTGATTGGCCATAACTAAACCTTCTGCGGACACACCTGTGCCGAATGCGAGCGCGCTTTATAGGGGGCACCGGCTTGGAGAGTCAAGGCGGGAGAGTCGCTTTTCTCCCGCCCCGACAGGACTTCAGCGGTTCTTGAAGTTGGCTTCGCGCTTCTCGGCGAAGGCGGCCATGCCTTCCTTCTGGTCCTCGGTCGCGAAGGTGGAGTGGAACAGGCGGCGCTCGAACCGGATCCCCTCCTCCAGGGTCGTCTCGTACGAGCGGTTGACCGATTCCTTGGCCATCATCACGACGGGACGCGACAGCGAGGCGATCCGGGCCGCGACCTTCATGGCCTCGTCCATCAGGTCGGCCGCCGGCACGATCCGGCTGACCAGGCCGCAGCGCTCGGCCTCGGCGGCGTCGATGGTGCGGCCGGTCAGAACCATCTCCATCGCCTTGGACTTGCCGACGAAGCGGGTCAGGCGCTGGGTGCCGCCGGCGCCGGGGATGGTGCCGATGGTGATTTCCGGCTGGCCGAACTTGGCGGTGTCGGCCGCCAGGATGAAGTCGCACATCATCGCCAGCTCGCAGCCGCCGCCCAGCGCGTAGCCGGCGACCGCCGCGATCACCGGCTTGCGGGCGGTGGCGACCCGGCCCCATTTGCGGGTGATGAAGTCGGAGAGATAGACGTCCATGTAGTCCCGGCCGGCCATCTCCTTGATGTCCGCGCCGGCGGCGAAGGCCCGATCGCTGCCGGTCAGGACGATGCAGCCGATCTCGTCGTCGGCTTCGAAAGCGTCCACGGCGGCGGCCAGCTCGGTCACCAGCGCGTCGGACAGGGCGTTGAGCGCCTTCGGCCGGTTCAGCGTGATGAGCCCGACATGGCCGCGGGTCTCGACCAGGATGTTCTCGTAAGGCATGTGTCTACTCCCAGATGTTGCCTGGCCCGGGTGTCGACCGGATAGGGGCCGGCTATTGCGGTATCAGCATGAAGCGGACGGTCACCGGGCCGCCCGTCCCGGACTGGCCCGACTCGACCAGTTCCAAGCGCAGGAGTTCGCCGTCCCGCACGAAGCGCCCCTCCCCCGCCGCCGCCCAGCCGAGCTGGGGAACGGTGTCGGCATAGAAGCTGCGGATGGCGGATGCGTCCAGGGAGCCCGTGGCGACCGCCTGCACGATCCGGCCGCCCGGCTTGTCGAACACCAGGGACTGGTCGGCGACCGCGACGAGGCCCGGCATCAGGGGCAGGTCGTCGATCCCCTCCACGAAGGCATCCGCGGCGAGCGCCCCGGCGGGACCGCAAAGCCCCGGCCCGCCAGGCAAGCCGAAGGGCTGGACCTGGAACAGGACGGCGGCGAGGACCGCGAAGGGAAGGACCGGAGGGCGCGGCATGGGCCTAAGCGATACATCAGCGCTGCCGTCGCGGACAATAGAAAGTCGACCGGTTGGCCTGGACGATCCGCTGCACCCCGCCGGTGCGCCCGATGTCGCAGGTGCAGCCGGGACAGGCCCGCCCCTCCCGGTCGTAGACGGCGAACTGGTGCTGGAAATAGCCCAGCTCGCCGGAGGACTGGACATAGTCGCGGAGCGTCGAGCCGCCCGCCTCGATGGCGCGGACCAGGACCTCGCGGATGGCGGGCACCAGCCGCTCGGCGCGGCGGCCGGCCACCGTGGCGGCGATCCGCCTGGGGCTGATGCCCGACCGGAACAGCGCCTCGCACACATAGATGTTGCCGAGCCCGGCGACCACGGTCTGGTCGAGCAGCGCCGCCTTGATCGGCGTGATCCTCGATCTCAGCGCGTCGGACAGCGTCCGGGCGTCGAAGCCGTTGCCCAGCGGCTCCGGCCCCAGGGACGCCAGCAGGGGGTGGCGGTCCAGTTCGTCCTCCCCCGTCAGGGCCATCAGGCCGAATCGGCGGGCGTCGTTGAAGCGCACCTCGGAGCCGTCGTCGGTGGTCAGCAGGACGTGGTCGTGCGGCAGCGGCGGCCCCAGGCCGCGGCCGATGGTCATGCGGCCGGACATGCCGAGATGGACGATCAGCACCTGCCCGTCGTCCAGGTGGATCAGGATGTACTTGGCGCGCCGCCGGATCGTGGCGACCCGCCGGCCGGTCAGCCGCTCGACCATGCGCTCGGGGAACGGAATGCGGAGGTTGGGGCGGCGCTGCTCCACCTTCGCGAGCACGCGCCCCTCCATCTTGAGCGCGAGCCCGCGGCAGACCGTTTCGACTTCGGGCAGTTCTGGCATAGGACCGACCATAGCCGGTCCGGAGCGCGACAAAAAGCGCCGCATTCCGGTCCGTTCGGCGATCCGCGCGGAAAGTCCGTCGTGGCAACTGGCAAGGGCACCGCCGAGCCGCTATGTTGCTGACCATGGCCGAAGATCCCTCCCAAGACCCCGCTTCCGTTCCCGGCGCCGTGCCGCGCGGTCCGTCCGTTCATCCGTCCGACCGTCCCTCCCCCCAGGGAGAGGCGCCCGAGGCGCGCTGGTTCGGTTTCCGCGAGGTCGATCCCCGCACCAAGGCGCCGATGGTGCGCCAGGTGTTCGACAGCGTCGCGAGCAACTACGACCTGATGAACGACCTGATGTCGGGGGGCATCCACCGGCTGTGGAAGTCGGACCTGATCGAGCTGATCCGGCCGCGGCCGGGGATGACCCTGCTGGACGTGGCGGGCGGCACCGGCGACATCTCGTTCCGCTTCCTGGAAGCCGCTGATGGACCCGCCCAGGCCTTCGTCTGCGACATCAACGAGCGGATGATCCTGGTCGGCCGCGACCGGGCGGTCGACCGGGGCGTGCTGTCCGGGGTGGACTGGATCGTCGGGGACGCCGAGAAGCTGCCGCTGAAGAGCCGGTCGGTGGACGTCTATACCATCGCCTTCGGGCTGCGCAACGTCACGCGGATCGACGCGGCGCTGGCCGAGGCCCGGCGCGTGCTGCGGCCCGGCGGGCGTTTCTTCTGCCTGGAGTTCAGCCGGGTCGTGCTGCCGGTGCTGCGCGAGATCTACGACCGCTATTCCTTCACCGTGCTGCCGCGCCTGGGCCAGATGGTGGCCGGCGACCGCGAGGCGTACCAGTATCTCGTGGAAAGCATCCGGCAGTTCCCGGACCAGCGGAGCCTGGTCGGCCGGATCGAGTCGGCCGGGTTCGGCCAGGTGCGCTACCGCAACCTGACCGGCGGCGTCGCCGCGATCCATTCGGGCTGGCGGCTCTGACCCTCTCCCAAGTTAGAAACCTGTCATGATCCGCACGATCCGCAACCTTGCCCGCCTCGTCGTGATCATGCGCACGCTGGGCCGCCACGACGCCCTGTTCCCGCACGAGCTGCGCGACATGGCGCCGGGCATCGCGGGGTTCGCCCGCCTGTTCTCCGCCAAGGGCGTTCCCGGGCGGCCGGGCCAGCGGATCGCCGCGGCGCTCCGCGACCTGGGGCCCAGCTTCATCAAGCTCGGCCAGATCCTGTCCACCCGGTCGGACCTGGTCGGCGAGGCGATCGCCGCCGACCTGGCCGAGCTTCAGGACAAGCTGCCGCCCTTCCCCACCTCGGAGGCCCGCCGGATCATCGAGGCGGAGCTGGGACGGCCGATCGAGGAGATCTACGAGAGCTTCGACGAGAAGCCGGTCGCCGCGGCCTCGATCGCCCAGGTCCATTTCGCCGTGGTCGCGACCCGCCGGGACCGCAATGGCGAGCACGACCTGGACGCCGACGACCTGCGGTCGCGGGAGGTCGCGGTCAAGGTGCTGCGGCCGGGGATCGAGCTGGCGTTCCGCCGCGACCTGGACCTGTTCCGCTGGCTGTCCGAAATGGCCCTGATGGTCCAGCCCCGGTTAAAGCGGCTGCGGCCGGGGGAGGTGGTTCAGATCTTCGCCGACACGGTGCGGATGGAGATGGACCTGCGGATGGAGGCCTCGGCCGCGTCGGAGCTGGCCGACAATTTCCGCGGCGACACCGCCTTCAACGTGCCCCGGGTGGACTGGGACCGGACCAGCCAGCGCGTGCTGACCCTGGAACGCATCCGCGGCATCAAGGTGGACGAGGTCGATAAGATCCGGGCCGCGGGGTTCGACCCCGACGACGTGCTGGCCCAGGCGTCGTCGTCCTTCTTCAACCAGGTGTTCCGCGACGGCTTCTTCCACGCCGACCTGCATCCGGGCAACCTGTTCGTCAACGAGAGCGGCCATATCGCCCCGGTCGATTTCGGCATCATGGGCCGGCTGGACCGGGCCACGCGGTATTATCTGGCCGACATGCTGCTGGGCTTCCTGAACGGCGACTACCGCCGGGTCGCCGAGGTGCATTTCCAGGCGGGCTACGTCCCGGCGCACCAGAACATCGAGACCTTCACCCAGGCCTGCCGCGCCATCGGCGAGCCGTTGCTGAACAAGCCGCTGCACGAGATTTCGATCGGGCGGCTGCTGGCCCAGCTGCTGGCCGTCACCGAGCAGTTCGAGATGGAGACCCAGCCGCAGCTCCTGCTGCTCCAGAAGAGCATGCTGACGGCGGAGGGGGTGGGCCGCGCGCTCAACCCCGACATCAACATGTGGGAGCTGGCCCGTCCCCTGATCGAGGATTGGATGCGCGAGAACCGCGGTCCCGAGGCGCGCGTGGTCGACGAGCTGGAATCGGTGCTGAACGCGCTCCGAACCCTGCCCCGCGTGATGCGCGAGACCGAGCGGGCGACCAGGATGATGAACGAGAACGGGCTGCCGCTGCACCCGGCGACGATCGAGATCCTGCTGGACGGCTTCGTCCGCAAGCGGCGGCGGACGATCTGGACGCTGTGGACCGCGACGGTGGCCTTGGCGCTGGTGGCGCTGGTGGCGCTGACCTGACGGGGTTCGCCGCGACGGAGCAGTCTTGACACGCACATATTCCCCAACATGATGTGCGTATCAGGAAGGGGATGGCATAAGCGCACTTTCGCGAACTTATGGTATCACCGTTCGATGGCGGGCAACCAACCTCAGCTTCAACGAGGATCTACTAGCCATGGCCCGTGAGTACGACATCGATATCTCGGCTGAGGTGGAGGCTGAAATTGCACCCGCCGTCGCGCAGGAAGCAGCGCGTCGGCGGCAGCAGGATATCGACTCCGACATGGCCGCCCTGAACAAGCATCGTGCCATCCACGGCTTGCTCCTTGATGAGGACGACCCAGAATTTTAAGTAGATGATCCGGTGTCGGGTGCCGCCCCGCTCTACCCGACCTATGGTATTTACTTGTCTTTTGTCCACAGATGAACGCAGATGGACACAGATAAGGTTTAAGATCTGTGTCCATCTGCGTTCATCTGTGGATGATCCGATTCCGTCCCCCAGGGACAGACCTCCAGGACCGCACCGATGGCCGATACACCTTTCCCCGAACACCGCGTCCTCGACGGCAAGCGCATCCTTCTGATCATCTCGGGCGGGATCGCGGCGTACAAGTGCCTGGACCTGATCCGGCGGCTGAAGGAGCGCGGGGCGCGGGTGCGGTGCGTGCTGACCGAGGGCGGGTCGAAATTCGTGACTCCGCTGTCGGTGGCGGCCCTGTCCGAGGAAAAGGTCTACACGGACCTGTGGTCCCTGACCGACGAGGCGGAGATGGGGCATATCCGGCTATCGCGGGAGGCCGACCTGGTCGTGGTGGCTCCCGCCAGCGCCAACATCCTGGCCAGGATGGCGGCCGGCATCACCGACGACCTGGCGACCACCGCCCTGCTGGCGACGGACAAGCCGGTGATGGTGGCCCCGGCCATGAACATCATGATGTGGTCGCACCCGGCGACCCAGGCCAACATGGCGACCCTGGAATCGCGCGGCATCCTGCGGATCGGGCCGGGCGTCGGCGACATGGCCTGCGGCGAGACCGGCAGCGGCCGGATGAGCGAGCCGATGGAGATCCTGGCCGCCATCGCCGCCTTCTTCGGGCGGGTCGCGGCGCCGAAGGCCGAGGCGCCGGGGCCGCTAAGGGGCTGGCGGGCGCTGGTGACAAGCGGGCCGACCCACGAGCCGATCGACCCCGTCCGCTACATCGCCAACCGCTCGTCGGGCAAGCAGGGGCACGCCATCGCCGGAGCCCTGGCGCGGCTGGGCGCCTCGGTCACCCTGGTCAGCGGGCCGACCCGGGAGCCGGACCCCGACGGCGTGACCATGGTCCATGTGGAGAGCGCCCGCGACATGCTGGCCGCCTGCCAGGACGCCCTGCCGGTCGACGTCGCGGTGTGCGCCGCGGCGGTCGCGGACTGGAGGGTCCGGGCCATGTCGAGCCAGAAGCTGAAGAAGGACGGCGGCCACCTGCCGACGCTGGAACTGACGGAGAATCCGGACATCCTGGCCACCCTGTCCCGCCCCGGCCGGATGCGGCCGGGGCTGGTCGTCGGGTTCGCCGCAGAGACCGAGAAGGTGGTCGGGCACGCGCGGGCCAAGCTGGCGCGCAAGGGCTGCGACTGGATCGTCGCCAACGACGTCTCCCCGTCCAGCGGCACCTTCGGCGGGACCAGCAACACGGTCCACCTGCTGCGCGGCGATACCCTGGAAGACTGGCCGCCGCTGTCCAAGGAGGAGGTCGCCCAGCGCCTTGCCGCCACCATCGCGGACCATCTGGTGGGGATGGGCACGGAGTAGACGCCCCTGCGCGCCAGCGCATTTTTTCATGCGGGCGGGCGATTTACCTGTTACATTGTGTGATATCTGCGCTATCTACAGCGCATGATCCCTGAAGCCAAACCCGATGCACCGGCCGCCCTGGTAGTGGCCGTGACGCGCCTTCCCAACGGTACCGGACTGGACCTGCCGGCCTATGCGACGGAGCATTCCGCCGGCATGGACCTGGCGGCGGCCGTCACCGATCCCGTGGTGCTGGAGCCCGGCGCCCGGGCGCTGATCCCGACCGGGTTCGCCTTGGCGTTGCCCGACGGCTACGAGGCGCAGGTCCGCCCGCGTTCCGGCCTGGCGCTGCGCCACGGCATCGGCGTGCTCAACAGCCCCGGCACGATCGACGCGGATTATCGCGGCGAGGTCGGAGTCATCCTGATCAACCACGGCGACCGGCCCTTCACCATCGAGCGCGGCATGCGCATCGCCCAGCTGGTGGTCGCCCCCTATTCCCGGGTTGCCTGGAGCTTGGCCGACAAGCTCGGCGCGAGCGCGCGGGGCGCCGGCGGCTTCGGCTCCACCGGCGTTGATAAACCCGGTGTTGATAAACCCGGTGTTGATAAACCCGGTGTTGATAAACAAGGACAAGGCTGATGCTGCGCATCTCGAAGAAGCTGATGTTCGCGATCGAGGCTGTCCTCGATATCGCCTACAACGCCGGCAGCGAGCCGGTGCAGAGCGGCGAGATCACGCGCCGCCAGGGAATCCCGAAGCGCTACCTGGAACAGGTGCTCCAGCAGCTCGTCCGGGCCGGGGTGCTGGCGGGGGTGCGGGGCCCGCGCGGCGGTTACCGGCTGGCCCGGGAGCGGCGGCGGATCAGCATCGGCGAGATCGTCCGGGTGGTCCGCGCCATGGAGACCGCGACCGACCCGGTCGAGGAGCCGACCGGGTCGATTCTCGGCCTGAAGGTCGTGCGGCCGATCTGGCTGCAGCTCCAGGACGACTGCATGACGCAGCTCGACGACATCACGATCGAGGACCTGTGCCTGCGCGCCAACCAGGCCGGCATCGAAAGCGAAACTCATGCCAAGATCGATTTCAGCATTTAAAATCCGGGTCCGAGGTATTAGATTGGATTATCTGTGATTTCCAAGATTTAACAGTTGCGAAGGGTGGAATACCATGGCGGCTCCAGAACACGGACCTGAATTCCGGGGCAAGATCTACGACAGCATCCTGGATACGATCGGCGCAACGCCGCTGGTCCGCGTCCGGCGGCTGGCTTCCGAATACGGGGTCAAGGCCGACATCGTCTGCAAGCTCGAGTTCTTCAACCCGCTGTCCAGCGTCAAGGACCGCATCGGCTTGGCGATGATCGAGGCGGCCGAGGCCGAGGGCATGATCGAGCCGGGCAAGACCACTCTGGTGGAGCCGACCTCGGGCAACACCGGCATCGCGCTGGCCTTCGTCGCCGCGGCCAAGGGCTACCGGCTGATCCTGACCATGCCGGAGAGCATGTCGGTCGAGCGCCGCAAGATGCTGAAGCTGCTGGGCGCCGAGCTGGAGCTGACGCCCGCGTCGGAAGGCATGAAGGGCGCCATCCGCAAGGCGGAGGAGCTGGTCGAGTCGACGCCCAACGCCTTCATCACGCAGCAGTTCAAGAATGCGGCCAACCCGGCGATCCACCGCGTCACCACGGCCGAGGAGATCTGGCGCGACACCGCCGGCAAGGCCGACATCCTGATCAGCGGCGTCGGCACCGGCGGCACGCTGACCGGCGTCGGCGAGGTGATCAAGCAGCGCAAGCCCGAATTCAAGATCATCGCGGTCGAGCCGGAGGACAGCCCGGTCCTGTCGGGCGGCCTGCCCGGCCCGCACAAGATCCAGGGCATCGGCGCCGGCTTCGTGCCGGACATCCTGAAGAAGGACCTGATCGACGAGGTGCTGCGCATCTCCAACCAGCGCGCCTTCGAGACCGCTCGCAAGGCGGCCCGGGTCGAAGGCCTGGCGGTCGGCATCTCGTCGGGCGCCGCCCTGGCGGCGGCGATCGAGGTCGGCCAGCGGCCGGAGAACGAGGGCAAGCTGATCGTCGTGATCATCCCGTCCTTCGCCGAGCGCTACCTGTCGACCGCCCTGTTCGAGGGGCTGGAGTAAGGCAGTGGCCGGAGCGGCCTTTCTTCGTCATACCCGGACTTGATCCACAACCGTCCGGAACGGTAATAGCTATTCAACCAGGAGAAGCTTTTCCGGCAGCATCCTCATTCTCTTATCGTCATGACCGGGCTTGACCCACGGCTGTCCAGCACGTTGATTGCTTGCTTCTCAAAAGGCTTGGCTTTGGGCAGAAACGCCCCCTTTTCGTCATACCCGGACTTGATCCGGGTATCTCCCTGCACGACGCCGCTGACGGAGTCCGCAAGCGATGACCGGGTCAAGCCCGGTCATGACGATAAAGGCAGGAACGCTCCGCCGGAACACGTCCTTTGGTTGAGTCAGCAGTTACTGTGCCGGACAGCCGTGCATCAAGTCCCGTCATGACGAACGGGGAGTGTTGCTGCCGGAGATACTTTTGCGCCGGCGGGCAGGAGCCTTGCCGGGCGCCGACGAGACTATGTAATCACTCAGGTCAGCACCCGATGGATTTCACCGACGCGCAGGTCGAACGCTATGCCCGCCACATCATCCTGCCGGAGGTCGGCGGCATCGGTCAGGAGGTGCTGCTGAAGTCGCGGGTGCTGGTGGTGGGGGCCGGCGGGCTGGGCTCGCCGCTTCTGCTCTATCTCGCGGCGGCGGGGGTCGGCGCCATCGGGGTGATCGACCCCGACGTGGTCGATCTGTCCAACCTGCAGCGCCAGATCATCCACGACACCGCCGCGATCGGCACGCCCAAGGTCGAGAGCGCCCGGACGCGGCTGGAGGCCATCAACCCGGACGTGCGGCTCGACGTCCATCGGGAGCGGCTGACCGCGGCCAACGCCATGGGGCTTATCGCCGACTACGACGTGGTGGCCGACGGCACCGACAATTTCGCCACCCGGTATCTGCTGGCGGACGCCTGCCATCTCGGCGGCCGGACGCTGGTGTCGGCGGCCATGCTCCGGTTCGATGGGCAGATCTCCACCTTCAAGTCCTATCTGGGCGGTCCCAATCCCTGCTATCGCTGCATCTTCCGGGAACCGCCGCCGCGCGGGCTGGTGCCGAGCTGCGCCGAGGGCGGCGTGCTGGGGGCGCTGGCCGGCGCCGTCGGCTCGGTCCAGGCGATCGAGGTCCTGAAGGAGCTGCTCGGCATCGGGGACAGCCTGTCGGGGCAGCTGCTGATGTATGACGCGCTCCACACCAGTTTCCACAAGGTCCGGGTCAGGCCCGATCCGGAATGCCCGCTGTGCGGACGGCATCCGACCATCACGGACCTGTCCGGGCATGGGGGAACCCGGCCGTGAGCGGGGCTTCCACCCTGTCGCTGGTGGTGTTCTCCGGCGGGTTCGACCGGGTCCATTACGCGCTGGTGATGGCGAGCGCCGCGGCGGCGACCAACCGCCAGGCCACCCTGTTCTTCACCGGCCGGGCGGTCCTGGCGCTGAAGGCCGGGGGCGGCTGGCGCGGGTTGGACCCTGCCGACGACGGCACGTCGCCGGAGGAGCGCAACGCCCATTTCAGCCGCAGCGGCCTCGCCGAGTTCGAGGAACTGCTGGAGGCCTGCGTCGCATTGGGCGTGACGGTGATGGTCTGCGAGATGGCGCTGAAGGCGATCGGCCTGGAATCGTCCGCCCTGCGCGACGACGTTCCGGTCGTGACCGGCGGCGTCGTCACGCTGCTGAACGGGGCCCCTGCCGACGGCAACATGCTGTTCGTCTGACCCCTGCCTCCGCCAGGAAGCGCTCCTCCTCCAGGGCCAACGCATCGTCGCGGAACACCGCGAGGGCCGCCGCCATGACGGCGATGGACCGGCGGGCATCCCACCCGGGAAAGACGTCCTGGACCGTGCCTGCATCGGGGAGGTCCAGCGGGCGCAGGACCAGCCGGGGCGTCTCCGGGACCGGGATCAGGCGGCGCCGCCCTTGACGTCGAGCGCGTAGCCCGCCGAGCGGACGGTGCGGATCAGGTCGTTGTCGTTTTCCTCGTTCAGCGCCTTGCGCAGACGGCGGATATGAACGTCGACGGTGCGCGGCTCCACATAGACGTCGTGGCCCCAGACCAGGTCGAGCAGCTGCTCGCGCGAGAAGACCCGGCCGGGATGCTGCATGAAGTGGCGCAGCAGGCGGAACTCGGTCGGCCCAAGATGGATGTCGCGGCCCTGGCGGCGCACCCGGTGGGCTGCCAGGTCCATCACCACGTCGTTGAACCGCAGCATCTCCTCCGCCAGGCCGGGGCTGGCGCGGCGGAGCACGGCGCGCATCCGGGCGACCAGCTCGGTGGGGGAGAAGGGCTTGGCGATATAATCGTCGGCCCCCGAATTGAGGCCGCGGACCTTGTCCGCCTCCTCGCCGCGGGCGGTCAGCATGATGATCGGGATGTCGCGGGTCTTGGGGTTGCGCCGCATCTGGCGGCACACCTCGAGACCCGACATCAGCGGCAGCATCCAGTCCAGCAGGACGATGTTGGGCGTCTGCTCGGCGGCGAGCAGCAGGGCCTCCTCGCCGTCTCCCGCGGACAGGGTGCGGAAGCCCTCCTTGTCGAGATTGTACTTCAGGAGCGTAACGAGGTCCGCCTCGTCCTCGACGATGAGGACGAGGGGTTTCAGCGCCGAATTCATGGGATGCCTTGTTCCAATACTAGTCCTGCGTTTCCGGCTCGGGCGTGACGACAGCATAGCTGCTTTCGTCGCCCTTGGGGCGTTCCGTCGTCAGCGGCTGGCCGATCACCAGGAAATGGATCGTCTCGGCGATGTTGGTGGCGTGGTCGCCGATCCGCTCCAGATTCTTGGCGATGAACAGCAGGTGGGTGCAGGGAGTGATGTTGCGCGGATCTTCCATCATGTAGGTCAGCACTTCGCGGAACAGGCTGGTATAGAGGTCGTCCAGCTCCTCGTCGCGGCGGCGCGCGGCCACAGCCTTCTCCACGTCGCGCTCGATGAAGGCGTCGAGCACGTCCTTCATGATCTCCTGGACCAGCCGGCCCATCCGGGGGATCGCCGCGGCCGGCCGGGCCGCCGGCACCTGGGCCAGGGCTATCGACCGCTTGGCGATGTTGGCGGCGTAGTCGCCGATCCGCTCCAGGTCGGCGGCGATCTTCAGCGCCGACACGATCTCGCGCAGGTCGGACGCCATGGGCTGGCGCAGCGCCAGCAGGCGCAGGGTCTCCGCGTCGACGTCCCGCTCGTAGCCGTCGATCCGGAGGTCGGACTGCATCACCTGGGCCGCGATGGTCGTGTCGCGGCGGACGACGGCCTGCACGGCCGCTTCCACCTGGGCCTCGGCGACGCCGCCCATCTGCGTGATCAGATTCGCGAGTCGCTGGAGTTCCTGCGCGAACGACTTGACGATGTGCTCGTTGCTCATGCGTCGCTTTCCTGAATTGCCCGATTATCCCGAATGCCGTCCCCCGCCGATCAAGCCGGCGGCGCCGGCTCAGCCGTAGCGGCCGGTGATGTAGCCCTGGGTCCGCTCGTCGCGCGGATTGGTGAAGATCTCCTCGGTGTCGCCCACCTCGACCATGTCGCCCAGGTGGAAGAAGGCGGTGCGCTGGGACACGCGGGCCGCCTGCTGCATGTTGTGGGTGACGATGACGATGGTGTAGTTCTCCCGCAGCTCGTCGATCAGCTCCTCCACATGGGCGGTCGCGATCGGATCGAGGGCCGAGCACGGCTCGTCCATCAGGATCACCTCGGGGCTGACCGCGATGGCGCGGGCGATGCACAGGCGCTGCTGCTGGCCGCCGGACAGGCCGGTGCCCGGCTCCTTCAGGCGGTCCTTGACCTCGTTCCACAGTCCCGCGCGCTGCAGGCTCTTGGCGACGATCTCGTCCATCTCCTCCCGGCGGCTGGCGAAGCCGTGGATGCGCGGGCCGTAGGCGATGTTGTCGTAGATCGACTTGGGGAACGGGTTGGGCTTCTGGAACACCATGCCGACCCTGGCGCGGAGCTGGACCGGGTCGATCTCGCGGTCATAGATGTCCTGGCCGTCCAGCGTGATCAGGCCCTCGATGCGGGCGATGCCGATCGTGTCGTTCATGCGGTTGAGGCAGCGCAGGAACGTGGACTTGCCGCAGCCCGACGGGCCGATCAGCGCGGTGACCTGCCGTTCCGGGATCGCCAGGTCGATGCCCTTCAGCGCCTGCTTGGCGCCGTAGTACACCTTGACCTGCCTGGCATCCATCTTGGCCGCGGCGTCGGCCAGGATGCCGGCGGCGGAGCGCGCCTCGACGCCGGGGATGGCGCTCGTTCCGATCAGTGTCTGGCCGATTTGCGTCTGGCCGATTTGTGTCTGGGCGGTCATTTACCAACGCCTTTCAAATTGCTTGCGCAGGACGACGGCGATCGCGTTCATCGCGATCAGGAAGGCCAGGAGGACCATGATCGCGGCGGAGGTGCGCTCGACGAAGCCGCGTTCCGGGCTATCGGCCCACATGAAGATCTGCACCGGCAGCACCGTCGCCGCGTCGCCGAAGCCCGAAGGGGTGTCCACGATGAAGGCGATCATGCCGATCATCAGGAGCGGCGCCGTCTCGCCGAGCGCCTGGGCCATGCCGATGATGATGCCGGTCAGCATGCCGGGCATCGCCAGCGGCAGCACGTGGTGGGTGACCACCTGGAGCGGCGAGGCGCCGACGCCGAGCGCCGCCTCCCGGATCGAGGGAGGGACCGCCTTCAGCGCGGCCCGGCCGGAGATGATGATGGTCGGCAGCGTCATCAGCGCCAGCACGATGCCGCCGACCACCGGGGCCGACCTGGGCATGTTGAGGGCGTTGAGGAACACCGCGAGGCCGAGCAGGCCGAACACGATCGAGGGCACGGCCGCGAGATTGTTGATGTTGACCTCGATCAGGTCGGTCAGCTTGTTCTGGGGCGCGAACTCCTCCAGGTAGACCGCCGCCGCGATCCCGATCGGGATCGCGAGGCCGAGCGTCACCAGAAGGGTCAGGAACGATCCGACGATGCCGGCCTTCAGGCCCGCCAGTTCCGGGTCGCGGCTGTCGCCGTTGAGGAAGAGCCGCCAGTTGAAGCCGTTGACGATGTTGCCGTTGGAGACCAGCTTGTCGATCCAGGCGATCTGCTGGTCGGTGACCTTGCGGTCGGTCTCCGGCACGTGGCGGTCGATGTTGCCCTTGAGGAGCTGGTCGTAGTCGCTGGCCAGGGCCAGGTTCACGGACTTGCGGGTCCCGATCAAGGACGGGTCGTCCATGACCATCTGGCGCAGCTCGAACGCGGCGCCGTTGCTGATCATGGCGGTCAGCCGGCGCCGGTCGGCCCTGGACTCCACCTCGGGGAACACCGCCAGCAGCGCGTTGCGCGCCAGGGCCGCGTAGTTGGCGTCGGACAGGGTGTCCGGGTCGCGGGTGCCCTGCGGGTCGATCTCGGCCGGGTCGAAATGGATCTCCAGCGCCAGGTCGTGCTGGGCGAAGGCGGTGTAGCCCTGGGACACGATGCTGGCAAGCAGGACCGCCAGCATGGCAAGCGCCACGCCGATCGCGGCCATGCCGTAAAGCTTGAAGCGCCGCTCGGCGGCGTAGCGCTTCTTCAGCCGGGCGGAGAAGTCGTCGGTCTGGTACGGCGCGGCCGCCCGCGGGGTGCTGATGATGTCAGTCATATTTTTCCCGATACTTCTGCACCACCCGGAGGGCGATGATGTTCAGGCCGAGGGTGACGGTGAACAGCACGAGGCCGAGGCCGAAGGCCGAGAGGGTCTTGGCGCTGTCGAACTCCTGGTCGCCGACCAGCAGGGTGGCGATCTGGACGGTGACGGTGCTGACCGCGTCCAGCGGGTTGGCCGACAGGTTGGCGGCCAGTCCGGCGGCCATGACGACGATCATGGTCTCGCCGATGGCGCGGCTGACCGCCAGCAGGACGCCGCCGACGATGCCGGGCAGCGCCGCCGGAAGGACCACCTGCCGGATCGTCTCCGACTTGGTGGCGCCGAGGCCGTAGGAGCCGTCGCGGAGCGACTGGGGCACCGCGTTGATGATGTCGTCCGACAGGGAGCTGACGAAGGGGATGATCATGACGCCCATCACGACGCCGGCGGCGAGCGCCGACTCGGAGCTGACGCTGAGTCCGAGGCTCTGGCCCACGTCGCGCACGAAGGGCGCCATGGTCAGCGCCGCGAAGAAGCCGTAGACCACCGTCGGGATGCCGGCCAGGATCTCCAGGACGGGCTTGACCGAGCCGCGCACCTTCGGCGGCGCGTATTCCGACATGTAGATGGCGCTCATCAGGCCCAGCGGCACCGCGACCACCATGGCGATCGACGCGATCAGCAGGGTGCCGGTGAACAGCGGCACGGCGCCGAACGCCCCGTCGGACGCCACCTGGTCGGCGCGGATCGCGGTCTGCGGGCTCCATTGCAGGCCGAACAGGAACTCGGCCGGGGACACCTTGGTGAAGAACCGGATCGCCTCGAACAGCAGCGACAGGACGATGCCGACCGTGGTCAGGATCGCCACCAGCGAGCACAGGATCAGGAAGATATTGACCACCTTCTCGACCTGGTTGCGGGCGCGCAGGCCGGGCTCGATCCGCTGCCGGGCGTAGTACAGGCCGGCGCAGGCGAGGGCCAGCATGACGACCGCGAGGGCGCCGTTGCCGATCCCCCGGAGACTCTTGTAGTGCTCCGCCGCCGTCAGCAGGGCCGGGTCGGGAACCCGGCTGGTGATGTTGCCGTAGGCCAGATTGTGGATGTCGACCATGATCAGGTTGATTTCCTGCGGCGACAATCCCGCCATGGCAGCCGGCAGGCTGGAGCGGACCATGCCGTCCACGATGGAACCTTCGAGGCCGGTCCAGAGGGCGAACAGCATCAGAGCCGGCAGGCCGACCCACATGGCGACGTAGAGGCCGTAATAGGACGGTACGGAGTGCAGCCTGGAAAGCCTGCCGCCGGCGGAGACGACCGCCCGGGATCTGCCGAGATGGAATCCCGCGAACGACAGTACGGCGAGCACCGCGAGGAAGAGTGATACTGACATCGGGACCCGTCGGGATTTGAGGGCGACTGTCTGCCGGAGACCCCCGCCCGCCGGCGCGGGAAGGCGCCGGCGGTCGGGGAGCGGGCGATTACATCGTGACCGGGGTCAGGTTCAGGATGCCGGTCCGGACCTTCTCGCGCTTGTCCTTGGGCAGCGGGATCAGGCCCTTGGCCTCCAGGTAGCCGTCCTCGCCGAACGCCTTCTCGCTGGTGTACTCGGCCAGGAACTCCCGGATGCCGGGGATCACGTCCACGTGCTGGGTCTTGACGTACACGAACATGGAACGGGCGACCGGGTACTTGCCGTCCGCGATGTTGTCGAGTTCCGGCGCGACGCCGTTGATCCTGGCGCCCTGCAGCTTGTCCATGTTCTGGTCGAGGAAGCTGTAGCCGAAGATGCCGTAAGCGTCCTTGTTGGCGACCAGCTTCTGGACGATCAGGTTGTCGTTCTCGCCGGCCTCCACATAGGCGCCGTCCTCGCGAACCTGATTGCAGACGGCCTTCATCTGGTCGGCCGGCAGGGCCTTCACTTCCGGGAACTGGGCGCAGCCGACATCCATCACCAGCTCGACGAAGGCGTCGCGGGTGCCGGAGGTCGGGGGCGGGCCGAGCACCTCGATCTCCTTGTTGGGCAGGGACGGGTCGATCTCGTTCCACTTCTTGTAGGGATTCGGAACGACCTTGCCGTCCACCACGACCTGCTTGGCCAGCCCCAGCCAGATCTGCTTGATGGTGTAGTCGGTGTTCGAGGCGGCCTTGGAGTTGGAGAAGACGATGCCGTCGAAGCCCACTTCCAGCTCGCTGACGGCGGTCACGCCGTTGGCGGCGCAGCCTTCCAGCTCCGACTTCTTGATGCGGCGGGACGCGTTGGTCAGGTCCGGGTGCTGGACGCCGACGCCGGCGCAGAACTGCTTGATGCCGCCGCCGGTTCCGGTGGACTCGACGACCGGGGTCTTGAACTTGCCGGTCCGGCCGAAGGTCTCCGCGACCGCGCTGGTGAAGGGGAACACCGTGGAAGAACCGACGACGCGGATCTGGTCGCGCCCCTGGGCCTGGGCGCCGCCCGTCAGCGCGACGGTGGAAGCGAGGGCGGCCAGCGCCGCCACGGCGAGCTTCTTGTTGATCACGATCTAATCCTCCAGCCAATTCGCCAAAATACGGACCAAAAGCCCTGTTTCTCCGCAGCACGTGAGTACCGGCGGCTTCGGCGCGGACCTTAACGGCGATCGGCGATACAATTACTACGGTCGGATGACAGTTTGATGACACACGCGCCCATCGGGCGACTATGCCGCGGACCCGCCTGCCCTGCGGGTATCGGCGACCCTTTCCTCGACCGCGACGGGGAGGAAGACGGTGAAGGTGCTGCCCTTGCCCACGTCGCTCTCGATCGTCAGGCGGCCGCGGTGGCGGTTGACGATATGCTTGACGATCGCGAGGCCGAGGCCGGTGCCGCCGAGCTGCCTGCTGCGCGCGGGGTCCACCCGGTAGAACCGTTCGGTCAGGCGCGGCAGGTGCATGCGGGCGATGCCCTCGCCGCAATCGGACACGGAGACCGAGACCATGGGCGCCGCGCGCCGGCCCCCGGCCGGGAGCGGCACCACGGCGCTCGCCGGCCCGCCCCCGCCGGGTTCGACCAGCGCCAGGGCAATCCGCACCTCGGTACTGTCGCGGGTGTACTTGACCGCGTTGTCGATCAGGTTCTGCAGGACCTGGGCGAGCTGGTCCTCGTCGCCGGTGACCGGGGGCAGCCGGTCCGGCATGTCCAGGTGCAGCCGGATGCGGCGCGCGGCGGCCTTCAGTTCCAGCGCCGCGACGGCGCCGCGGGCGATGCGCCCCAGGTCGGCCCGGCCGGTGGGCGCCGTGTGCTCGTCCAGCTCGATCCTGGACAGGGAGAGCAGGTCGTTGACCAGCCGCGACATGCGGCCGGACTGGTCGTGCATGATGCCCAGGAAGCGGTCGCGCGCCTCGGCGTCGTCGCGCGCCGGGCCGCGCAGGGTTTCGATGAAGCCCAGCAGGGTCGCCAGCGGCGTGCGCAGCTCGTGGCTGGCGTTGGCGACGAAGTCGGCGCGCATCTGCTCGGACCGCTTGATCGCGGTGATGTCGTGCAGGGTCAGGATGATGATGGCGGACCCGTCACGGCGGAACGGCTTGACCCGCGCCTCGAACACCCGCTCCACCGGAACCGGCAGGCTGAACTCGACCATGCGCGAGGCGCCGCCGGCCAGGACGGCGTCGACCGCGCCCAGCAGGTGCGGGTTGCGGAGCGTCGCCGCCAGGTCGCGGTCGGCCATGCGGTCGCCGAACAGCCCCCGCGCCGCCATGTTGGCCAGCGTCACCCGCCGGTCCGACGCGATCAGGATCAGCGGATCGTGAAGCGCTTCCAGGATCTGCTCGGTGGCTTCCAGCCCGGCGCGCAGCCGTTCGCCGCGTTCCAGCCACTCGCCATGGGTCCTGGAGGCCGACGCCGCGAGCAGGCGGGCCGTCGGCGAGAGCTTTTCGGGTACCGGGACGACGCCGCCGGCGTCGCCGAGGGACTGGAGATACGTGGCGACGTCGGCGGCGTCGCGCCGGTAGACGCGCGTCGCAAGCGCCGCCGCCGCGGCCGCGGCCAGGAGTCCAACCCCGGCGGCGCCCCAGGTGATGGCGCCCAGGGCGGCCAGTCCCAGCAGCACCACGCCGAGGGCCAGCACCAGAGGTCCGCCGAGAAGGAGCGGGATCGTCGTTGGAACTACCGGTGTCGGCATGATGGCACGGGGCGGACGGGCGCGAATAATGAACGGTCGTTACTAGACATACATTACATCATTTCGCGCCGGGCCGCGCATGCGTCACAAAACATTAATCTCCGCGGCGGGGGCCCTTCCCGCAGGGGAAAGGCCCTTCCCGGGGCGGCCCGTCACCACTGCAGCGAGTCGTGCGCCGCCAGCGCCGCCGCGTTGACGATGTCCGACACGGATGCGCCCATCTGGACGACCTGGGCAGGCTTGTCCAGGCCGATCAGCAGCGGACCGATCAGCTGGCCGCCGCCCATCTTCTGAAGCAGCTTGGCGCCGATATTGGCCGCGTGAAGCGCCGGCATGACCAGCACGTTGGCGGGACCCGACAGGCGGCAGAACGGGTAGAGCCGCTTCATCAGGTCGTGGTCGAGCGCCACGTCGGCCGACATCTCGCCGTCGTACTCGAAGTCGATCCGCCGCTGGTCGAGCAGCGCCACCGCGTCCCGCACATGCTCGGCACGCCCGCGCATGTACTGGCCGAAATTGGAGAAGGACAGGAATGCGACCCGGGGCTCGTGGCCCATCTGGCGCGCCTTGGCCGCGGTCTGGATCGCGATCTCCGCCAGCTCCTCGGTGGTCGGCAGCTCGTTCACCGTGGTGTCGGCGATGAAGACGGTGCGCTTCCGGGTCACCACCACCGAAACGCCGAACACCCGCTGGCCGGCGCGGGGGTCGATCACCAGGGTGATGTCCTTGTAGCAGGTGGCGAAGCTTCGGGTCAGCCCGGTCACCATGGCGTCCGCGTCGCCCTGGGCCACCATCAGCGCCGCGAAGACGTTGCGGTCCTGGTTGACCATCCGCTGGCAGTCGCGGTGCAGCGTGCCCCGGCGCTGGAGCCGGCGGTAGAGATAGTCGGTATAGCGCCGGTTGGCGTCGGACAAGCGGGCGTTGTGGATCTCCAGCCCGGTCTGCTCGGGCGACAGGCCCAGCGCCACGAGCTGGTCGCGGATGACCTCCTCGCGGCCGATCAGGATCGGCGTGCCGTAGCCGGCGGCGCGGTAGGCCAGGGCGGCGCGGATGGCCCGCTCCTCCTCGCCCTCGGCGAAGACGACGCGCCGGGGGTTCGCCTTGACCTTCTCGAAGATCAGCTGGAGGCTGTCGGCGGTCGGGTCGAGCCGGGTGCGCAGCCCGTTGCGGTAGCCGGTCATGTCGATGATCGGCTTCCGCGCGACGCCGCTCTCCATGGCGGCGTGGGCCACCGCCGGCGGGATCGTCACGATCAGGCGCGGGTCGAACGGCACCGGGATGATGTATTCCGGGCCGTAGCGCAGCCGGCGGCCGGAATAGGCCGCGTCCACCTCGTCCGGCACGTCCTCGCGCGCCAGAGCCGCGATGGCGCGGGCGGCGGCGATCTTCATCGCGTCGTTGATGGTGGAGGCCCGCACGTCGAGGGCGCCGCGGAAGATGTAGGGGAAGCCCAGGACGTTGTTGATCTGGTTGGGATAGTCGGACCGGCCGGTCGCGATGATCGCGTCGGAGCGGACGGCGCGCACCTCTTCCGGAGTGATCTCCGGGTCGGGGTTGGCCAGCGCGAAGATCAGCGGCTTGGCGGCCATGGACCTGACCATGTCCTGGGTGACGGCGCCCTTGGCCGACAGCCCCAGGAACACGTCGGCGCCTTCCAGCGCCTCGGCCAGGGTCCGCGCCTCGGTCCTGACCGCGTGCGCCGACTTCCACTGGTTCATGCTGTTGGTGCGGCCCTGGTAGATCACGCCCTTGGTGTCGCACAGGATCGCGCTGTCATGGGGCAGGCCCATGGACTTGAACAGCTCGACGCAGGCGATCGCGGCGGCGCCGGCGCCGTTGATCACCATCTTGATGTCTTCGATCCGGCGGCCGGTCAGGTGCAGCGCGTTGATCAGGCCGGCGGCGGCGATGATCGCGGTGCCGTGCTGGTCGTCGTGGAAGACCGGGATGTCCAGCAGCTCGCGCAGGCGCTGCTCGATGATGAAGCAGTCCGGCGCCTTGATGTCCTCCAGGTTGATGCCGCCGAACGACGGCCCCAGGAAGCGCACGCAGTTGACGAACTCGTCCACATCAGAGGTATCGACCTCCAGGTCGATGCCGTCGACGTCGGCGAAGCGCTTGAACAGGACGGCCTTGCCCTCCATCACCGGCTTGGACGCCAGGGCGCCCAGGTCGCCCAGGCCCAGCACCGCGGTGCCGTTGGAGATCACCGCGACGATGTTGCCCTTGGCGGTGTAGTCGTAGGCGGTCGAGGGATCTTCCTGGATGCGCAGGCACGGCACGGCCACGCCGGGGGAATATGCGAGCGACAGGTCGCGCTGGGTGGTCAGCGGCTTGGTCGGGGCGATCTCGAGCTTGCCGGGGCGGCCGCTGGAATGAAGCAGGAGAGCCTCTTCCTCGGTCACGCGCTTGTCTTGGTCGGACATACGTTTCCTCATGGACGGCCCGCGGCCGGCGCAGGAAGGCCGCGGGCGATCGTGGTGGCGGCCGGATTTCCCCCGGGGTCCCGATGGCGGGTACCCATAACGAAAGTCTGGGGGAAGTAGGCCTGTTATCTTGTGGTGAACGGTATCATAGTGAAATCGCTCCGCAAGCCGGTTGTAATCGCATGACTGGATTGCCCCGGGGCGATGATTAACCCTTAGTTGGTTAAGGTTCGTCGGAACCGGCCGGGATGAGGAAGAGAATGGTCCGCAAGACGCTCCCCCAGGCCGCGGCGGCCCTGCTGATCCTCGGCGCTTGCTCGGGCAGCGACAATGCGACGCGGTGGGAACCGACCGGGAGCGCCCAGTCCGTGGCCGAGGGCGAATGCGGCGAGCAGGTGGACGTCAAGATGCAGCTGCGGGGCTATCCGCGGCGCCCCAGCCCGGAAACCCCGCAATTCTCCTACCGCCGGGAGATCTTCGCCAAATGCATGCGCGACAAGGGCTACAGGGAGGAATAGGGGCGGGAGGAATAGGGCGGGAGGAATGATGCGCCCGTGTCGCCGCCGCCTGCCGGCCACCTTGCGGGCCGGGGCGGCGGCCGAAGGGACGTGTATCGTTCCGGTCAACTGTCGCCGGTGCCGGATTCGGCCGCCTTTTCACGCTCCGCCACATGGACGTTGCGCCCGCCCGACCCCGTCAGGGCGTCGCGCGCCCGCCGCTCCTTCTCCGGGTCGTCGTCGACGCAGACCCACAGGATCACGCCGCCGGCTTCCAGCGCGCGGGCGAAATCCTCGGTCTCCGGGTGGGCGGTCACCTCGTCCAGGTATTCCTTGACCGCGGCGCCGCCGACTCCGGCCGCCACCAGCGCCGCGATCGGGCCGGCGATCGGGCCGCCGACGATCGCGATCAGGCCGGCGGTGGTCAGCGGGAAGGCGTAGTTGAGATCGCCCAGGAGCGCGGTCAGCGCCTCGTCCCGCGGCATGGCCGGCCGGCCCGCGACGTCGATCGACTCGTGGCTGGACAGGACGCTGAGGTCGGTGCGGTCGAAACCGGCCCGCATCAGGTCCACCACGGCCCGGTCGAAATCGGGGCGGTTCTCGAACAGGGCCACCATCTCGCGCACCCTTCCGGTTTTGGCTTTGGTCCTGGCCATGATGGTGCATTCCCCCGTGTGCGTGCCTGTTTGATAGTCCTTCCGCGCAGTCTATCCCCGGCGCAGCCGCGTGCCTAGGCCATGGTGCGTCCGCCGTGCTAGGGTGCGCCGCCATGAGACCCCTCGAGAAGAAACTTTCCGAGAACACCTTCCCCGACAGCGATCCGGTTGCCGTGCCCGACTCCTCCCTTGAATCCCATGCCGCCGCCCCGCCCGCCTCGACTCCGATGATGGCGCAGTACCTGGAGATCAAGCAGGCCCATCCCGGCTGCCTGCTGTTCTACAGGATGGGCGACTTCTACGAGCTGTTCTTCGACGATGCGGTCGCCGCGGCGGCGACGCTCGACATCACCCTGACCCGGCGCGGCCAGCACAACGGCGAGGACATCCCCATGTGCGGGGTGCCCGTCCACAGCCACGAGAACTACCTGCTGCGCCTGATCCGCCACGGCCACCGGGTCGCGATCTGCGAGCAGATGGAAGACCCGGCGGAGGCGAAGAAGCGCGGCGGCAAGTCGGTGGTCAAGCGGGCGGTGGTTCGGGTCGTCACCCCCGGCACGCTGACCGAGGACAGCCTGCTGGACGCCCGCGCCAACAATTTCCTGGGCGCGCTGGCCGAGACGGCGGGCGGCACCGGGCTCGCCTGGCTGGACCTGTCCACCGGCGAGCTGACGCTCCAGCCGGTGAGCCGGGACGGTCTGGCCGCCGCCCTGCAGCGACTCGATCCGCAGGAGCTGGTGCTGCCCGAGCGGCTGGTCCAGCAGCCCGACCTGTTCGAGCTGTTCGGCGAGTGGAAGAGCCGGCTTACGGTGCAGCCGAACAGCCGGTTCGACAGCGAGAACGGGCGGCGGCGGCTGCTCGACCTGTTCGGCGTCGGCACGCTGGACGCCTTCGGCAGCTTCAGCCGGGCCGAGGTCGCCGCGGCCGGCGCCCTGGTGGATTATGTGGAGCTGACCCAGAAAGGCCGGGTGCCGCGGCTGAACCCGCCGCGCCAGCTGGCCCAGGGCGCCGTCATGGAGATCGACCAGGCGACCCGCCGGAACCTGGAGCTGACCCGGACCCTGACCGGCGAGCGCCGGGGCAGCCTGCTGGCCGCGATCGACCGCACCGTCACGGGTCCCGGCGCCCGCCTGCTGGCGGCGTGGCTGTCGGCCCCCTCGACCGACAGGACCGAGATCTCCGGCCGGCTCGACATGGTGGAGTTCTTCCTGGCCGAGGAACGGGTCAGGACCGAGGCGCGGACCCTGCTGCGCCAGTGCCCCGACATGGAGCGGGCGCTGTCGCGGCTGGCGCTGGGCCGGGGCGGTCCGCGCGACCTCGCCTGCATCCGCGACGGTCTGGTGCGCGCCGTGGAGATGCGCCGCGCGCTGGCCGGCGCCGGCATGACGCCGGGACCCGCCGGGATCGAAACGGCGGCGACGGGCCTGGGCGAGCATTCCACCCTGATCGACCGGCTGGAGCGCGCGCTGGCGCCCGACCTGCCGCTGCTGGCCCGCGACGGCGGGTTCATCGCGCGCGGCTTCGCGCTCCACCTGGACGACCTGGTGACCCTGCGGGACGAGAGCCGCCGGCTGATCGCCGCGATGCAGGCCCGCTATGCCGACCTGTCCGGCGTGTCCGGGCTGAAGATCCGGCACAACAACGTGCTGGGCTATTACATCGAGGTGACGCCGACCCACGCCGACAAGCTGATGGCCGGCAAGGCGGCGGAGACCTTCATCCACCGCCAGACGCTGGCGAGCGCCGTCCGCTTCACCACGGTCGAGCTGGGCGAGCTGGAGCGCAAGATCTCGGAGGCGGCCGACAAGGCGGTGGCGGTCGAGCTGGCGCTGTTCGACGAGCTGGTCGGCGACGTCACCGCCCGGGCCGACCGGATCGGCGAGGCCGCCCGCGCGCTGGCCCTGCTGGACGTGACGACGGCGCTGGCCGAGTTGGCGGAGGAGCGGCGCTATTGCCGGCCGGTGGTGGACGACAGCCTGGAGTTCGACATAAGGGGCGGCCGCCACCCGGTGGTGGAGGCGGCGCTGACCGCGTCGGACGGGTCGCAGTTCGTCGCCAACGACTGCAGTCTCGCTCCGGAAGACCGGCTGTGGCTGCTGACCGGCCCGAACATGGCGGGCAAGTCCACATTCCTGCGCCAGAACGCGCTGATCGCGGTGATGGCCCAGATCGGCAGCTTCGTGCCGGCGGTGCGGTGCCGGATCGGCGTGGTGGACCGGCTGTTCAGCCGCGTCGGGGCGGCCGACGACTTGGCGCGCGGGCGTTCCACATTCATGGTCGAGATGGTCGAGACGGCGGCGATCCTGAACCAGGCGGGACCGCGGGCGCTGGTGATCCTGGACGAGATCGGCCGGGGCACGGCGACCTTCGACGGGCTGTCGATCGCCTGGGCCTGCGTCGAGCACCTGCACGAGGCGACCCGCTGCCGGGCGCTGTTCGCGACCCACTATCACGAGCTGACGACCCTGGCCGCCAAGCTTCCCCGGCTGTCCTGCCACACCATGCGGATCAAGGAGTGGCAGGGCGAGGTCGTCTTCCTGCACGAGGTCGCGGCGGGCTCCGCCGACCGCAGCTACGGCATCCATGTGGCCAAGCTGGCCGGACTGCCGGAGGCGGTGATCGCGCGGGCCGAACAGGTGCTGGAGATCCTGGAGAAGGGCGAGCACGGCGTGAGCGTCGCCCGGCTGGCCGACGACCTGCCGCTGTTCAGCGTGGCCTTGCGGCGGAAGGACCCGGAACCGGCGGCCCCGGCCGGACCGTCGCCGGTCGAGCAGGCGTTGAAGGCGATCAACCCGGACGACCTGACGCCGAAGGCGGCGCTGGACGAGCTTTACCGGCTGCGGGCGATGCTGGGCGGGTGAGGCCGGCATCGCAAAAATCGCCCTGACCACCCATCCATTGAAATCATGCCGTCGATGGCATATCATTCATTCATGCCGACGACCGTCGAACACACCGATGAATTTGAAGATTGGTGGGATATCCTTGCCGAATCGGAACAGGAAGACGTCGCTGCGATGGTCGACCTCCTGACCGAGAAGGGTCCCCATCTACGGTTTCCTTACACATCGGGCGTTAACGGATCCCGGCACGGCCATATGCGCGAGCTCAGGATACAGAGCAGCGGGCGGCCTATTCGCGTATTCTACGCCTTTGACCCGCGGCGGCAGGCCATTCTTCTGATAGGTGGCGACAAGACCGGACGGGATCGCTTCTACCAAGAAATGATACCGGTCGCCGATGATCTCTATGACGTGTATCTCGACGAGTTGAGAGAGGAAGGGTTGATCCGATGAGTGGACGCAAGAGCTTCGCAGGCCTGCGATCCAAAATGAGCCCTGAAAGCAAGGCTCGGATCGAGGAAAAGAAGAACCTCCTGCGCAAAGAGATGGCGCTGCACGAGTTGCGTGAAGCGCGGCGCCTGACCCAGGCCGCGCTTGGCGAGACATTGAAGGTCGATCAATCCGCCGTCGCTAAAATGGAAAAACGCACAGACATGTATGTCAGCAATCTCAGGCGATTCGTCGAGGCGATGGGCGGGGAATTGCGGGTGGTCGCCCATTTTCCCGAGGGGGACGTCGTGATCAGGAACTTCGCGGAGGTAGGGGGCCGCTCGGCGGAGTAAGCTTCCGCCTTTGCGGCAATCTCCCCGATCGATACTCGGATGGTGCCTGGAGAAAGGCTCAGCTGCCCAGGGTGTAGCCGCCTTCGGGGGACCATTTGCCCGACTCGCGGCAGGCCTTGCCGACCTGCTGGGCGCGGACGACGCCCTTTGCCGCGACCAAGTGGAATTCCTGGCAGAGCTTGCCGTCGCGGGTATAGCCCTGGCGGATCACCGTGACGGCGCCGTTCTTGCCTGTCGCGGGGTTGGACCACTGGACCGGCTTGCCGACGCCACCGCGCGACGCCGTCTGAAGGGTCTGGTCGATGATCGTGCGGTCGCTGTCCTCCAGCGTGACCAGGGGGGCGGCTTCCGGGATCACCGAAACGGCGCCCGGCCCGGCGGGTTTGTCGGCGCATCCCGCCAGGGCGAGGACGGCGGCGGCCAGGAGGAACTTCTTCATTGCGGCACCTTGAGTCATGCGGGCTCGGTCGCGGTCAGGCCGGCTCATACCGCCACTTCATAATGGTCGGGATCGGCCCCGACAAGCCTGACGCTGGGCGCCGCCGGCTGTTCCTTGTCGCGCTCCAGGATGGCGCGGACGGCGGCGGCGTCCAGGGTTTCGTCCCGCAGCAGGCCGTCGGCCAGTTCGTGCAGGCGGGGAAGGTCGGCGGCGATCAGGTCGTATGCGCGGCGGTATGCCGCGTCGATGATGCCGCGCACCTCCTCGGCGACCTGGGGAGACAGGGCGCCCGGCTCGCCGGCGGAGGAGCGCGCCGCGGTCGCGGCGGCCGGTGCGGCGCCTCCACCGTAGGCGACCATGCCGAATCGGTCGGACATGCCCCAGGCGGTGACCATCCTGGTCGCGATGTCGGTCGCCATCTGGATGTCGCCGGCGGCGCCGGTGGTCACGAAGTCCCTGCCGAACACGATCTCCTCGGCCGCCCTGCCGCCCATGGTCACGTCCAGCTCGGCTTCGAGCCGCGCCCGGGACAGGCAGAAGCGGTCCTCCAGCGGCAGGCGGACCATCATGCCGAGCGATCGGCCGCGCGGCACGATGGTGACCTTGTGGACCGGGTCGGAATGCTTGGAGCGCCAGGCGACCAGCGCGTGCCCGGCCTCGTGGAAGGCGGTCAGGCGGCGCTCGTCCTCCGACATGACCGTCGCCTTCTCGCCGCCCATGACGATCTTGTCGCGGGCCTGCTCGAAGTCGGCCATGGAGACCAGGGCGCGGCCCGCGCGGGCGGCCCGGAGCGCCGCCTCGTTGACGACGTTGGCGAGGTCGGCCCCCGACATGCCGGGCGTGCCGCGGGCGACCAGCGTCAGGTCCACGTCGGCGTCCAGCGCCACGCGGGAGGCGTGGACAGCCAGGATGGCGGCGCGGCCCTTGATGTCGGGATTGCCGACGAACACATGCCGGTCGAACCGGCCGGGCCGCAGGATCGCGGGGTCGAGCACGTCCACCCGGTTGGTCGCCGCGATCACGATCAGGCCGCTGGCCCGGGCGAAGCCGTCCATCTCGGCCAGGAGCTGGTTCAGCGTGTTCTCGGTCTCGATCTGGCCGCCGGTCGGGGAGGTGGCGCCGCGCGCCCGGGCCAGCGCGTCGATCTCGTCGATGAACAGGATGCAGGGCGCCCGCTTGCGGGCGTCGCGGAACAGCCGGCGGATGCGCGCGGCCCCGACGCCGACATACATCTCCACGAAGTCGGACCCGGTGACGGCGAAGAACGGCACCCCTGCCTCGCCCGCGACGGCGCGGGCCAGCAGGGTCTTTCCGGTACCGGGAGGACCGACCAGGAGCACGCCCTTGGGAATGCCGGCGCCGATGCCGGCGAACCGGCCCGGGCTCTTCAGGAAATCGACCAGCTCGGCCAGCTCGGCTCTCGCCTCGTCCACGCCGGCGACGTCGGAGAACCGGATGTTGGAGGTGGCGGTGCCCGCCTTCTTGACCGGCGAGCGCATCATGCCGACCATGAACACCAGGGCGAAACCCAGGAAGCCCACCATGTTCAGCTTCAGCAGAACGTCGAGCCACCGGTTGGTGGTCAGAAGGACGCCGCCCTCGGTGGGTTCCACGGTCATCGGGATGCCGGGCGCCGCGACCGCCTGCCGCAGGGCGTCGGTCCACAGGACGGTGGTGACGCCGTGCATGCCGTCGTGGTCGGTGAATTCGATCCGGTTGCCGGCGATGGCCAGGGAAGCGATCCGTCCGGCGGCGAGACGATCGGCGAACTCGCTCTGCCCGACCTCCTCCCGGTCGATCCGGCTGAGCAGCGCCGCGGCGCCGCCGGAGTTGGCGGCGTAGACATAGGCCAGCCCGGCGCCGCCGGTGAGCGCCGCGGTGGCCACCAGGGATGCCGCGATCGCGATCACCCGCGCATGCCGTTTAAGGAAGGTTTTCATCAGCGACCCGGAGACCCAGAGCATGGTTGAGACAAAAGCCGAAGCCCTGAGTACAGAAACATAGTTAATAAGATGTATGCGCAGCGGTGCGGCACCGGGAGCGACGCTTTCGACATGGACCTTGACGCCCTCCCCCGCTCCGGCTAGAACCCGCGAAACGTGGTGATTTGGCGACCGGCTTGCAGGCCACGTAAAATAAGCTGCTAAAAAGGTTTGGAGTCGCATCCGCGCCTCGATCCCTTGTCGGTCGGGGCTTTTTGTATGCCCGCAACGGCGGGCGGAGCGACGACACCATGACCAGGAACGACACTTCCCCGAGAACGGCACTCCCGCGAAGCTGCGGCCGCGCACCCGCATGGTCCATGCCGGAACCCTCCGGACCGGCTTCGACGAGACCTGCGAAGCGATCTTCATGACGTCGGGCTATGTGTACGGCTCGGCGGAGGAGGCGGAGGCCGCCTTCGCGACCGATGGACTGCGCTATGTCTATTCGCGATTCCGCAACCCGACCGTCGCGATGTTCGAGGACCGGCTGGCGGCGTACGAGGGGGCGGAGCGCTGTTTCGCCACCGGCAGCGGCATGGCGGCGGTGTTCGCCGCCCTGATGTGCCAGCTGAAGGCGGGCGACCGCATCGTGGCGCCGCGCGCGCTGTTCGGGTCCTGCCTGCACATCGTCAAGAACCTGGCGCCCCAGTACGGGATCGAGACGACGCTGGTGGACGGGACCAGGGCGGAGGAGTGGCGCGAGGCCCTGGGCCGCCCGGCCAACGTCGTGTTCCTGGAAACCCCGTCCAACCCGATGCTCGACATCGTGGACCTGGGGCTGGTCTGCGAACTGGCCCATGCGGCCGGCGCCCGCGTGGTGGTCGACAACGTGTTCGCGACCCCCGTTCTCCAGCGCCCGCTGGAGTTCGGCGCCGACATCGTGGTCTATTCCGCGACCAAGCATATCGACGGCCAGGGCCGCTGCCTGGGCGGCGCGATCCTGTGCGACAACAAGTTCGCCGAGGTTCTGGGACCGTTCCTGCGCCACACCGGCCCGGCGCTGAGCCCGTTCAACGCATGGTTGCTGCTGAAGGGCCTGGAGACCATGGACCTGCGGGTCGCCGCCCAGACCGACGCGGCCCGGCGGATCGCCGAGTTCCTGGAGGGGCACGGCAAGATCGCCAGGACGCTTTATCCCGGCCTGGAGAGCCACCCCCAATACGAGCTGGCCCAGCGCCAGATGGGCGGCGGCAGCACGCTGATCGCCTTCGACGTGGCCGGCGGCAAGGCCGAGGCGTTCAGGCTGATGAACGGCCTGCGGATCGTCAGGATCTCCAACAACCTGGGCGACAGCAAGAGCCTGATCACCCATCCCGCGACCAGCACCCACCAGAAGCTGACCGACGAGGACAAGGCGGCGGTCGGGATCAGCCCGGCGAGCATCCGCCTGTCGGTCGGGCTGGAGGACGCGGCCGACCTGATCGAGGACCTGGACCAGGCTCTCGCCCGGGCGTCATTTGCACTAATCTGAAGTGTGAAATTCGGGATTTCACACTTCAGCTTGCGCAGCTGGTGGCCTCCCTCTATATAGCCGGGCTTGTAGTTTCGGCTTTCGTCCAGGGAGTTCCCGTAATGTCGACTCTGTTGTCCAAGGCGCGCCGTCTCGCGGCCGCAGCCGCAGTTCTGATCGCCGGCGGCGTAACGGCGGCCCAGGCCGCCGACGTGCGCGTCGGGTTCATCCCCGTGGTCGGGTCCGGACAGCTGTTCGTCATCGACGGCGAGGGCTGGGCCAAGGACGCCGGGCTCACCCTCAAGCTCACCCAGTTCGAGTCAGGCCCGGCGATGATCAGCGCCCTGGCGTCGGGCACGCTCGACGCCTATTACGGCGGCATCGGCCCGATCATGGTGGCGAGCGCCCGCGGCATCGACGTGAAGGTCTACGCCTCCGCCGCGATCGAGGAGATGACGGTGGTCGGGCGCGCCGGCTTCGGCGCCCAGGCGAACGCGTCGACGGCGGCCGGCTTCAAGGAATTCGCCGAGCGGGAGGGCCGCCCGGTCCGCATCGCGACCCAGCCGCCCGGCTCCGTCCCCGACACCGTGCTGCGTTATTGGCTGCAGAACGTCGTGAAGGCCGACCCGGCGACCTACCAGATCACCGCCATGGGGATCGAGGCGACACAGCAGGCGCTGCTGGCCGGCGCCGTCGACGCCGCCACGATCCGCGAGCCGACCCTGACCGTGGTCCAGCAGCGCGATCCGAACACCAGGCTGCTGGCGCTGGGCGGCCAGATGCTGCCCAACCAGCCGGGTTCCGTGCTGGCGCTGACCGGCGCCTTCGTCAAGGCCAGCCCGGAGGCCGCCAAGTCGCTGGTGGCGCTGAACACCCGGGCCACGGCCCTGCTCAAGGAGGAGCCGAACCGGGCCGCCAAGCACCTGCAGAAGGGCCTGGGCAAGGGCATCACCGACCTGGGGACCTTCGAGAAGGCCGTGGTGTCGCCGGCCAGCAAGTTCGTGGCCGATCCCATGACCATCAGGGAAGCCACCGGGGTGATGCAGGATTTCCAGCTCCAACTGGGCGTGCTGGAGAAGGCCGCAGACCTGGACATGCTGTTCGACGACAGCTTCTATCGGGCCTCGGCGCGCTGAGCGCGCGCTTCCGTTCCGGCACCGTGACTTTCCGCTGATGCAACGATCCCTGCTCGCCTTCGCCGGGCTGGCTGCCTTCCTGCTCCTGTGGGAGGCGGTCCCGCGCCTTGGCCTGGTCTCGCCCCTGTTCCTGCCGCCGCCCACCAGCCTGCCGCAGGCTTTCCTGCGCGAGATCTCCGGCGGATACTGGCTGGACGCCGTCGTGGCGAGCCTTCGCCATTACCTGCTCGGACTGGCGCTGGGCACCGGGCTGGGCGTGGCGCTCGGCATCGCGACGGCGCTCTACGACAAGCTGGAGGCGGCGCTGTCCTGGGTGATCCGGCTGCTGCGGCCGGTTCCGGGGCTGGCCTGGGTCCCGTTCGCGATCGTCTGGTTCGGCATCAGCGAGGCGGCCGCGACCTTCATCATCATCATCGGCGTGTTCTGGATCAACTACTACGCCGCCTACGGCGCCGCCAAGGCGATCGACAAGGACCTGCTGGAGGTGGCCGACGCCTTCGGGCACCGCGGCACCTGGGCCAAGCTGGTCAAGATCGTGCTGCCCGGCTCGACCGCCGGCATCCTGTCCGGCGTGCGCACCGGGCTGGGACAGGCCTGGATGGCGGTGGTCGCCGCCGAGCTGTTCGGCGTGCCGGGCCTGGGCCAGCGCATGATCCAGGCGTCCAGCCTGCTGGCGACCGACGTGGTCGTCGTTTACATGATCACAATAGCGGCGCTGTACGGCCTGACCGACGCGCTGTTCGTCCAGATCAGGGACCGGTTGCTCATATGGCAGCGCTAGCCGAAAACGTCGTCGACATCCGGGACCTCGCCATCGCCTATGGCGCGGCCCCTCCGGTGCTGTCCGGCTTCACCGCCGCGCTGGAGCGCGGCTCCTTCACGGCGGTCGTCGGGCCGTCGGGCGTGGGCAAGTCGACCCTGCTGCGCGTGCTGGCCGGGCTGACGGCCCCGGCGGCCGGGACGGTGCGGATGCCGGTCAGGGCCGAGACGGGCCGTCGCCCGGTGGCCCTGGTCTTCCAGGAGGCCCGTCTGCTGCCCTGGCGGCGGGTGCTGGAGAACATCGCCTTCGGGCTGGAGGGCACCGGGCTGCCGAAGGCCGACCGGCTGGCCCGCGCCCGCGACACCTTGTCGCTGGTCGGCCTCGCCGACATGGCCGGGCGCTGGCCCCACCAGTTGTCCGGCGGCCAGCGCCAGCGGATCAACCTGGCCCGCGCCCTGTCGGTCCGGCCTGACCTGCTGCTGCTGGACGAGCCTTTCTCCGCCCTGGACGCGATCACCCGCCAGACCTTGCAGGACGAGCTTCTGCGGCTGTGGGGCGAGACCGGCACGACCATGCTGTTCGTGACCCACGATCTGGACGAAGCGGTCTATCTGGCCGACCGGGTCGTGCTGCTGGGCGGCAAGCCCGCCGGGATCGTCAGGGATTTTCCGGTGGACTTGGCCCGCCCGCGCGAGCGTGACACCGTCCACTTCGCCGACACGGTCCGGACGATCCGGGCGGCCCTGTCCTGGTCGGTCAGCGACGGCGCCGGCATCTGAGTTTTTTTGCACTGCAGCATTTTGGATGCGGAACGCCGCGGGTTGAGGTACGTTCTGCTGGGTAAGGCGCCGACGGTCCCGCCGCGCGCGTGCCCGTGTCCATAACGATGTGAAATCCATGATGATCGCTTCCCCGCAGGCTATCGCCGCTCACCGCCGCAATCTCGGCCGCCTCGTCGCAGCGGGGCAGGATCTCGCCCGCACCGCTGAAAAGACCCAGGAGATGGCGCTCGCCTCGGTGCAGACGATCGGCTATCGCACCGCGATGATGATGCAGGCGGTCGGCGACCCGGTGGCGATGACCAACCCGGAGTTCACCCTGATGGGCCAGGAGAAGGTCGAGGCCGCGATCCAGTCCCACCACGCGATGATGGACAGTTGCAGGGCGATGTTCGAGGGCTGGAGCGCGTGGGTCATGGGCCAGGCGGGCACGACCGCGAAGGCCATGACGGAACTGGCCACCTGCCGCACGCCCGCCGACGTCGTCCGCATCCAGCAGAATTTCGTCCAGTGCAGCTTCGTCAATGCCACCAACGCGGCGACCAAGCTGACCGAGGCCGTGATCCGCATGACCGACGCGGGCCTGGTGCCGATCCACAAGGTTGCCTACGCCAATGCGGAGCGGCTGGCCAAAGAGCACGCCTGACCGGCGCGCAGGGCGCCGCGCCGCTCGGCCTCATCACTCGGCAGCGGCGCCCGCGACGGCAGGTCCGCCCGGCGTTGCACCGGCCGGCGAACGGTGCGGCGGCACCCCCGCTCCCCGCCCCGACACGGCGCGGTCGACCCCGGCGGCCACCACGCGCCAGCAATGGTCGGCCAGCGCCTTCCGGCTGCCGAACGCCTCCACGTCGACCGGTTCGTGGAATTCCACCTGGACCGTCACGCGGCCCAGCTTGACCATCTGCCAGACATGGCCGGCCAGCTCCATGTCGCCGTACCAGGCGTAGAACGGCCGCAGCGCCCGCCCCAGGGGAATGCCGTCCAGCTTGACCGCGGTGACCGAGACGGGCTGGACCTTGATCGGACGTCCATCCACACGAAGCGCAGCGACGCTGAACAAAGCTGTTTTGAACGGCAGGGTCCGGTTGCCGTCGGAGGATGTGCCTTCGGGGAACAGGATCAGGATGTCGCCGTCCTCCAGCCGGCCGCGCATGTCGTCGCGGTGGGTCCCGGCGTTGCGCGCCTTGCGGTCCACGAAGACGGTCCGCTGGAGCTTGGCAAGCAGGCCGAAGAATGGCCATCCCCCCACCTCCGTCTTGGCGACGAAGGAGCCGGGGACCAGGGAACCCAGGACGATGATGTCCAGGTACGAGGAATGGTTGGAGACGACGAGCGTGGGACGGGCCAGGACCGGCCGGCCCGTCACGGCGACCTGAAGGCCCAGGATCCGCGTGCAGGCCGAGTGGTAGGCCCGGGGGAGCCTGTGCCGCAGGGGAGACCGCAGCCACACCAGCAGGGCCTGCACCGGCATCAGCAGGACCGTGAAGACGCCGTAGACGGCCAGCCGCGCGATGCCGAGCAGGGCCGACCCCATGCCATCGTCGGATCTGCCGTCGGATCTGCCGCCGGGTTTGCGCGCCGCCATCAGGATGCCGCCCTCATGTCAGCCTTCATGATGCCAGGGGGTCTCGCCGCCGTTCGTAATGCCTGGAATACTTGTCGGTGACCTGGTCCGTCTTGACCACGATGCAGACGTCGGTGGTGTTGAACTGCTCGTCGATCACCGCGCCGTCGCCGACGAAGCCGCCCAGGCGGAGATAGCCCTTGATCAGCGGCGGCAGCAGGTTGAGGGCCGCGCGCATGTCAATCTCGTGCTCCTCCATCAGGTTCATGCCGACGTAACGGTCCGGCAAGGCCACCGGCCGCAGGCCCGGCGGAGCCAGGTGGTTGTGGTGCAGGAAGGAGAGCGGCAGGGCCAGCTTCCGCGGATCGGTGCCCGGCAGGCTGGCGCAGCCGAACATCAGCGCGATGTCGTACTGGAAGACGTAGGCGGCGATGCCGCGCCACAGGAGCTGCATGGTCGGCCGGGAGCGGTAGGCGGCATCGACGCAGGACCGCCCCAGTTCCAGGACCTCCCCCGGATAGCCGGCGAGCAGCGAGATATCGTACTCGTCGCTCGAATAGAACCGGCCGGCCGAGCGGGCGGCGGGACGGCGGATCAGCCGGTAGGTTCCGACCACGCCGGAAGCACCGGAGCCCAGATTGTGGTCGATGACCAGGAGATGGTCGCAGACCCGGTCGAAACTGTCGAAATCCCGGCCCCGAGCCGCCATTTCCGCGGTCGGCCGGGCCGCCATCTCGGTGTAGAACACTCGGTATCGCAGCGCCTGGGCTGCATCAACCTCGGCCGAGGATTCGGCCAGTCGGACTTCCAGGTTGCCGGAGCGCAGATCGCTCTGGACAAGCTGATCGATCATGAGGTCGGCCATGCTCTCGCTTGCGGTGCTCGGGTTGCACAAGCATGGCCGGCCGCCGCTTGACCACGATACGGGCCATCCCGGACGGGAGGGCGATCCGCGGTGCGGCGCGCGCCATGCCGACGGAACGGGCAGTCGACTCGAAGGGGCTGCAACGTTCCATCGTCCGACACGCATACCACAAAGCGCCAGGCCAAGGTCAACTGAGTCATTTATTTGTAATCATCGGCAGCCAGACAAGTACTGGCGGTAGTAGCTGCGACGTGTCGTCGCCCCGCTTCCGCCGGCTGCCGGCATCCCGTGACAATCATTCCTGTCAAAACATCCAGGCCGAAACACCCGCCGAAATATCCGTCCGTCGGGCGATAGGAAAGTCGGGCGCGCCGCCCGGAGCCGGAACGCCCCGGGCACCTGGAGCATCCGATCGGAGACGGAGTGCCGAATCCCTCGCCGTCAGGCGGCGCCGCGCCGGGCGCGGGTGCCGAGACCGATCTGCTTGGCCAGCTTGCTCCGCTGCTTGGCGTAGTTCGGCGCCACCATGGGATAGTCGGGAGGCAGTTGCCAGCGGTCGCGGTATTCCTCCGGCGTCATGTCATAAGCGGTTTTCAGATGCCGCTTCAGCATTTTGAGCTTCTTGCCGTCCTCCAGACAGATTATATACTCCGGAGTAACCGACTTCTTGATCGGAACCGCTGGTTGCGGACGCTCCACGACCGGTACCGGCTCGACGCCAACATTGGCGAGGGTCCTGTAGACCTGCTCGATCAGTTGAGGCAGGTCTGTAACGGCCACTGTATTGTTGGAAACATGAGCAGCCACGATCTCTGTCGTCAGAGACAACAGCTCGTTGGATGGGGATCCGTTGTTCATCTATCTTTGCTCCAGGGGACCGACAAACTGTGATATAAGTCTTCTCCGCGAGCAACGCAATAACGATCTACTGCGAGTGAAGAGCACATTTTGAGCACAGCAATGTCAGCGGATTACTTCCTCGATATCACAGCGGACGTCTGTCCGTTAACCTTTGTTCGGACCAAGTTGCGGGTCGAACGCATGACCCCCGGGGAAACCCTGGAAGTCCGCTTGAATGCTGGAGAACCCTTGGAAAATGTGCCCAGATCGTTGATCGAGCTGGGCCACTCCGTACAGGGGCCGGAACCGGAAAACGCCAGTGCTTCGGAGGGGGTCCACCGGCTTTGGGTGACCAAGCGTTAACTATGGTTCGTATTAAGTTGGAATAGTTCCAACTTCATGACAATAGCCGCGACTGCTCCGTCTATTCGGCGATAATAGTTGGGTCTGCGACCAATTTCGAGGAATTTCCGTCGCCTATACAAGCGGAGGGCCGGGTTGTTGTCCTCGGCGACCTCCAGGAACAGGCTTTCGGCGCCGCAGTCCCGCGCCGCGCCCGCCGCCGCGTCGAGCAGCGCCCCGCCGGCACCGGCGCGTCGCGCCGCGGGCTCTATGCCGATGGTGATAATCTCCCCCTCCCCGGCCGCGACGCGGGCCAAAACGAAGCCGACCGGTCGCGGCTCCCCCGGCTCGCCGACGTCGGCGAGGAAGGAGAACATTCCGGGCGTCGCCAGCAGACGACCAATGGCCGCACCGCTCCAAGGATCCTCCGGAAAGCAGGCGGAATGAAGGCATCCGAGGACCTCGCAGTCCGCAAGGCCGGCGGGCTTGATCCTGACCGCGCCCGGGCTTGAACCGTCCGGGCTCATCGCGTCCGGGGCGGGGGCAGCGTGACGTCGGGCGGGCGTAGATAGAACGGCCGGGAGGGCCTTCCCGGGCGCCGGCGAGGCCGCGCAGGGCCACCAGCCGGGCCACGTGGGCGGCGTCGGGCAGTCCCGGACCTTCGGCGAAGCGGAGGTCGGCGGGCAGTCCGCCCTGCCGCGACGCGAGAGCCGAGGCCAGACGGGCGGACGCGTCGCCCGCCACCAGCAAGGGGCCGTCCGGAAGTGCCAGGTCCTCGGGCCTCACGGCGCGGGGAGCGCCGAGCGAATTCAGTTCGATATCGAACAGTTGGATGAAAATATCTTCTCGCCGCGACTCCAGGGCGATCAGCAGCGGACATCCCGGCCGTTCCGCCGCCGGAACGCCGTGGGCGACCGCCTCGAAGCTCGTGACGCCGACCAGCGGCAACCCGGAGGCCAGGGCGATCCCGCGCGCCGCGGCGAGCCCGATCCGCAGCCCGGTGAAGGCTCCGGGGCCGACGGTGACGCCGAGTCCGTCGAGCTGGCCGAACGTCATGCAGGATTCTTCCAGCACGGCCTGGACCATGGGGATCATGGCCTCGGACTGTCCGCGGTCCATCGCGGCGAAGCGCCGGGCGACCACGGCGCCGTCGCGCCAGAGCGCCGCCGAACAGGCGCCGGTGGCGCTGTCCATGCCGAGGATCTTCATGACCTATCTTTCACACGGGGCGTGCTAGACACGGATAAGGACCTTCTTCATTGCCGAGCATTCAGGAATTCAGATGACGTTGTTAGAGATTGCGTCGCCCGATGTCGATATCGACCTGATTTACGCGACCCCGGCCAACATCACCGGGCGGGCGATCTATCGCCGGGCGCTCTGCCTTCTGCATCCCGACGCCGCCGCGGCGCTCGGACGGGCGGCCCGCCTGGCCCTGGGCCAGGGATGCCGGCTCAGGATCTACGACGCGTTCCGCCCGGTCGAGGCGCAGTGGAGCCTGTGGCGGGCCTTCCCGGACCCGGAATTCATCGCCGACCCGCGGCAGGGCTCCACCCACGCGCGCGGCGTCGCGGTCGACCTGACGCTGGCCGGTGCCGACGGCACGCCGCTCGACATGGGGACGCCGTTCGACGACCTGACGCCCCTGTCGCACCACGGCACCACGGCGGTGCCGCCGGCCGCGCAGGCCAACCGCAGCAGGCTGCTGGGCATCATGGCGGCGGCGGGCTGGCAGCACTACGCGTCGGAATGGTGGCACTACCAACTCCCCGACACCGGACGCTATCCCCTGCTGTGGGACGGTGCCGCCGGCAGCCGGATGATGTGAGACCCCGATGCGGGCCGGGAGCGGCGATCTTGTTGCGGCACTCCATTTGTGTCACGGCTCCATTTGTGTCACAGAAGGAGGCCCTTCGGAGACGCATGGCCGTGAAGCCGTTCCACATGCCGACGCCGGTCCGCCGGTTCGCCGCCGCCCTCCTCTGCCTGACCCTGCTCGGCGGGGGCGGGGCCCGTGGCGACGTGCCGGTTTCCGTCCCGCCGGACCAGGGCGCCGGCGCCGTCGTGTTCACCTATGGCCGATTCGGCGAGGACCAGCACGGCTCGCTCAGCATCGGGCTGGACCAGTTCGACCAGCACCTGGAGGAACTGTCCGACGGCGCCTATACGGTGATGCCCCTGCCGGCGATCCTCGACAGGCTGCGGCGGGGAACCCCCCTGCCGGACCGCACGGTGGCGCTGACCATCGACGACGCGCACCGCTCCGTCTACCGCGAGGCCTTCCCGCGGCTGAAGCAGGCCGGCCTGCCCTTCACCCTGTTCGTGGCGCCGGACCCGATCGATGCCGGCGCCGAGACCCACATGACCTGGGCGCAGGTGCGGGAGGTCGCGAGGGCGGGCGCCGCCATCGGCGTGCTGCCCGCCGCGGGCCTGTCGATGCCCCAGCGCACGGTGCAGCAGAATGCCGCCGATCTGGCCAGGTCGGTGGAGCGGATCGAGGCGGAACTGGGCGTGCGGCCGACCCTGCTGGCCTACCCGTTCGGCAGCTACAGCCTCGCGGTGCGCGACCTGGCCCGGCGCCAGGGGTTCGACGCCGGGTTCAGCCAGTCCTCGGGCGTGGCGCACGGCCGTTCCGACGCGCTGGCGCTGCCCCGCTTCTTCATGAATGAGGCGTTCGGCGGGATCGACCGCTTCCGGCTGGCCGCCAATGCCCTGCCGCTCGCGGTGGCCGACGTGACGCCGGCCGACCCGATGCTGGGGTCCCCGCCGGCGCAGAACCCGCCCAGCGTCGGATTCACGGTCACCGGGGGGCTGCGGGACCTGGACAAGCTGGCCTGCTTCGTCTCGGGCCAGGGCCGGGCGGCGCTGGAGCGGCTCGACGACAACCGGATCGAACTGCGGATCGCGGAGGAGATGCCCCCCGGCCGGACCCGGCTGAACTGCACGCTGCCGGCGGCCGACGGCCGCTGGCGCTGGTTCGGCATGCAGTTCCTGGTGCCGGAGCCCTGACCGGCGCTATTGCCGTTCAGTAGGCTGCGTTCTGGCGGACTTCGACCACTTCGGGGATGTAGTGGCGCAGCATGTTCTCGATGCCGGCCTTCAGGGTCGCGGTCGAGCTGGGGCAGCCGGCGCACGAGCCCTTCATGTTGAGGTAGACGACGCCGTCCTCGAACCCCTGGAAGGTGATGTCGCCGCCGTCCTGGGCCACCGCGGGACGGACCCGGGTGTCGAGCAGCTCCTTGATCTGGGCGACGATCTCGTCGTCGTCCTCATGGGCCGCATTGTCGTCGGCGGCCGTCTCGATCAGGACGGGACGCCCGGCGGTGAAATGCTCCATGATCACGCCCAGGATGGACGGCTTCAGCAGGTACCAGTCGCGGTCGCCACCCTTGGTGATGGTGACGAAGTCGGCGCCCAGGAAGACGCCGGCCACCCCGTCGATCTCGAACAGCCGTTGCGCCAGCGGCGAGCGGGCAGCATCCTCGGGCGTCGGGAAGTCGGCCGTGCCCCGCCCCAGGACGTCGCGCCCGGGCAGGAATTTCAGGGTCGCGGGATTGGGGGTCTGTTCGGTCTGGATAAACATGTATCTCTCCTTCCCACCATCATCACTGGCGAGCTTCCCCGGAAATGGGCAGGATCGTACCGCAGATCAAGCATAACCAGCGCCGCCGAAAGGATACCGCGGGACCGACATGACCAGCCAGCCGACTCCCGACGCAAGTTTTGGCACCCCGGAGGCCGGCGCGACCTTCAGCCGGATGGAGCTGATCGACTGGCTGATGGAGGACGGAAGAAGGGCCGCCAGCATCGCGGCGCTGCTCGACGCCTTCTGCAAGCGGCTGATCGAGGGCGGCGTGCCGCTGTTCCGCGCGGCCTGGCAGGTCCGCATGCTCCATCCGCAGATCCGCGGCATCAGCTTCAACTGGCTGCGCGACCGCGACGGCGTGGAGGAGATCGAGCGCGAGCACGGCACCGAGCTTCGGCCCGAATACCTGAACAGCCCGATCGGCGCGATCATCGAGGGCGGGGCCGACGCCATGCGGTACCGGATCGAGCAGCTGGAGCCGCCCTACCCGTATTCGATCCTGGACGACCTGAAGGAACAGGGGGGCACCGACTACGTCGCCATGCCGATGCGGTTCTCGACCGGCCGGCTGAACGTCGCGACCTGGGCGTCCAACCGGCCCGGCGGCTTCACCTCGGACCAGCTCACGCTGATCTACGACGTGATGCCGGCGCTCTCCACCGTGCTGGAGACCATGGCGCTGCGCCGGCTGGCGGTCAACGTGCTGGACACCTATGTCGGGCGCGAGGCCGGCACCCGCATCCTGTCCGGCGACATCCGGCGCGGCACGGGGGAGACCCTGCGCGCGGTGCTTTGGTACTGCGACCTGCGGGGCTTCACCAGCCTGGCCGACCGGCTGCCGCTGGCCGACCTGATCGGCCTGCTGAACGGCTATTTCGAGATCATGGGCGGAGTCGTGCAGGCGCGCGGCGGCGAGATCCTGAAGTTCATCGGCGACGCCATGCTGGCGATCTTCCCGCTGCCGGAGGGGACCGCGCCGGACGGCAAGGTCCACGACGCGCTGGACGCGGCGCTGGAGGCGGTCGGCCAGATGGAGGCGCGCAACCGCGAACTCCAGGCCTGGGGGCTGCCGACCCTGAAGGCCGGCATCGCCATGCATGTCGGCGACGTCATGTACGGCAATATCGGAGCGCCCGACCGGCTGGACTTCACCGTGATCGGGCCGGCGGTCAACCTGGTCAGCCGGATCGAGGGGCTGTGCGCCGAGATGAACCGGGCGATCCTGACCTCGGAGGCTTTCGCCTCGGTCTGCCCGCCGCGCCTGACCTCGCTGGGCTACCAGCCGGTCAAGGGCCTGAGGGAGCCGATCCAGGTGTTCGGCCCGGCGATGTGACACCCGTTATCGATCGCCGGGCCTGAATGCCGGTCCCGGAGACGGCTCAGGTGATCAGGTCGAGCTGTTCGCGCCTCAGGCTGCCCGGCACCAGGGTCAGCGGGATGCGCAGCTTGCCCACGCCCTTGCCGGCCAGATGGGTGACCAGCGGGCCCGGGCCTTCCGGGCCGGTCCCGGCGGCCAGCACCAGGATCGAGATCGACGGCTCCTCGTTGATCAGGCCCAGCAGCTCGTCGCGCCGCTCGCCCTCGCGCAAATAGAGGATCGGCAGGGTGCCGGTGATCTCGTTGACCTGCTTGGCGTGGCGCTGGAGCACCTGCTCGGCCTCGGTCCGGCGCTCCTCCCGCATGATGTCCTCGACCGCGATCCAGTGCTGGAAATCGCTGGGCTCGATGACGAAGAGCAGCGCCACCCGGCCGCCGGTGTTGCGCGCCCGCAGGCAGGCATAGGTCAGCGCGATGTTCAGTTCTTCGCTGTCGTCGACCACCACCAGGAAGATGCGCTGGTGAGTTGCCGAAGCCGTGGTCCCGGAATCGCTCATGTCACACCTTTCGGAAGATCGCGCCGGCCAGCCAACCGGCCGCCACCGCGAAGATTATGGCCGAAATTCCGTACAAAGTGGACTGCCTCACCGCGAACTCGAAGATTTCGGCGCTGAAGCCCACCTTGCTGACCGCGAGCGGCGTGGTCTGGGCGCTGACCACGTCGCCATCGCGGATCAGGAAGACGCTGACCGTATAGGCCCCGGTCGGCACGTTGGCCGGGAAATAGACGTTGGTGCGGAACAGCCGCTCTCCCAGGAACGCGACCTGCCCGTGGGCGGTGCCGTACAGGCCCAGCTCCTGCTTGTTGCGGATCAGCGCCTCGCGGAACTCGCGCACCCGTTCGGGTGCCGCGCGGCTGGACTGGGCGGCAATCAGACGCAGGTGCGACAGGCCGATCTCGTGCCGGGCCAGCACGGCGTCGCCGACGATCTGGTCGAGCGGACGGTTGGTCGCGACGCTGTAGAAGCTGGGCGCCTGCTGGAACTCCATGCTGGCGGCATTGATCCAGATGCCGGCGATCCGCGACTTGCGCCGGACCATTACCTCGCTCGGCGGACCCTGGACCACCACCGCCACGTCGCCCGGGCCGTCGATGGCGCCGAACAGGACGACCTCGGTCCCGACGAAGCCGGTGTTGATCGCGATCAGGTGGTTCGACAGGTCGGCCACCAGGGATTGCGCCCAGGCGCTGCGCGGCAGCTGGCCTCCCGCCGTCAGCAGGAGGACGAGCAGAATTGCCGCGGCGATCCCGGTCGGAACGGATGGACGCTTCACCGTCTTGGCCTCACCGGTCCACCGGGACCGTGATGGAGTAGAGATTGGGCGGCGGCACGACGAGGTCGAAGGCGAGCCGCAGGGCCACGGCGACGACCAGCAGCGCCAGCAGCGCCCGCGCCTGCTCGCCGCGGAGATAGCCGCTCGCCTTGGTGCCGAACTGCGCGCCGATCACGCCGCCGACCAGCAGCAGCAGCGCCAGCATCACGTCCACCGTGTTGTTGGCCACCGCCTGGAGGAAGGTGGCGATGGCGGTGGTGAAGATGATCTGGAACAGCGAGGTGCCGGCGACCATGGCGGTCGGCATGCCGAGCAGGTAGATCATGGCGGGCACCAGCAGGAAGCCGCCGCCGATGCCCATGATCGCCACCAGCAGCCCGCCGACGAAGCCGATGCCGCCGGGCAGCAGCGCGCTGATGAACAGCCGCGAGCGGTGGAAGCGCATCTTGAACGGCAGCCCGTGCAGCCAGGTATGCTTGTGCAGCTTGCGCCGGACGGCGGCCTTGCGGCCGCGCAGCAGCGCGCCCACGCTCTCGATCAGCATCAGCCCGCCGATCACCCCCAGGAACAGCACGTAGGAGAGCGCTATCACCAGGTCGATCTGACCCAGTTCCTGGAGGATGCCGAAGATCCAGACGCCCAGCGCGGTGCCGCAGGCCCCGCCGACCAGCATGACCAGCCCCAACTTGACGTCGACGTTCTTGCGACGCCAGTGGGCGAGCACGCCGGAGACGCTGGCCGCGACCAGCTGGTTGGCCTGGGTCCCGACCGCGATCGCCGGCGGCACCCCGATGAAGATCAGCAGCGGGGTCATCAGGAACCCGCCGCCGACCCCGAACATGCCGGACAGGAAACCGACGACTCCCCCATGATCAGGACGAGCAGCCCGTTGACGGACATTTCTGCAATGGGAAGATAGACTTGCATGGTCGGCGGGGGTACTGGAGGACGGGCCGGTACCTTAACCTTACGCACGGGGCCGGCAAAGAGCTTTCGGGTCCCGGGAGGACGCCGCATGATGGAACGACGCGCCGCGATCGCCGCCGCCATGGCCTGCCTGCTGGGCGGCACCGACGGGTTCGCCGCGGAATGGCCGCCGGCGGTGCCGGCCGGGCTCGACGCCTACGCGCAGTGGGACCGGTGGCCCTATCAGCGGATCGGCGTCCGGGCCTACATGAATTCCACCTTCGACCGCGAGGGCGGCAACCGCACCGCCGACGCCTCCCATTTCCTGTATGGGGAGAGGCCGGACTTCAACGTGACGCTCGACGTGCTGGGCCGCGGCGTCCTTTACTTCGTGCGGACGAACCACTGGCACGGCAGCCCGTGGCACTACGAGGTGGACGGCACGGACCATGTGGTGAGGGAGACCACCACCGCCGGGCCGGAAACCCCGACGCCAGGCTCCACCTTCCAGCCGGTCGAGGCCCTGCCCCCGCCCTTGGCCTGGTCCTGGTCGACCACCCGGGGGGCCGACCTCAACTGGGTCCCGGTCCCGTTCGAACGGTCGCTGCGCCTGGCCTATGGCCGGACTTTCTACGGCACGGGCTATTTCATCCATCACCGCTTCGCCGAGGGGATAGGGCTGAGCTCCAGGCCCCTGCCGTTCGACCTGAAGACTCCGCCCGACCCGGCGGTGCTCGACCTGATCGGTCGATCGGGCACCGATATCGCGCCGGTGGGGATAGCGGCGGAGTCCGGGCGGGCGGTGCTCGAACCCGGCAGGCCGCTGACCCTGTTCCGGCTGGACGGACCGGCCATGGTCCGCGCGCTCAAGCTGACCGTGCCGCGCGACCGGGCCCTGGAGCTGTCCGACGCCCGGCTGAGGGTGACCTGGGACGGCAGGGCGGAGCCGTCGATCGATGCGCCCCTGGCGCTGTTCTTCGGGGCCGGGCTGCTCTACAACCGCGACGACGCGGAATACCTGGTCAAGGCGTTCCCCGCCGGCATCCGCTACGACGGCGACCGGGTTCACCTGGACTGCTATTTCCCGATGCCGTTCTTCCGCGGGGCGGTGGTGGAGCTGGTGCCGCCCGGCGGCCTGGCGGCGCCGGTGGAGCTGACGGCGGAACTGCGCCACGAGCCGTTCCGCGACCGCCCGTCCGCGGTGGGGTATTTCCACGCCACGTACCGGGACCATGGCGGCGGCGAGCCGGGCCGCGACCATGTGCTGCTGGACACCCGCGGGATCGAGGGCAGCCGGGACTGGTCGGGCTCCTTCGTCGGCACCTCGTTCACCTTCACCGACCGGGCCGAGCTTCGGACGCTGGAGGGCGACCCGCGCTTCTTCTTCGACGACGCGAAGTCGCCCCAGGCCCATGGGACCGGCACGGAGGAGTGGGGCGGCGGCGGCGATTACTGGGGCGGGCGGACCATGACGCTGCCCTTCGCCGGCCACCCGATCGGCGCCCCCACCCCCGCCGAGGCGAAGGAACCCGCCGACCTGGTCCACTCCGCCTACCGGTTCCTGCTGGCCGACCTGTTCCCGTTCGGCCGCAACGCCCGCATCCAGCTGGAGCATGGCGGGACCAACGACATGGCCGAGCATTACCGGACCGTGACCTACTGGTACGGGCTGCCCGCCGCCTCGCTGGCCAGGACCGACGCCCTGGAGATCGGCGACGCGGCGTCCGAGCGGGCGCACGGCTACCGTTCGCCCGAGGCCACCGCTCCCCGCGCGCTGACCACGCGCCGCATGGGGGTTCCCGATCCCGGGCAGGAGACCCGGACGGTCCGATACACCAAGGGAACGTCGGAGTTCACGCTGGGCATCCGGCCGGACAACCGGGGGGTGATGCTCCGCCGCACGCTGGATTACGGCATGCCCGACCAGCGCGCCGCGGTCTTCGTGGCCGACGGCGCCGCCGCCGAGCCGGTCTGGGAGCCGGCCGGCACCTGGTATCTCGCCGGGTCGGACACGGTCTACCACAGCTTCCCGCCGGGCGAGCTGGACCCGCCCGCCCCGACCATCGTGACCGCCGGCCGCCGGCTGGCCGAGGACGAGTTCCTGCTGCCGCTGCGGCTGACGCGGGACCGTTCCTCGATCCGGGTCCGGGTCGCCTACGAGCCGGTCGGCCGGCCGCTGCTGCCGGGCATGCCGGTTCCGGAGTCGGCCTGGTCGGAGATCGGATACGAGGCCTGGTGCTGGGTGGAGCCGGAGTTCGATCCGGGGCGATGACGGCGCCCTTCCCAGCGGGAGCCTTCTCGGCTAGTGTCCCGGCACCGTTGTTTTGGGTGGTTGCCGTAGGTCGGCCTTCGCCGAAGGCGAACGCCGACATCACGCACCGACGCCTCCGCCGCGGTGTCGGCGTTCGCCTTCGGCGAAGGCCGACCTACGGCGAGACATCCCTGTGCAGAGCCATCAGACACTCCCCATCATGAGTTTCGCGCGCGCCATCGCCACCGTCGGCGGATTGACCATGCTCAGCCGGGTGGCGGGGTTCGCCCGCGACATCCTGACCGCCGCCGTGCTGGGGGCCGGGCCTGTCGCCGACGCCTTCTTCGTGGCATTGAAGCTGCCCAACTTCTTCCGCCGGCTGTTCGCGGAGGGAGCCTTCTCCGTCTCCTTCGTGCCGATCTTCTCGGCCGAGCTTGAGCGCAAGGGCCGCGCCGCCGCGCAAGCCTTCGCGGAGGAGGCGCTGGCCGTCATGCTGACGGTGCTGCTGCCCTTCGTGTTCGTCATGGTGGCGCTGATGCCCTGGCTGATGCAGGGGCTGGCGCCCGGTTTCTCCGACGAGCCGGCCAAGTTCGCGCTGGCGGTCGACTATGCCCGCATGACCTTCCCGTACCTGCTGCTGGTCTCGCTGGTGGCGCTGCTGGGCGGGGTGTTGAACTCGCTGGAGCGCTTCGGGCCGTTCGCCGCGGCGCCGATCGCCTTCAACCTGACCCTGATCGCGGCGCTGCTGCTGGCGCGCGGGACCGGCGTGTCGGCGGGATACGCCATGTCGCAGGCGGTGACGCTGGCCGGCGTGGTGCAGCTCATATGGCTCGCGGCCTCCTGCAAGGCTGCCGGCGTCAGCCTGCGCCTGCCCCGGCCGCGCCTGACGCCGCGGGTCAGGCGGCTGTTCGTCCTGATGGCGCCGGGCGCGATCGGCACGGGGGTCATGCAGATCAACCTGTTCGTCGACATCGTGCTGGCCTCGCTGCTCCCCTCCGGGGCCGTGTCGTTCCTCTATTACGCCGACCGGCTGAACCAGCTGCCGCTGGGCGTGATCGGCATCGCGATCGGGACGGCGCTGCTGCCGGTGCTGTCGCGCCACGTGGCGGCCCGCGACCACGACGCCGTCCGGCATTTCCTGAGCCGGGCGCTGGAATTCTCCCTGGCGCTGGGCCTGCCGGCGGCGATCGCCCTGGTGGCCGTGGCGCATCCGATCATCCATGTCCTGTTCGAGCGCGGCGCCTTCGGCCCGGAGGAGACCACGGCGACCGCCTGGGCCCTGGCGGCCTATGCGATCGGCATACCGGCCTATGTGATCGTGAAGGTGCTGAACGCCGCCTTCTTCGCCCGCCACGACACCTCGGCGCCGGTCCGGGTCGCGATCGTGGTTGCCGTCGCCAACGCGGCGCTGGGGCTGGCGCTGATCGGCGTGCTGGGCCATGTCGGCATCGCGCTCGCCACCGGGGCGACGGCCTGGCTGAACGCCGGGCTGCTGGGCTGGATGCTGCACCGCCGGGGGCATTTCGACATCGACGGCCGGCTGCGAAGCCGGGCCCCGCGCCTGCTCTTCGCCGGCCTGTCCATGGGCGTGGCGCTGGTCGGCGCCGCCTGGGCGCTGGAACCCTGGCTGGCCGGGCCGTCGGTCGTCCGGGCGACCGCGCTGGCGGCGCTGGTCGGCATCGGGGCCGCGGTCTACTTCGCGGTCGCCCACGGCATCGGCGGCCTGCGGCTGGGCGAGTTCGGCATTCTGCTGAAGCGGGCTCCCGACGGGTCCGGCGCGGCTTGACCGGCCCGGCCCCAGGGGAGATAACAGCCGGCGCCCCGCACGGGGCTTGAGCTTTCAGGGTAGTGGAGACGACCAGTGAACCGCATCTTCTCGGGCATGCAGCCGACCCGCCAATTGCATCTGGGCAATTACCTGGGCGCGCTGCGCAACTGGGTCTCGCTCCAGGAGCAGTTCGAGAGCATCTTCTGCATCGTCGACCTGCATGCCCTGACGCTGCCGCAGGACCCCGCCGTGCTGCTGGGCAACACGCGGGAGGTCACGGCCGCCTATATCGCCGCCGGCATCGACCCGGAGCGCTGCATCATCTTCAACCAGGCGGCGGTCGCGGCCCATTCCGAGCTGTCCTGGATCCTGTCGTGCCACACCCCCATGGGCTGGCTGAACCGGATGACCCAGTTCAAGGAGAAGGCGGGCAAGCACCGGGAGAACGCGGCGCTGGGGCTGTACGCCTATCCGGTGCTGATGGCCGCGGACATCCTGGTCTACAAGGCGACCCACGTGCCGGTCGGCGAGGACCAGAAGCAGCACCTGGAGCTGGCGCGCGACATCGCCGGCGCCTTCAACCGCCATTATGACAAGGACTTCTTCCCGCTGCCCGAGCCGCAGATCCTGGGTGAGGCGACCCGCGTCATGTCGCTGCGCGACGGCACCAAGAAGATGAGCAAGTCGGACGAGTCCGACTATTCGCGCATCAACCTGACCGACGACGCCGACACGATCGCCCTGAAGGTGCGCAAGGCCAAGACCGACCCGGATCCGCTGCCGGAGACGGTCGAGGAGTTGGAGAAGCGGGCCGAGGCGGACAATCTGGTGACGATCTATTCGGCCCTGGCCGGCACCTCGCGCCAGGAGACGCTGAACCGGTTCGCCGGGCAGCAGTTCAGCGGGTTCAAGGGAGCGCTGGTCGATCTGGCGGTGGACAAGCTGGCGCCGATCAGCACCGAGATGAACCGGCTGATGTCCGACGTCGGCGAGATCGACCGCATCCTGCGCCTGGGCGCCGACAAGGCGAACGCGATCGCGTCCGCCAACCTGTCGGACATCAAGGACATCATCGGCCTGCTGCGTCCCTGATCCCGGAGCCGAGGCGTCATGATCCGAATCCTGGTGACCGGCTTCGAGCGGTTCGGCCCCGACGACCTGAACCCTTCGGCCCTGCTGATGGACCGGCTGTCCGGTCGGGACGGCGTCGTGACCGCCGTGCTGCCGGTCGAGTACCGCACCAGCGTCACGCGGTTCGAAGCCCTGCTGGAGCGGCACCGGCCGGACGCCGCCGTCGCCTTCGGGCTGGCCCGGTCGACCGACCGCATCCGGCTGGAGCGGGTGGCGCTCAACTTGGACGAGGCAGGGGCGCCGGACAATGCGGGCGTGGTCCGGAACGGGCTGCGCATCGCGGAGGACGGGCCGGTGGGGTACTGGTCGACCCTGCCGGTGGATAGCCTGATCGCGGCGCTGGAGGCGGCGGGTCTTCCCGCGATGGGGAGCGGGCACGCGGGCGGCTATGTCTGCAACCACCTGTTCTACGGAGTCAGGCACGGCCTTGAGCGGCAAGGATCGGCGATGCCGATGGGTTTCGTCCATCTGCCGCCCCTGCCCGGTCAGGTGGCATGCGAAACGGGCCGCGCCGGCATGGACCTGGACACCCAGGAGCGGGCGGCGGTCATCGTGCTGGACGGGGTGAAGGCGGCTGTGACGGGCGCACATGCCTCATCGTGACTCGGCTACTCCGCCGCCGAGGGGCGGGCACCGACAAGGGTTTCATACTGCATGGTGAACTGGTCCAACCGCCCTATCATCTGATGGTTGGTTGCGCCCAGGATCTGGCGGGTCAGGGTCTGCTCGCGCTCCAGGTTGGTGATCGCGGCTTTCATGCCGTTCATGTCTTCGCGCATTTCACCGACTTCGCCACTGAGCGCATCGACCTTCCCGCTGAGGCCATCGACCTTCCCGCGCAGCTCGCCGACTTCGGTTCCGACATCGTCGATTTTCCCTAGCAGGATTGTCAGCAGGGATTTCAGTTCCTGATCCATCGGTTCCTCCGCGCGCATGCAAAAAAGGATAGTCCATACCTAAAATTCTGTCGAACATTTTTCGGCGCGGCTTTTGGGTGATGTATGAAACTGTTGGCCCTCACCTCACATCCGCCAATCGGCTAAGGTTGCATTTCTGTCGAAGAAGGGTAGGTTCTGCCCGGTTGCCGGCAAAGACTGTTTCTTGGCAACCACAATTTTTACTTGAATGTTGGAGCTTCGATAGTGCCGACCTTGGACCTGTCCGACCCGGCCGTCTACAGGTCGCTGTTCGAGGCTTCGCCCAATTCCTATGTCCTGCTTGACCGCGGCCTCACCATCCTCGGCTGCAACGACGCCTATCTCAAGGTCACCGGGCGCACCCGCGAACAGATCGTCGGGCGCAACATATTCGACGCCTTTCCCGGAGGCGACAACGAGGCGCAGCTCCGCGCCTCGTTCGAACGGGTGCTGCGGACGCGGCGGATGGACGCGATCGCGGTCATTCCCTATGCCATCGCCCGGACGACGCCCGAGGGAACCTGGCTGGAAGAGCGGTTCTGGAGCGCCACCCACACTCCCCTGCCGAACAGCCAGGGGAACGTGGGCCTGATCCTGCAACACACGGTCGACGTCACCGAACTGCACCGCCTGAAGGAGGCGGTCGCCCTGGGCGACGGCGGCGACATCCCGTCGGGACCGCGCGAGCAGGTGGAAAGCGACCTGCTGCGCCGGGCCCAGGCCGTCCAGAAAGCCAACCTGACCCTGGATGCCGAACTCGAGCGGCTGCACAGGCTGTTCACCCAGGCGCCCGGCTTCATCGCGGTCATCAGCGGCCGGGACCATGTGTTCGAACTCGCCAACGACGCCTATTACAGGCTCGTCGGCCGCCGCGACATCCTCGGCAAAACCGTGCGCGAGGCGCTGCCCGACGTGGAGGGACAGGGTTTCTACGAACTGCTGGACCAGGTCCATTCGAGCGGGCAGGCATTCGTCGGCCGCGACATGCGCCTGCTTGTCCAGCCGGACCCCGATACGGCCGCCATCGAGCTGTACGTGGATTTCGTCTACCAGCCGGTCCTGAAGCCGGACGGCACCGTTTCGGGCATCTTCGTCCAGGGCCACGACGTGACCGACCGGAAGCGGGCCCAGGACGAGCTTATGAGGTACCAGACCGACCTGGAGGCGCTGGTGCGGGAGCGCACCCTGGCGCTGGAGAAGAGCGAGACCGAGCGGGTTCAGGCCGAGGCGGCGCTTCGCCAGTCCCAGCGGCTGGAGGCGATCGGCAAGCTGACCGGCGGCGTGGCGCATGATTTCAACAACCTTCTCCAGGTGATCGGGAGCAACCTGGACCTGCTTCAGTACGAGTACCTGGGCGATCCCGCCGCCACCGCGCGCCGGCTGGACTCGGCGATGGGCGCCGTCCAGCGCGGCGCCCGGCTGGCGTCCCAGCTCCTCGCCTTCGCCCGCCGGCAGCCGCTGGAGCCGCGGCCGGTCAGCCTGGGGCGCTTGGTGCGCGGCATGGACGACCTGCTGCGCCGGGCGCTGGGCGACGGGATCGAGGTGGAGACGGTCATCGCCGGCGGGCTGTGGAGCATGCTGGCCGATCCCAACCAGGTGGAGAACGTCATCCTTAACTTGGCGATCAACGCCCGCGACGCCATGGACGGCACCGGACGCCTGACGCTGGAAGCCGGCAACGCGATGCTGGACGACCTCTACGCGCTTCAGCATCCGGAGGTCCGGGCGGGCCAGTACGTGATGCTGGCGGTGTCGGACACCGGATGCGGCATGTCCCCGGACGTGATGGAGCGCGCCTTCGAGCCCTTCTTCACGACCAAGCCGGAGGGCAAGGGCACCGGCATGGGTCTGGCCATGGTCCATGGCTTCGTCAAGCAGTCCGGCGGCCACGTCAAGCTCTACAGCGAGGTCGGGCACGGCACGACCGTCAGGATCTACCTGCCGCGGTCCCACCAGGCCGCGGAGGAACCGGCGCCGGAGCTGCGCGGCGGCCCGGTGGTGGGCGGCACCGAGACCGTGCTGGTGGTCGAGGACGATTCCCAGGTGCGCGCGGCCACGGTGGAGATCCTGGCCGGCCTGGGCTACCGAGTGCTCCAGGCGGCCGACGCGCAGAGCGCCCTGGCGGTCATCCGCAGCGGCGTGCCGGTCGACCTGCTGTTCACCGACGTCGTGATGCCCGGCCCCCTGCGGAGCCCGGAACTGGCCCGGCAGGCGCGCGAGACGCTGCCGGACCTCGCCGTGCTCTTCACTTCCGGCTATACGGAGAACGCCATCGTCCACGGCGGGCGCCTCGATCCCGGCGTCCAGCTGCTGAGCAAGCCCTACCGGCGGGAGGATCTGGCGCGCCGGATCCGGCACCTGCTGGCCAACCAGCGGCAGCGGCAGGCCGCGCGCCCGGTTCCGCTGACCCCGGCCATCGCCCGGCCGGGGCGCGCGGAGGAGCCGTCGCAGGGCCTGCGCGTGCTTCTGGTGGAGGACGACGGGATCATCCAGGCATCCACCACGGACATGCTCGAGGCCCTGGGACACAGCGTGACGGCGGTTTCGGACGCCGACGCGGCGATGAGCGCGCTGGATGGCGGCCGCATCGACGTGCTGTTCACCGACATCGGGCTGCCGGGGCGATCCGGCCTGGAGCTGGCCCGCGAGGCGCTGGAAGGATATCCCGGCCTGCGGGTCATCGTCGCCTCCGGCTACGGCGGCGCGGTCCGGGACGGCCCGGGGGAAGCAGGGCTGGACGCGGTGTTCCTGCCCAAGCCCTATACCCGCAACGGCATCCGCAAGGCGTTCCAGTCGCTGCCGAAACCGGCCTGAGCGGGCCATGCCGCGCATCCTGAACGAACGGCCCTCCGACGCCCCGGCATTGCCGTCCGTGAACATCCGGGTCCTGCGCCTGATGCTGCCGTTCCTGTGGCCGCGCGACGACCGCGGGCTGCGGGTCCGGCTGGTGGTGTCCATGGCGCTGCTGTGCCTGACGGCGGCGCTCAACGCGACGGTGCCGATCCTGTTCGCCCGCGCGGTCGACAGCATCTCGGCGCCGGCCGGGACGGAATTGGCGGTGGTCCCGGTCGCCCTGCTGCTCGCCTACGGCGCCATGCAGTGGCTCGCCAAGGTGTTCAACGAGCTGCGCTGGGCCCTTTACGGCCCGATCGAGCAGCGGATGCAGCGCCACATGGGCATGGCCGTGTTCCGCCATGTCCACGAGCTGAGCCTGCGGTTCCACCTGGGCCGGCGCACCGGGCAGATCAGCCGGGTGCTCGACAACGGCATGCGCGGCATCCGGGAATTGCTGTTCGACGTGGTCTTCCTGATCCTGCCGCTGTTCGCCGAGATCGCGATCATCTGCGCCGTGCTGCTGGGATCCTTCGGCGCAGCCTTCGCCGGGATCACCGTGGCGACGCTGGCGCTCTACGGATTCTGCCTGGTGATCGGGTCGGAATGGCTGCGCCGGCGGCAGCGCCGGGCGGTCGCGGAAGGCGCCGAGGCGCACGGCAAGGCGGTGGACAGCCTGCTGAACTACGAGACGGTCAAGTATTTCGGCAACGAGGAGCACATCGCCGGACGGTACGAGGGGGCGCTGCGCGAGGTCGAGCGGCTGACCGTCAACGCCATGCTGTGGCGCAGCCTGACCGGCATCCTCCAGGTCTCGATCCTGGGGGCGGGGCTGACCGCGATGATCCTGCTGGCGGCGAGCCGGGTGGCGGCCGGCGCCATGACGGTCGGCGATTTCGTGCTGGTCAACACCTACCTGCTCCAGCTGATCCGCCCGCTCGATCGGCTGGGCCAGCTCTACCGCTCGATCAAGCAGTCGCTGACCGACGTGGAGCAGATGCTGGAGCTGCTGAACCAGCCCGCCGAGGTGGCCGACGCGCCGGATGCCGGCACCCTGCCCGACGGTCCCGGCAGGCTGCGGTTCGACCGGGTCGGCTTCGCCTACGACCCGCGCCGGCCGGTGCTGCGCGACGTCTCGTTCGAGTTGCCGCCGGGGGGCACGCTGGCGATCGTGGGGCCGAGCGGCGCCGGGAAATCGACGATCGGGCGCCTGCTGTTCCGGTTCTACGACCCGACATCGGGCCGCATCCTGTTCGACGGCGCCGACATATCCTCGGTCACCCAGGCGAGCCTGCGCGCCGCGATCGCCGTGGTGCCCCAGGACACGGTGCTGTTCAACGACACGATCCTGTACAACATCGCCTTCGGCCGGCCGGGAGCCTCGCGGGCGGAGGTCGAGCGGGCTGCCCGCCTCGCCCGGATCCACGACTTCATCTCCAGCCTGCCCGACGGCTACGACAGCCTGGTCGGCGAGCGCGGGCTGAAGCTGTCGGGGGGAGAGAAGCAGCGGGTCGCGATCGCCCGCGCGATCCTGAAGCGGCCGCGCCTGTTCCTGTTCGACGAGGCGACCTCCGCGCTGGACAGCCACACGGAGCTGGCGATCCAGCAGAGCCTGCGCGAGGTCAGCCGCGGCACCACGACGGTCGTGATCGCCCACCGGCTGTCCACCGTGGTCCATGCCGACGAGATCCTGGTGCTGGAGGACGGCCGGGCGGTGGAACGCGGCACCCACGCCGCCCTCCTGGCGCGGGGCGGCGCCTACGCGGCGCTGTGGGCGCGCCAGCAGGCCGACCGGGACGCGGCGGAGTGAACCTGGGGTTCTTTGCCACGGATAACGGCGATGGGCAGCGATGCCGCCCGGATCGCGTCTCTTTCTGCTTCATGCGCGGGCTTGACCCGCGCATCCACGCGCAAACCGGCGTGAAGGAGTTCGCGCGTGGATGACCGGATCAAGTCCGGTCATGATGAAAAGGAAATTCTCGCTTGTCCGGCCCGCTGTGGATCATCAACGGTCATCGCTCAGCGGCGGCTGCGGGCCAGGACGGCGAGCTGGAAGAAGGCTCGGGCGCAGATGGTCTCGTCGGGCATGTTGGTTCGCTTGCAGTCGGCTTCGGCTTCGGTCAGGCGGTCCAGCCCCTGGCGGAGCGCCGCCGGGGTCCAGCGCCGGACTTGGCCGGTGAACTGGTTCTTGACCTTGAAGAACAGCGGCGGGCGCAGGGTCGCGACGGCGCGCTCCACCGAGTCGCCCTTCTCCACCTGGGCCACGACCAGCTGAAGCCGCTGGAAGTGCCGCTGGGCGGAACGGAGGATCGGCACCGGGCTCATGCCCTCCGCGAACAGGCGGCGGAGCGCGCGGTCCACCCCGGCGAAGTCGCCGTCCCCGGCGGCCCAGGAGGGCGCGTCCATCTCCAGGGCGCCGCTGTCGCCGATGCAGGCCTGGGCGTCCTCCAGCTCGACCCGGCGGCCGCCCTCGCCCATGTAGGTCACCAGCTTCTCGATCTCGCCGCGGGCGATCATGCGGTCGCCCACCAGGTTGGCCGCCAGGAAGTCGCGGGCGTCGGCGCTGACCGTCAGCTTGTGCGCCGCCAGCATGCCGGCGATGGTGTCGGCCAGCGCCGATTCGTCCTCCACGTAGCAGGGGATCGGGGCGCCGGCCGGGGCGTTCTCGAACAAGGCGCGCAGCTTCGATCCCTTGGACAGGTCGCCGGCCTCGACCACCACCAAGCTGTCGCCGCCGGGCAGCGACTCGAACAAGGAGGCGAAGGCGCCGGTCACGCCGTCGTCGGCGTCGCGGATCCGGATCAGGCGCCTGCCGCCGGTCAGGGACAGGGATGCCACCTCGTCGGCCAGCCGCGCCGGGTCCTTGGCGATCGCGGAACCCAGCAGGTCCACCACGCGGAACGGGTCGTGCTGGTCCTCGACCACGCCGCGGGCGACGGTGTCGGCCCGCTCGCGCACCAGGCCGCCGTCGGGGCCGTAGAACAGCACCGCCCGGACGTTGGGATCGGGACGGCGGACGAACCCCTCGATCCGGCCGGCCGGGATCTTCATGGCCTACATCCCCTGGCGGGCCGCGGGGTCACACCACCACATTGACGATCCGGTTGGGCACATAGACCAGCTTGCGGATCGCCTTGCCGTCCATGGCCCGCTGCACGTTGGCGTCGGCCAGCGCGGCCTCCCGCGCGGCGTCCTCGGCGGCGTCGCGCGGCAGCGGGATCTGGGCGCGCAGCTTGCCGTTGACCTGGACCGCGACCACCACGCTCTCGTCCACCACCAGGGCCGGGTCGGCCTCGGGCCAGGGCGACTCGGTCAGCAGGGTGGAATGCCCCAGCCCCTGCCACAGCTCCTCGCCCAGGTGCGGCATCATCGGGCCGATCAGCTTGACCAGCGTCTCGTAACCTTCACGCAGCACCCAGTCCTCGCCGGCGCCTTTGCCGTCCAGCTCGGCCAGGGCGTTGGTCAGTTCGCGGGCGCGGGCGACGGCCTTGTTGAAACGGAATTTCTCGACGTCGTCACCGAAGCCGTCGATCGTCTTGTGCACGATCCGGCGGACCGCCTGCCCCTTCGCGGAGATCTCCGCCGGGGCCGGGGTGCCGGAGGCGGCCAGGGGCACCGCCGGCTCGGTGATCAGGCGCCAGACGCGGGCGACGTAGCGCCAGGCGCCGTCGATGCCCGACTCGGTCCATTCCAGGTCGCGTTCCGGCGGGCTGTCGGACAGCAGCAGCAGCCGCATGGTGTCCGCGCCGTAGGTGTCGATGATGTGCTCCAGGCCGACGACGTTCTTCTTCGACTTGCTCATCTTCTCCAGCCGGCCGGCCTCCACCGCCTCGCCGGTGCCGCGCCTGACGGTCAGGCCGTCGCGATGCTCGACCTCCTCCGGATAGAGCCACTGGCCGGAGGCGTCGCGGTAGGTCGCGTGGGTCACCATGCCCTGGGTCATCAGCCCCGCGAAGGGCTCGGCCACGCCGAGATAGCCGCAGTCCTTGAGGGCGCGGGTGAAGAAGCGGGAATAGAGCAGGTGGAGCACCGCATGCTCGACGCCGCCGATATACTGGTCGACCGGCAGCCAGTAGTCGGCGGCACCCCGGTCGAACGCGGTCGCCGTGTCGTGGGGCGAGCAGAAGCGCGCGAAGTACCAGGAGCTTTCGAAGAAGGTGTCGAAGGTGTCGGTTTCCCGCCGGGCCTCGCCGCCGCAGGCCGGGCAGGTCGTGTGCTTCCAGGTCGGATGGTGGTCCAGCGGGTTGCCCGGCTGGTCGAAGCTGACGTCGGTCGGCAGCTCCACCGGCAGGTCCCGCTCCGGCACCGGGACGATGCCGCACTTTTCGCAATGGATCACCGGGATCGGGCAGCCCCAGTAGCGCTGGCGGCTGACGCCCCAGTCGCGCAGGCGGTAGATGGTGGTGCCCTCGCCCTTGCCGGCGGCTTCCATGCGGTCGATCACGGCACGCTTGGCCGCCTCGACCTCCAGCCCGTCCAGGAAGCCGGAGTTCGCCAGGTGGCCGGGGCCGAGATAGGGCTCGGCGCCGATCTCGAACGCGGCCGGGTCGGCACCATCGGGGATGACGACGGGCAGGACAGGCAGACCGTATTTGCGGGCGAAGTCCAGGTCGCGCTGGTCGTGGGCCGGGCAGCCGAAGATGGCGCCGGTGCCGTATTCCATCAGCACGAAGTTGGCGACGTGGACCGGCACGGTCCGGCCCTCGACGAAGGGGTGGATCGCCTTCAGCCCGGTGTCGAAGCCCAGCTTCTCCGCCGTCTCGATCGCCGCCTCGCTGGTGCCGATGCGGTTGCACTCCGCGATGAAGGCCGCGAGGTCCGGGTTGGACGCCGCCAGCCGGGCCGCCAGCGGGTGGTTGGGCGACACCGCGACGAAGCTGGCGCCGAACAGCGTGTCGGGCCGGGTCGTGAAGACGTCGATCCTGTCGGGATCATTCTCCAGGTCGAAGGCGAAGCGCAGGCCGGAGGACTTGCCGATCCACTTGTCCTGCATGGTCCGGACCTTGTCCGGCCAGCGGTCGAGCGTGCCGATGGCTTCCAGCAGCTCGTCGGCGTACTGGGTGATCTTGAGGAACCACTGGCTGAGCTTGCGCTTCTCGACCGGCGCGCCGGAGCGCCAGCCGCGGCCGTCGATCACCTGCTCGTTGGCCAGCACGGTGTTCTCGACCGGGTCCCAGTTGACCCAGCTTTCCTTGCGGTAGGCCAGGCCCGCCTTCAGGAAGTCCAGGAAGATCTTCTGTTCGTGGCGGTAATATTCGGGCGCGCAGGTCGCGATCTCGCGCGTCCAGTCATAGGCGAGGCCCAGCGTCTTGAGCTGGGCGCGCATGGTCGCGATGTTCTCGTAGGTCCAGGTCGCGGGATGCACCTTGTTGGCGATCGCGGCGTTCTCCGCCGGCAGGCCGAAGGCGTCCCAGCCCATGGGATGGAGCACGTTGAAGCCGCGCGCCCGCTTGTAGCGCGCCACCATGTCGCCGATGGCGTAGTTGCGGGCGTGGCCGACATGGAGCCTCCCCGACGGGTACGGGAACATCTCCAGCACGTAGTATTTCGGCCGGGCCGGGTCCTCGTGGGCGACGAAGCTTCCGCGCTCGTCCCAGACCGCCTGCCACTTGGCTTCCGTTTCCTTGGAGTTGTACCGCGACATGAACCATTCCTCACCGCGCCCCAGTGCCCAAGCCGGGCGGGCGACACATCACCAATGCACCATCGTCTATCGTCGGCCCCGGCCGATCGTTCCCGCCGGAGCCCGGAAAATTCCCGCCGCGCGGGAGGCCTAACGGCTGTCGGCGGTCTGCGCGATCCGGATCTGGCGGGCGCGCGTCAGGATGGTGTCCTCCAGCCGGCTTGCCGTCTCGGTGCTGACGCCGGAGTCCCGCCATTCCCCGCCGTTCGGCCCTGTGCCGGCGCGCTGCTGCCGGAAGACGCTGACCCGCACCCCGTCGGCGCGAAGCTGCCGGTCGAGGATGTAGAGGTTGACCTTGAACCGCTCGTTCGGTGTTTCCGGCGGGGAATACCAGTCGGTCAGGATCACGCCGCCGAACGGATCGGCCGAGGCGATCGGCATGAAGGCCAGCGTGTCGAGCGAGGCGCGCCACAGATAGCTGTTGACGCCGATGCCCTGGCCGTCCTGCGGCCCCGACTCGGCGCGGCGCGGGCCGAGCAACGTGAACCCGCCCTCGCCGCCCAGCAGGCTGCCGTAGCGGTACCGCTTGTCCTCGTCCGGGTCGGGGAACTTGGCTTCCGGCTGGACGCCGCCGCAACCGCTCAGCAGCAGCGTCGCGCCGAGCACGCCCAGCAGGGCTGCGGCCGACTTGCGCCGGGTCGGCGCCCCCTGGGTGTTGCGCATCTGAACGTTGGGAAGCGGAAATCGGGCCATTTTGTCTGACATCTCTGCGGTTCGGGCGCCGGAAATTAGACCATAGGCGTGTGCGAGCGCAAGCGATCGGTCAATCGGCGTGCTCAGAAGGGCTGCGGCCCTTCCGCCCCTTCCGAACGCCGGGCGATGACCGGGTCAAGCCCGGTCATGACGGGGAGGGGGAGCGGAGGCCCTGGCAAAAAGGAGAAGCGACAGTCACTTCATCAGGTCCTCGTACAGGTCCCTCCACTCCGGATTCGCGACGACGATCAGCGCCACCTTCCACGCCCGTGGCCAGTGCTTGATGTTCTTTTCGCGCTGGATCGCCAAGCGGATGTCGTCGTACCGCTCGAGCCACACCAGACGCTGTACGTTGTAGCGCTTGGTGAAGCGGTTAGACGTTCGTTTGCGGTGCTCGTAAGCGCGCCGGGCAAGATCGGCAGTGACGCCGACATAGAGAGTTCCGTCCGGCCGGTTCGCCATCATGTACACCCAGCCGCCAAGTTCCATAAGCGTTCCTCACCGTTCTGATTACCACATAAGTGGCAAATTTGTTACGGTCTCAGGTTGTCTATCGCATCGCAATAGAAAGCATTTGCGACTCATACCCCGAAAATCACAACAATAGGCCGAACGGTCGATAGACCAGAAGTCATTACGGGGAAAACAGATGCGCAAGTTCCTTCTCGCCACGACCGCCACCGCAGCCGTTTGCGCGTTCGCCGCGCAAGCCCAGGCGCAAGTTACCGTCACGCTCGGCGGCTACACCGAGTTCTTCGCCGCGACCTACGACGACGACACGGGCTCCGACCGCACCAGCCGGGAGTTCCAGTTCGAAGCCGAGATCGTGGTCAAGGCGGACGGCAAGGCCGACAACGGCCTGCTGTACGGCGCCAAGATCGAGTTGCAGAACACCGGTATTTCCGACACGACCAACACCACCGGCGTCACCATCGATGAGGCTTCGGTCTACCTGGGCGGCACTTGGGGCCGGCTGGAACTGGGCGACTTCGACGGCGCGTCCGATACCCTGAAGATCTATGCTCCCGTGGTCGGCGTGGAGCAGATCGACGGCGACTATGTCGACTTCGCGGGCGGCCAGCCGAACTTCGGCATGCACATCCCCAACAGCGGCGACGTGACCAAGATCATGTACTTGACGCCGCGGATCGCGGGCTTTCAGGCCGGCGCCAGCTACACGCCGGAAAGCGACAGCGAGGGGCAGAACGTCGTTCTACGGAAGAATTTCAGCACCTACAAGGATATTGGCGAGTTCGGCGTCAACTACACGGGCGAGTTCGGGGGCTTGGGCGTGGCGCTCGGCGCCACCCTGACCACGGCGTCGAGCGGCAGCACCAGCGACGTGGAGGATTTCACCGCCTGGAACCTGGGCGCCCAGTTCACCTTCGGCGGCTTCGCCTTCGGCGGCGGCTATGTCGATGCGGGCGATTTCCTGCTGCCGACCACGGGCGCGATCGACGACGACCAGACCGCCTGGCATGTCGGCGGCAGCTACACCGTCGGCCCGTTTGCAGTCGCTGCCAGCTACCTGAACGCCGAGGGCTATACCGGGGCGTACGGCGGTTCGACCGACTATAGCGACGACTATCAAGCCTTCAGCGTGGGCGCCACCTATGCCCTGGCCCCCGGCATGATCCTGGAGACCGAAGTCACCTTCTTCGAGGACGATGTCCTGACCGGCACCCGCGGCGCCACGGTCAAGGGCAGCAACGACGGCTACGTCTTCGTGGTCGGTACCCGCCTGGACTTCTGATACCGGCGGCATCCGCACCGGCTTCACCTACGCAGGAACGGCGGCATCCCCGGATGCCGCCGTTCCGATTCCGGGAGGTCCGAAAGCGGCAATGTGTCTATCGCGTCACAGTGTGGGCGCTTCTACACGGCAGATGGTGATAGTGGATTGCATGAATTACCCCTAAAGGCTTATCCAAAATCGCATGCCCGATAGATTGGGTAGCCCAAAGGTCTTTAGAGGGAGTCAAAACAATGAGGAACATCCTCCTCGCCACCACCGCGCTCGCCGCCGTCGCCGGTTTCGCTTCCGCCGCCAACGCCCAGATCAAGGTCACCCTGGGCGGCTACACCGAATTCTTCGCCGCGACCTTCGATGAGGACGCCGTCAACAACTCGTCGGAACGCGATTTCCAGATCGAGACCGAGATCCTGATCAGGGCGGACGGCAAGGCCGACAACGGTCTGCTGTACGGTGCCAAGATCGAGCTTCAGAACACCGGCATTTCCGGCACGAACCCGCCCAATTCGAACGGCATCACCACCGACGAGGCTTCGGTCTATCTCGGCGGCTCCTGGGGCCGGATCGAGCTGGGCGACTTCGATGGCGCGAGCGATACCCTGGTCATCGTCGCTCCCATCTATGGCGTCGGCCAGATCGATGGTGACTATTCCGATTTCATCACCGGTCAGCCGAATGGCGGCTACTACGCCTTCGACTCGAGCGATGCGACCAAGGTCATGTACCTAACCCCGCGCGTCGCGGGCTTCCAGGGCGGCGTCAGCTATACCCCGCAGAACGGCAACGAGGGCCAGTCCGTCGTGACGGCCAAGCAGATCACCAACTACAAGGACTTGGTCGAGTTCGGCGTCAACTATACCGGCGATTTCAGCGGTGTCGGCGTCGCCCTGGCCTTCACCGGAAGCACCGCCGCAGGCAACTCCAACGCTGGCGTACAGGGCGCGCAGGACTATACCGCTCTGTATGCCGGTGGACAGGTGAAGTACGCCGGTTTCGCTTTCGGCGGCGGTTACGCCGACAATGACAAGGCGAACATGACGACCGGCAATGCTTTGACCAGGGCCAATATCGATTCTTTCGGTGACCAGAGCGTCTGGCATGTCGGTCTCGGCTACACCACCGGCCCGATCGCGATCAGCGGCACCTACATGGAAAACGACGGCGTTCGCGGAACGAACTGGTCCGAGTACAAAGCCTATGGCGTGGGCGGAGTCTACACCGTCGCCCCCGGCATGCTGCTGCAGTCCGACGTGATGTTCATCGATGACGAGACCCGGCTCCTGACCGCCGGGAAGAACTCCGCCAAGACGAGCAACGAAGGCTTCGTGTGGCTGATCAGCACCCGCCTGAACTTCTAAGAACCGCCCGGCCCTCGCGGGCTTGGGAAGTTCCTGGAGGCTTCGGAACCGGGGCGGTGGTGCGAGCCACCGCCCCGTTTTCGTTGGGCAATGGCTATCAGGCCCAATCGCCGTGAATTCTCCCTGATGTAATAACGGACGTTATTACATAATTGGACAGTCACAGAGGCGAGGCCACCATGCACACCACCAAACTGACCAAGATCGGCAATTCGACCGGCCTGACCGTGCCCCGCGACGTGCTTGCCTCGGCCGGGCTGAGCCGAGGCGACGAGGTCGCGGTCGAAGTCCGGGATGGAAAGATCGAGATCACCAAGGCGGATGACGGTTACAATCAGGCGATGGAGATCGGACGGCGGTTCGCGGCACGCTATCGCCGCACCATGGCGATCCTTTCAAAATGAGCCCGGCCGAAATGAGCCCGGCCGAAATGAACTTGGTCGTCGAAGAAGCGACGATCCAGGGCAGGCGTTTCCTGAACCCGCCTTTGCAGGCGCTCCTCGACCTTCATGGCGAATTGCTGGCGGAGCATGGCGGGGCTCCGGGATTGCGCGATCCCGGAGCGCTGGAGGCATCGCTGGCCCGCCCTTTCCAACCCAACGCCGACGTTGACGACAAGTTGACGATCTTCGATCTGGCGGCGGCATTGTGCGTCAGCATATGCCGGAGCCATCCTTTCGTGGACGGCAACAAGCGGGCGGCCTTCGCGGCGCTCGGCGTCACGCTCGGCCTGAACGGGTTCGAACTCGACGCGACCGAGCGCGAAGCGGCCGACAGGATCCTGGATCTCGCCGCCGGCGCGCTGTCGGAAGACAGGTTCCGCGACTGGGTGGCCGACCACTCCTACCCCATCGACCCCGATCCCTGATCACGCCACCTCGACCACCTTCATGTTGGACAGGTCCGTCAGCAACTGGCGCCGGGCCTTCTCGTTCAGGCCGGGGTGCGCCTGGGCCAGTTCGGTCTCGGTGAAGCTCTCCCGGCCGACGACCCAGGATACCGGGCCTTCGGCGCCCGGCGGGATCGGCACCGCGCGGCGGTCGTCGCCGAGCTGCCAGCCGGCCGGGCCGCGGGTCACCTTTAGGCTGGCGCTGCGGCGGCGCCAGCGCTTCGCCAGCGCGTCGCCGGGCAGGTCGAGGGTGCCGCGGTCGTAGTGGTAGCCGCGCATGAAGGCGGCGAACTGCTGGACCACGGCCGGTTCACGCACATACTCCGCGACCCGGGCGCCGAGGGCGGCCAGATGCTCCGCCATCGCCGAGTCAGGCGCGTCCGGACGGGGCACGGTGCGGCGGAACAGGGGGTCCTGCACCGCCCGCTCGAACAGCATGCTGATCAGGTCGAGCCCGATCACCGAGGTCAGGCCGAAGGCGATGTGGATCGCGGTTTCGCCCGACGCCAGCGCGTCGTGGTACCAGCCGCGCGGCAGGTACAGCACGTCGCCCGGCTTCAGCGTGACTTCCAGGCTGACCGGACCCTTGTGCTTGTCGTGGAAGTCCTGCCCCAGGGTTTTGAAGAAGGGATGGGCGATCGGATCCTCGAAATGGCGCTGGTAGATGCGCCAGGTCTTCTGCCCCTCCACATGCAGGGCATAGACGTCGTGGGTGTCGAAATGGCTGCCGAACGCCTGGTGCGCCCGCCACGAGCAATAGAGGTTGGCCTGGGCCTTGCCGCCGAGGCCCTGTTCCAACGCGTTGGCGACCGCCTTCAGGCCGGGGGTCAGGCTGTCGATGTCGTTGCACACCAGCGAGGCGCCGCGCCGCAGCCAGGTGCCGACCTTCTCCAGGTCGGCCATCATGGCCTCCCGCCCCTCACGGTCCAGGCCCGGCCGGCAATAGTCGGAGGCGTCGAGGATCCGGGTGTCGAGCACGAGCTGGAGCGACTTGGACGACCACAGGCCGGACTGGCCGAGCAGCCCCGACAGCGTCCGCCAGTCCATGACCGAGGCCAGCTTGCCGGCGGCGCCGGGGATGTGGAGAGGCTTTCGGCCGTGATAGTCGCGGAAGAACTCCTCCGGCGTCAGCGGGTGAAGGATGTCGGCAAGGCTGGCGATCGTCTCGGACATGGGGGTCCCTCTCTCGCGGGTCTGATCCGCGGCCCGGGGGGTGAAATCCGGTCAAGCCTTTGTTCGCGGAGGCGGCAGGATCACGGATGGGCACGGATAGGCACGGATGAACACGGATGCGTTTTCTTGCCGATCGAATATCAGGCCGGGGGACGAATCCACCAGGGGGAAATTATATCCGTGCCCATCCCGTTCATCCGTGATCCCGGCACCTCAGATGGCAGGGGAGCCGGCCGGGGCCGCCATCCAGGTTGGGCCTTGCCGTTTCCGGCCCGATGCGCGACAAGATGGACCATGATGACCAGCGATACGCCCACACCTGAGTCCGATTCCGACGTCGCCGCGAACCTGGCGGCCGTGCGCAACGCCATCGCCGGGGCCGCCCGCGCCGCGGGGCGCGATCCCGCCGGCGTCACGCTGGTCGCCGTCGGCAAGGTCCAGCCGATCGGGAAGCTGGAGGCGGCGCTGGATGCGGGCCAGCGCGTGTTCGGCGAGAACAGGGTGCAGGAGGCCAAGGCCAAGTTCCCGGCGCTGCGCGAGCGTTATCCCGACATCGAGCTTCACCTGATCGGTCCGCTCCAGACCAACAAGGTGAAGGAGGCGGTGGCCCTTTTCGACGTGATCCAGACCGTGGACCGCCCGAAGCTGGCCAAGGCGCTGGCCGAGGAGATGGCGAAGCAGGACCGGCGGCCGGCCTGCTACGTCGAGGTCAATACGGGGGCGGAGCCGCAGAAGGCCGGCATCCCGCCGGAGGAGGTCGGCGCCTTCCTGGAGACCTGCCGGACGGAATACGGGCTGCCCGTCTCCGGCCTGATGTGCATCCCGCCGGCGGACGAGGAGCCGGCGCTGCATTTCGCTCTGCTGTCCGACCTGGCGAAGCGCCACGGCCTGCCCGTGGTCAGCATGGGCATGAGCGGCGACTACGAGACGGCGGTGCGGTTCGGCGCCACCCATGTCCGGGTCGGCACCGCGATCTTCGGCGCCCGGCCGCCCAAGGAGTAGGGGGGCGGCGAGAGAACCGGTCAGCCGGCGACGGACAGGCGGTCGCCCGGGCGGCAGTCCCGCAGGAGAGCCAGCAGGTCGGGCAAGGCCAGGGCCACGCAGCCGGCGGTCGGCTCGTAGTCAGGCTTCGCCACATGCATGAAGACGGCGCTGCCCTCGCCGGGGATGACGGGGTCGTCGTTATGGCCGATCACCACCACGACGTCGTACAGGCCGTCGGCCCGCCACATCTCCTCGTGGCTGGCGGCGAAGGGCAGCTTGACCGGGCGGTTGTAGTCCGGGTCGGCGGGGTCGTCGCACCAGCCGTCGTCAGGGGCGATCGGGGCCGTCGGCAGCGCGGTCTCGGGCGCGGCAATCCGGTCCGGGCGGTAGAGCACGCGGCGCAGGGGGAAGCTGCCGACCGGCGTGGCGCCGTCGCCCTCGCGCTTGCCGGCGCCGATGCCGCCGCGGCCGAGCGCGCAGCGGAAGCTGCCGCCGGGCCAGGTCAGGACGCCGTCCCGTGAAACCTCGATATCCATGGTTCCTGCCTATCCGACGCGGGCGATCCGATCAATAGCTGCCGCGGGCCGCCCCGGGTGATGCGCCGGCGGGAGCGGCGGCGGTGCCGGTACGGGCGCCCTGCCGGTACTTGTCCAGCGCGTTCATCATCATGTCGGCAACCAGCTCCGGCGGGATCTGGGCCGATCCGCCGGGCGGCCAGCTTGCGGCCTGGGGCTGGGGGGAGGACGGGGCGGGAGCGGCGGCTGAGGCGGGCGCCTTCTCCGCGGCCTGGGCGGCGGCGAGCTGGGCGGAGGCCCGCTGGGCCGGCAGCTTCTCCAGGTGGGCGCCCGGCCCGGTCGCGATGGGGAGAGCCGACTTCGGCTGGAGGCCCGCGACGCGCTTGGGCACCGCGAAGAACTTCGAGTCGGTCTCGCCCGGCCTGTGGAACGCGGGAACCGGGTTGGGCGTCACCGCGGCCGGGATCAGGATCTCTCCGGCCGGCGCCGCCTCCGCCATGGCCGGCGGCACGGCGGCCGGGGTGGCCGGGGCGGCGGGGGCGGCGGGAGGTGCCGCCGGCGGGGTGGGCGGCGGCGATTCCGCCGACGCCACCCGGGGCGCCTCGGCCGCCGGCTCCTCGTCGCCGGACCCGGTGACCATCGCCATAAGGTGCTCGCCCGGGTCCTTGCCGGTCGTCTCGGCGATGATGGCGCTGCCGACGCCGGCGACCAAGCCGATGATCCCCCCATAGATCCCGCCGCCGATCACCCGCGACACGCCCTTGATGGTGTCGCCGGTCAGCTCGCGGTAGATCGTGTTGACCACAGGGATGTGCTGGAGCGGATTGACGATGTCGACGAAGTCCCAGAAGGACATATCGACCTCTCCGGTATCCGGCACTTCGTTCTCCGCGACGCCGTTCGGAATCGGGGTCTCCCAGTTCCGAGGCGTCGCGCGAGGGGCGGTCAGGGTATCGATGGACATGGCATGGCCTCCTGCCCGTCCCATCAGCAAGGGGCATGCCAAGGTCCGGAAAGGCGGGGGAACGGCCCTTCCGGGCGGTGGGGCGCCGCCGCTTCCCGGCAAAACCTGCCGGTGCCTGGAAAATCCTGCCGGTCAGCCGGCGCTGACGGGTACCGGCGGGTCCTCCAGCATCTCCCGCTCGGTCGTCTTGGACGGGAAGGCGCAGAGGTCGCGCACGACGCAGGTCGGGCAGTCCGGCTTGCGGGCCTTGCAGATGTAGCGGCCGTGAAGGATCAGCCAGTGGTGCGCGTGGGGCTTCCAGCGGGCCGGCACGTAGCGCACCAGCTTGCGCTCGACCTCCTCCGGCGTCTTGCCGCGCGCCAGCCCGGTCCGGTTGGAGACGCGGAAGATGTGGGTGTCGACCGCGATGGTGGTCTGGCCGAACGCCACGTTCAGCACCACGTTGGCGGTCTTGCGGCCGACCCCGGGCAGGGCTTCCAGCTCCTTCCGCTTGCGCGGCACCTCGCCGCCGTGCTCGGCGACCAGGATCTCCGACAGCTTCATGACGTTCCTGGCCTTGGTGTTGAACAGGCCGATCGTCCTGATATGCTGGCGAAGCTTCTCCTCCCCCAGGTCGAGCATCTGCCGCGGCGTCTGCACCACTTGGAACAGCGGGCCCGTCGCCCTGTTGACACCCACGTCGGTCGCCTGGGCGGACAGCACCACGGCGACCAGCAGGGTGTAAGGGTTGGTGTATTCCAGTTCGGTCTTGGGCGCCGGGTTGTCGGCGGCAAGGCGGCGGAAGAATTCTTCGATGTCGGCTGGCTTCATGAGGGTAGAATATCTCCTGGTTCCGCCCCGCGCCAAGGGCCGGCCGATCTGTACCGATCGGTCTTTACCAATTCCTCCGACGCATCATATCCTAGTGCCATGACCGCCATTGCCCATGACGATGCCGCGGAACCGCGGATCTTCTTCGACGCGATCCTGCATCCCCACAGGAGCCTCTCGCGGCGTGGCTTCGCGATCTTCATGGGGGCCTTCTCGGCGATCAGCCTGACGGTCGGCGGGTTCTTCTGGCTCCAGGGCGCCTGGCCGGTCTTCGGCTTCTTCGGGCTGGACATCCTGCTGGTCTGGTGGGCGTTCCGCCGGAGCTACCGCAGCGCCCGCATGTACGAGACGGTCCGCCTGACCGAGCGGGAGCTGGTGGTCCACCGGGTCGGCGTGACCGGCGACGACCGGTCCTGGAGCTTCCAGCCCTATTGGCTGCGGGTGACCATGGACGATCCGCCCGAACACGAGAGCCAAGTGACCCTGACCAGCCACGGCCAGACCCTGACCGTCGGCTCCTTCCTGTCGCCGGAGGAGCGGCTTGACTTCGCCAAGGCGCTGAACGAGGCGCTGGGCAAGTGCCGGCGCAGCCATCCCGGCCCCTGAGCCGGCCCCCTGAGCCGGCCCCTGAGAGGTTCGGCAAGAATCGGGTTGGCCCGGCCCCGGCATCGGCGGCATATGCTGTCCATCAATCCGGGGAGGATGAGATGACCGCCGCCCAATCGGCCGCCGAACTGACGGAAGACCAGGACCTCCGCAGCCACTACGCCGCCATCGCCGCCGCGATCGACCGGATCGTGGACGGCTACCAGGACCAGCCGTCGCTGGAGGACATGGCCTCGGCGGCGAACATGAGCCCGTTCCATTTCCAGCGCGTGTTCAAGCGTTGGGCCGGGATCAGCCCCAAGCGGTTCGCCCAGTTCGTGACGCTGGGCCATGCCAGGCGGCTGCTCGACGAGGACGCCAGCGTGCTGGACACGGCGCTGGAGGTGGGGCTTTCAGGCCCCAGCCGCCTGCACGACCTGTTCGTCGCGTGCGAGGCGATGACGCCCGGCGACTACAAGGCCGGGGCCGCCAGCCTGACGGTCCGCTGGGGGCTGCACGACAGCCCGTTCGGCCGCGCGCTGCTGGCGGCGACCCCGCGCGGGCTGTGCTGGCTGAGCTTCGCGATCGGCGACGACGAGCGGGCGGCGGTCGCGACCTTCCATGAGGAATGGGGCGAGGCCCGGCTGGTCGAGGACCCCGCGGCCACCGCCGGGATCGCGGACCGGGTCTTCGGCGGCGGCGCGGCGGCGGCGGGAGAGGCGATCCCGCTGGTGCTGCGCGGCACCAATTTCCAGATCAAGGTGTGGGAAGCGCTGCTCCGCATCCCCGCCGGCCGCTTCGTCAGCTACCAGGACCTGGCCCGCGCGGTCGGCCGGCCGGAGGCGCCGCGCGCCGTCGGGGCCGCCGTGGGGCGCAACCCGATCAGCCTGATCATCCCATGCCACCGGGTGATCCTGAAGTCGGGCGTCGTCCACAACTACCGCTGGGGCGTGCGCCGCAAGAAGGCCCTGCTGGCCTTCGAGGCGGCCCGCGCCGCCGGATGACGGATCGTAGGTCGGCCTTCGCCCGCAGGGCGAACGCCGACGTTCCCGCAGGGTGTCGGCGTTGGCCCTATGGGCCAAGGCCGACCTACGAGGCGTGGGCCTCGAATGCCGTTACTTCGGCGCCAGGCGCAGGGCGCCGTCCAGGCGGATGACGTCGCCGTTCAGCATCACGTTGCCGATGATGTGCAGCGCCAGGTCGGCGTATTCGTCCGCGTCGCCGAAGCGGTTGGGGAACGGGACCGAGGCGGCGAGGCTGTCCTGGACCTCCTGCGGCATGGTCAGCAGCATCGGCGTGGCGATCAGGCCCGGCGCGATGGTCATGACCCGGATGCCGTAGCGGGCCAGTTCGCGCGCGGCCGGCAAGCCAAGCGCTATCACCCCGCCCTTGGACGAGCCGTAGGCGGCCTGCCCGATCTGGCCCTCGAACCCGGCGACCGACGCCGTGTTGATGATGACGCCCCGCTCCGAGGTTTCCAGCGGGTCGAGCTTGCTCATGTCGTAGGCGGCCAGCCGCATCACGTTGAAGGTGCCGACCAGGTTGATGTCGACCACGCGCTTGAAGGCGGCGAGGTCGAGCGGCCCCTCGCGGCCGACGATGCGGCCGGGCGTCGCCACGCCGGCGCAGCTGATCGCGATGCGGGCCGGGCCGTGGGCGTCGCGCGCCTTGGCGAAGGCCGCCTCGGTGCTGGCGGCGTCGGACACGTCGCACTGGACCGCGATGCCGCCGATCTCGTCGGCGACCGCCTGGACGGAATCGATGTTGAGGTCGAACAGGGCGACCTTGGCGCCTTCCGCCGCGAGGCGCCGGGCGGTCTCCGCCCCCATGCCCGAGCCGCCGCCGGTGATGATGGCGGCATGATTCCTGACCTTCATCGGTCGTCCTCCCTTCATGCTGTTCGATCGACCCGCCGGGAACGTCCGGCAGGCCGCGGACCGCTCTTTAGCAGAGTGGGCGGTCGAATGCAGCAACCGGCCGGGGATGGACTGGCGGGCCCTCCGTCCTAGTTTGTCACCGGTCATGCTGTCCGATACCCCCCGCCCCGCCCTCGCGCTCGGCTTAGCCGGGCTGATCCCCTTCTACCTGGGAGCCGCCGCCGTCTGGCTGGCGCCGCCGCCCTGGAACGTCTACGCGCTCCAGGTGCAGGTGCTCTATGCCGCGACGATCCTGTCGTTCCTGGGCGCCGTCCATTGGGGACTGGCGCTGGCGAACCAGGGCGGCGGCCCCCCGCGGCCCGGCAACCCGGCGCCCGCGATGACCTGGACCCGCCTGGGCTGGAGCGTGGTGCCGCCGCTGGTGGCCTGGGTCGCCGTCGCCATGACGGCGGTGCCGGGGCTGGTCACCTTCATCATCGCCTTCGGCGCGATGTACCTGGGCGACCGCGCCGCGGTGCGGGCGGGCCATGCGCCGGCCTGGTACCTGCCGATGCGCAGGGTCCTGACAGCGATGGTGATCCTGGCGCTCGCCCTGTCGCTCGCCCGTGTGCTGCCGGGGCTGGGACCGCCGTCAGCGGCCGGTCTCCCGGACGCTGGCTGAGGCCGCGGCGGCCGAGCGGGTCCGGCGCGCCAGCGACGCCTCCCGCTGGACGATGTAGATGGTGGAGCCGGCGATGATACCGGCGCCGACCCAGGCCCACAGGTCCATGGTCTCGCCGAACATGACGTAGCCGAGCAGCGCCGCGAAGGGCAGCTTGGTATAGTCGAACGGCATCATCGCGGAGGCGTCGGCCATGTGGAAGGCGCGGGTCAGCGACAGGTGGCCCAGGGTCGCTACGCCGCCCATGGCGACCAGCCAGACCAGCATTCCCCAGCTGGGCCAGGACCAGACGAACAGCGCCGGGACCAGCGACATGGGCGTCAGGAACAGCACCATGTAGGTCACCATGGCGGTGGTCGACTCGGTCCGCGCAAGCGCCTTGACCTGGAGCGCCGACGCCGCGCTGAAGCAGGCCGACACCAGCACCAGTACCGCCATCAGGTCGATGGCCTCCGCATCGGGCCTGACGATCACGAGCACGCCGAGGAACCCCACGACGGTGGCGGTCCAGCGCCGCAGCCGGACCACCTCGCCCAGGAACAGCGCGGCGCCCACGGTGGCGAACAGCGGCGTGGTGAAGTTGAGCGCCACCGCCTCCGCCAGGGGCATCACGCTGATCGCGTAGAACCAGGTCAGCATGGCGGCCAGCCCGGTCAGGGCGCGCGTCGAGTAGAGGCCCCACTTGCGGGTCCGCAGGCCGCCCAGTCCCGCCCGCATCAGCCAGGGCAGCATGAAGGCCAGGCTGAAGAAGTTGCGGAAGAAGGTGACCTGGAACGGGTGCAGCTCGGTCGAGGCGTGGCGGATCAGCAGGTTGAGCACCGAGAACAGGGCCGCCGCCGTGACCATCCACAGCGCCCCCTCCACCGTGACGGAAAGCTTGGACGGGAACAGGCGCGTGCCGAAGAAAGCCACTGGTGAGGACTGCCGGGTCTGCTGCGGGAAAAAGAGGCGGCGGGAAAAGACGTATGTGCGACACTATGCCCGTATCCTTCCCGGTGACCAACCGACGGTGGCCCGGGAGGCTTGCGCGGGGCGCAAATCTGCCATGCGGCGAATCGGTTCCCGCGGGAACCGGCCTATGGTGGGATGGTCGAGACACCGGTTTGGGAGGAAAAAGAAGATGCAGTTCCTGGTCATCGCCTATGACGGGACCGACGAGTCGGCGCTGGACCGGCGCATGGCGGTCCGCGAGGCCCATATCGAGGCCGCCCGCGCCATGAAGGCGGACGGCAGCATGATCGTCGGCGGCGCCATCCTGGACGACCAGGGGCGCATGATCGGCTCCTCCTGCATCGTGGAGATGCCCGACCGCGCTGCTGTGGATGCCTGGCTGGCCCGCGACCCCTATGTCACCGGCAATGTCTGGCAGAAGATCGAGGTGCGCCCGTTCCGCTGCGCGCCGCTGGCATAGTTGCACGCGGCTATACAGTCCATCGACGCGGCGGTGGATTATGCCGGCGGATGATCGGGCCGATATGAGGGGCACGTGATCGTCCACCTTGTTGGAGCCCTGCCATGCCCCGTTTCCCCAGCCTTTTCGTCTCGCACGGTTCGCCCACCCTGGCCCTGGAGCGGGGCGGCGCCGCCGATTTCCTGCGCGGCTACGGCGAGCGGCTGGGGAGGCCGGAGGCGATCCTGGTGGTGTCCGCCCACTGGGAGACCGCGACTCCGGCGGCCGGCACCAGCGCCGCTCCAGGGACCATCCACGATTTCAGGGGCTTCCCGGAAGCCCTCTACCGGATCCGCTATCCCGCCCCGGGCGCTCCGGGAACGGCGGCGGAGGCGGCGCGCCTGATCGGGGCCGCGACGGGGATGCCGGTCAGGCTCGATCCGGAGCGGGGACTCGACCACGGGGCCTGGGTGCCGCTGTCGCTGATGTACCCCGCCGCCGACATCCCGGTCGCCCAGCTCTCGATCCTGCGCGACGGCGGCCCGGCCGGCCACCTGGCGCTGGGCGAGGCCATCCGCCCGCTGCGCGACGCAGGGGTGCTGGTGCTGGCGTCGGGCAGCGCCACCCATAACCTGAACGAGTTCAGGGGCAATGCCCACGACGCGCCGGCGCCGGGCTGGGTCGCGGAATTCGGCGAGTGGATGGCCGCGGCGGTCCGCGACGGCCGCACCGCCGACCTGCTGGACTATCGCCGGCTGGCCCCCTCCGCCGAGCGCAACCACCCGACCGAGGAGCACCTGATGCCGCTGTTCGCGGCGATCGGCGCCGCGTCGCCGGACTCGGGTTCGAGGGGTACCCGCGTCCATGCCGGCCATGCCTTCGGCGTGCTGGCGATGGATGTCTACGCGTTCGACTGATCGCCGGGGGGTGATCCGAAGGACAGGCGGCACGGTGGAACGGATTTGCCCGGATTGTGTTCGAAATTGAACCTGTTCCGGCTGCCGAGCGGATGATCCCTTGGAAATTCGAGACGCGACCTATGACCGCCTGCTCAACATATGGGGTCGGCTGAGGACCAGCCTGTGGTTCGTTCCCATGCTGATGACGTTCGCGGCGTTGCTCCTGGCCGTGTTCGCGCTGGGGATCGACTCCAACCTGACGGGGAACGACGAGCGCGTCTGGTGGCTGTACGGCGGCAAGGCGGAGAATGCCAGCGAGTTGCTGTCCACGCTGCTGTCGTCGATCATCACCATGGCGACCCTGGCGATCTCGATCACCATGGTGGTCCTCACCCTGGCGGCCAGCCAGCTCGGGCCGCGCCTGATCCGGAACTTCATGGGCGACCGGCGCACCCAGGCGGCGCTGGGCTTCTTCGTGATGACGATCGTCTACCTGCTGCTGGTCTACCGGCGGGTCGACGACCACCTGGACGCCGAGAACGTGCCCAACGTCGCCATCACGCTAGGATCCGCCCTGTCGCTGGCCTCGGTCTTCCTGCTGCTCTTCTACGTGCACCATCTCGCCAGTTCGATCGTCTCGGACACGGTGATCAACCGGGTCGGCAACGAGCTGGACGAGGGGCTGCGGCGCCTGCTGCCCGAACCGGGCGCGACCTCCGGGAGCGACCAGCGCGCCGGCGGAGACGGTCCGGACGGCGGCGGCGCCGACCTCAGCCTGCCCCGGGGAGGCTATGTCCAGACCATCGACCATGACGCGCTGGTGGCGCTGGCGCGCGAGCATGACGTCGTGCTGACGCTTCGGTTCCGCGCGGGCTGGCACCTGCTGGCCGGCGGCAGCCACGCCTCGTTCAGCCCGCGCGGCCGTTCCGGCGACGGGATCGCCCGGGGTTTGGCCGCCGCGGTGGTGGTCGGTGCCGACCGCACCCCAACCCAGGACATCGAGTTCAGCATCCGCCAGTTGGTCGAGGTGGCGTTGCGCGCGCTGTCGCCCGGAATCAACGATCCCTATACGGCCGTGGCGGTGATCGACCGGCTGGCCGCGTCCCTGGCGATCGCCATGGCGCGCGACACGGAGCCGGCGCTGCACCGGGACGAGGACGGCCGGGTCAGGCTGATCGCCCACCCCGCCACTTTCACCGGGCTGGTCGACCGTTCCTTCAACGAGATCCGGCAGGCCGCCGCCGGAAAGCCCGCCCTCCTGATCCACCTGCTCGACAACATCGCCCGGCTGGCGTCCCACGTCCGCACCCTGGAACAGCGCGACTCGCTGGCCCGGCAGGCGGCGATGATCGCGTCCTCTGCCCTCCGCGACGTCAAGGAGGAACAGGACCAGGCCGAGATCGCCGACCGGCACGAGGCGGCGCTGGCCAGCCTGATCTCCACGAATGTTTGAGGGCCGACCGGCCTCGCCCCTGCCCCGGCGGCCCCCACCCGGCGTCAGGCGTCCTCGAAGAACTCCACCCCGCCGTCGTCCAGGTCGTAGCGGGCGCCGACGATCTTCAGCTTGCCGGCTTCCAATGGATCGACGAGCAGCGGTTCCGACTCGCGCAGCCGTTGGACGATCCGCCGGACGTTGGCCCGGACCGCGTTGTCCACGAAGTCGCCCGGCTGGTCGCGCACGTCCAGGACCGCGGGGATGATCGGCTCGACCATCCTGCCGATGCTGCCGGGGAACTTGGCGTTGTCGCGCACCACCGACACCGCGGCGGCGACCGCGCCGCACCGCTCGTGGCCCATCACGACGACCAGCGGCACGCCCAGCTCCGCCACCGCGTATTCGATGCTGCCCAGCGCCGCGGTGTCCACGGTGTTGCCCGCGTTGCGCACGATGAACAGTTCGCCCAGGCCGCGGCCGAACAGCAGTTCCGGCGGCACGCGGGAATCGGAGCAGCTCACCAGCACGGCGAAGGGCGTCTGGCTGCGCGCGATCTCGATCCGGCGGTCGCGGTTCTCACCGGTGCGGTAGGCGCTGTCGGTGATGAAGTCGCGATTTCCGTCCTTCAGCAGCTGGAGCGCCTGGTCGGGCGTCAGGTCGGTCTTGGCGACCGGGCCGGCCGCGAAGGCCCTGCCGACCGGCAGGATCGCACCGGCCAGGACTCCCGCGGCGGCACCGCCGCAGGTCTGCTTGAAGAATCTGCGCCTGGACTTGTCTATCCCGGTCACTGCCGTTCCCCCCTTCATGGTCTGGTTCCCCATTCGGCGACCCCAGGTTTCGGAGCCTCCTGGCTCTTGCAACAGGAATTGTCGCCCGGAGTCCCCGCAGCCGGCCCAATCGTTCCGACAATCCTGCGGAACTGAGCAGGATCATTGATGTCAACCTGCGCTTTGTTGCTTCCCCATGGTAATGCAGGACGCCACGAGCCCAAGGGGGCCGGTTGATCGGTTCGGCGGGCGTCGGCGAAAATGACAGCCATGGACGGAAGCGCATGTGGAAATCAACCCAGCCCCTCTCGCGCGAAGATATCGTCGCGATCTAGCAGGTGCTGCTTGGCCGCCGGCCCGAGAGTGACAGCGTCATCGAAGATTGTCGCCGCATGGGCTCCGCGTCCGTGGCCGTGCGCGCCATAGGGCAATCCGGCGGGTTCGCCGAAAAGCGGACCTAGAGTCCCTTCTGCGAGTCCCTTCCGCGAGTCCCTTCTGCCACCATCACGCCTGTTTCGACCGGGTGGACCCTTGGGATGGAGCGGCCGGCCATCATCCGGCTTTCCGAGGACACGCCGCTGACCCTGGTGGACGGGGTCCAGGGCTGGCGGAACACGGCGCGCTGACGCCCCGGCAGGCTATTCCGCGGCCTGGGCAAGGGCGGGCTGGGCGGCGGAGCCCGGTTCCGCCACCACGGTCCCGACCAACTCGCGCAATCGCTCGGCGATGGCGCCGATCGCCGAGGCGGTGACCGCGAGCTGGTCGGCCCGGACGTTGGTCGCTTTCGCGGCGCCGCGCATCGCCTGGACTTCCGCGGTGACGCGGATGCTGTCGGACGCCGCGGTCTCGGCGATCGCGAGGGCGCCGCGCGCGGCTTCGGCCACTTCGCCGATCGATTCGGCGACGTTGGACGATTCGCCGCTGGCATTGCCCATGCTCTCGACGATGTGCTGGGCCGCGTCGGCCTGTTCGGCCAGCGCCGCCGAGACCGAGCGGACCGATTCGTCCAGGGTGCCGGTCATCTCGGTGATGGTCCGGATCACCGACACGGCATCCCCCGCCTCGCCCTGGATCGCGCCGACCTTGCGCTCGATGTCCTCGACCGCGCGGGCCGCTAGTGGCTCGGCACAGTGGTTTTGATTGATTTATCGTAGGTCGGCCTCGGCCGAAGGCCGACGCCGACAGCGTGGCCGGAGCGTTGACGCAGGGTGTCGGCCTTCGCCCTGACGGGCGAAGGCCGACCTACGGCACTCCGCTCCGCCGAACGTCATCAAAAACACTGTGCAGAACCACTAGTTGAGGTTGGTCTGGAAGGCCTTCACCGCGGCCAGCCGGGCCGCGATGTCGCCGGCCGGGTCCGCCGCCTGGGCCAGGGCGGGACCGGCCGGCAGGACCGATGCGGCTAGAACCGCCAGCAGGGGCCGACGCCCGACGAAAAACGTTCCGGGGCGGGCGGTGGGAAACATGAACGGAACTGTCTGGATCAAGGGTGGCGCAGGCGGCCTGAATTGCCGGTGAAAACACTATCCACTCCGCGGAAAGGCATTCCAGTAAAGCACCGTCGCAGCGGATGCATCATACCGGTACGACCATGATTCATAAAATACCATGTAACCAAGCATTCACCCACCCTGTGGCATCTTTGGGCATTCGTTCGCCGGACCGGACAGAATAGCCGGTTTCGGGATATAGGCTGTTCGCCGCGCCCCGGCAGTTTGCATACTCCAGTATCAAGAAGAGTCTGTTAAGGATTCGTGACTTGACGACCGGCAAGTCTTCGGCCGAGCCTGCCAACCTCCTGTGTTCCTCCCGGTACTCCCGCCCAGCATGAACAGCAACTCACAGTCTCCCGCTGAAAAACTCCGTGCTTTATACGCTCTCTGGTGCTCGCGTCTCGACCGATGCGCCCTGCCGCCGCGGTCGAGCTTCCGGCCGGAGGAGTTCCAGCCCTGGATGGGCAACCTGCTGATCATCGGGGTGGAGGGATATCCCCGCCGCTTTCGCCTGCGGCTGGTCGGAACCGAGATCGTCTATTACGACGGCGCGGACTTTACCGGCCGTTTCCTGGACGAGGTCCTGAAGCCGCCGGTCGCCCGGGTGGTGCTGAGCCAGTTCGAGGACTGCGCGGCAAGCGCCAGCCCGATGGCCTTCCGGTACCGGAGCGCCTCGTTCCGGGGCGTCGAGGCGGGCATCGACAAGCTGTTCCTGCCGTTCTCGCAGGACGGGCGGACCGTTTCCCAGATCTTCGCATGCCTCTACGCGTCCTTCACCGACCCCCATGCCCGCGAGCGGCCGACCATCCAGGACTATGAGCTGGACGGCTCGACGGTGGCCTTCGACCCGGCGGAACTCTGAGCCGGCGGCGCCGGGGCGACCAGGAATTCCCCGTCCGGGTCATGGGCCTTCGCCCGGCGCAGGGCCGCCGGCCGGTTCGCCACGGCATAGCAATAGGCGCAGCCCTGGACGCAGGTATCGTAGTCGCCGATGTCCCGGCTCCCGGCGCAGTCGCAACCGGGCCGGTTGCCCTTGCGCCGGCCCGCCACCGGCCGGCCCGCGACGTCGCCCAGGCGCGCCGTATCGACGCACCGGGCGGCCGACACGCCGGGCACGTCGAGCAGGCGGGGCTGGGTGCACAGGGTCGGCGCCATGCCTTCCCCGGCCGCGATCGCCGCGAGGCCGGCCAGGAGCGCCCGCTTCTCCGACTCCTCCGGATCGTGCCAGGCGAAGCCGTGGGCGCGGGCGGCGGCGTCCAAATTGCGGGCGGTCTTGCGGTAGGGCTGCATGAACGACATGACCACCTCGTCCACCGCGCCGGACAGCGCCCGGGCGAGGCCGGCGAAATTGGCGCGGTGCCAGGCGGCCCCGGTCAGGGACGACAGGACGATCGGGTCGTAGCGCCAGACGACGGCGCGCGGTCCCCAGCGGTCGCGGAGCGCGCGGATCTGGTCCACCGACCGGGCGGTGTCCGGCACGTTCGACTCGATCGCGCGGGGATAGCCGGTCAGCGTCACCTGGACCATGAAGGGATGTCCCCGCCGGGCGACGGCCTCCAGCGCGTCCATGAAGGGCCAGGCGTTGCGGGTCCAGAAGACGAAGCCGTCCACGGCGGCGGGCGAGAGGTCGATCCGGTGGACCTGCCTGCCATAGGGATTGACCACGTTGCAGAAGCCGGCGTCCAGCCGGTTGAGGAACCAGCGGCCATGGAACGCCGGTATGTCGGTCTTGTAGCTGGCGGAAATGATCACCCGGCTTTCTCCGGCGGGCGGGGCGGCGGGCCGAGGCGGCCCGGACCGGTGACAAGGCCGTGAAATGGCGGCGGACGGAGCCCTGCGGTCGCCGGCTCCGGCAAAGGGGAAACGGGACTGCCGGGAAAACTCCGGCAGTCCCGTGAAATCACTGAAAAATAAAGCAAAGCAGTCCGGTCGGGGAAACGGGTCGGAAAATCTGCCGCGGCAGGCCCCGGGGATGGTCGGGTCAGCAGTGGCCGGCTTCTCCCGACATCAGGGCCTTCAGCAGGTTGGCCTGCGGGTCCGCCGACTGGGCGGCTTCCTCGGCCGCCAGGGCGGCAAGGCTTACGAAATGGGCGAGTTCGGTCAATTCGTTGTTCTTGGCATCCTGCGCCAGGCTGTCGAGGCAGGACTTGATCGCAAGCGCCAAATCGCGACGTCTGTGGGTCATGATGAATTTACCCTCTAATAAACACGCCACCGTCTCCGGGCGAGGCGGTTGGCGTCCCCCACACCTCACGTTCGCCTTGCCCTGGAAAACATATATCATAATCGTTGGGGATAAAAAGGTGGATAATGTAAGGCCAAACAGAAATAGCGGCAACTGTCAATTGCGTCTTATGACAACAGCACACCGAAGTACTTTAATCATCCGTTAACTTCAAGCAAAAACTCAAATGTATGCCGCCTTGTTACTCCCTGCCGGTTTGCCTGGACTTGGCAGGATTTGATACTGGGGGTAGCACCCCACAGTGGAGATTCAAACCCGGCGCTGTGATTCCCTGGCGCCCGCGTCACGCCGGCTATACCGGGTTGTTCGTCACCCGGCCTTCCCCCGGCGGGGGCGGAGGCCGGTGCGGCAGGCGGTCGCGCTCCCGCCCGGACGGCACCCGCTCCATCTGTAGCCTTCGGGCGGTGGCTCTCAGGCCGTGGCTTTCGGGCCGAACGCCCCGTGTCCGGCACATTTGCCTTGCCGCGGGGCGGTTGCAGCCTTCGGAGCACCTGCCTATATCTCCGGTCAGACTGAGAGATCATCTGAACTACAACACCGTTCCATACCCTCGACCGCTAGAACCAAGGGGGCCGTGGCGGTGCCGAAGTACCGGGCCGCGACTGGTCTGCCGTAACAAAGAGGCTGAATGATGAGCAAAGTGATTGGTATCGACCTGGGCACCACGAACTCGTGCGTGGCCGTCATGGAAGGCGGCACCGCCAAGGTCATCGAGAACACCGAAGGCGCCCGGACGACGCCGTCGATGGTCGCCTTCACCCAGGGTGGCGAGCGTCTGGTCGGCCAGCCGGCCAAGCGCCAGGCGGTGACCAATCCCGACAACACCTTGTTCGCGATCAAGCGTCTGATCGGTCGCCGTTACGACGATCCGCTGACCCAGAAGGACAAGGGCCTCGTTTCCTACAAGATCGTCGGCGGCGACAACGGCGACGCCTGGGTGGAGAGCCACGGCAAGAAGTACAGCCCCAGCCAGATCAGCGCCTTCATCCTTCAGAAGATGAAGGAGACCGCCGAGAATTACCTGGGCGAGAAGGTCACGCAGGCCGTCATCACGGTGCCCGCCTACTTCAACGACAGCCAGCGCCAGGCGACCAAGGACGCCGGCAAGATCGCGGGTCTCGAAGTGCTGCGCATCATCAACGAGCCGACGGCCGCGGCGCTGGCATACGGCATGGAGAAGAAGGGCAGCGGCACCATCGCGGTCTACGACCTGGGCGGCGGCACCTTCGACGTGTCGGTGCTGGAGATCGGCGACGGCGTGTTCGAGGTGAAGTCGACCAACGGCGACACCTTCCTGGGCGGTGAGGACTTCGACGCTCGCATCATCGATTATCTCGCCGACGAGTTCAGGAAGGAGCAGGGCATCGACCTGCGGAACGACCGTCTGGCCCTGCAGCGCCTGAAGGAAGCCGCCGAGAAGGCGAAGATCGAGCTGTCGTCCGGCATGCAGACGGAGGTGAACCTGCCGTTCATCACCGCCGACCAGTCCGGCCCGAAGCACCTGAACATCAAGCTGACCCGCGCCAAGCTGGAAGCCCTGGTGGACGACCTGGTGCAGCGCACGATCGAGCCGTGCAAGTCCGCCCTGAAGGACGCCGGCCTGAAGGCGAACGAGATCGACGAGGTGATCCTGGTCGGCGGCATGACCCGCATGCCCAAGATCATGGAAGTCGTGAAGCAGTTCTTCGGCCGTGAACCGCACCGCGGCGTCAACCCGGACGAGGTCGTCGCGATCGGCGCCGCGATCCAGGGCGGCGTGCTGAAGGGCGACGTCAAGGACGTGCTGCTGCTGGACGTGACCCCGCTGTCGCTGGGCATCGAGACCCTGGGCGGCGTGTTCACCCGCCTGATCGACCGCAACACCACGATCCCGACCAAGAAGAGCCAGACCTTCTCGACCGCCGAGGACAACCAGAGCGCCGTGACGATCCGGGTGTTCCAGGGCGAGCGCGAGATGGCGGCCGACAACAAGCTGCTGGGCCAGTTCGACCTGGTCGGCATCCCGCCCGCCCCGCGCGGCGTGCCCCAGGTCGAGGTGACCTTCGACATCGACGCCAACGGCATCGTCAGCGTCGGCGCCAAGGACAAGGCCACCGGCAAGGAGCAGTCGGTCCGGATCCAGGCTTCGGGCGGCCTGTCCGACGCCGATGTCGAGAAGATGGTCAAGGACGCCGAGGCGCATGCCGCCGAGGACAAGAAGCGGCGTGAGCTGGTCGAGTTGCGCAACCAGGCCGACGGCCTGATCCACACCACCGAGCGCACCATCAAGGAAGCCGGCGACAAGATCCCGGCGGAGGACAAGACCGCCGCGGAGAAGGCGATCGCCGAGCTGCGCGAGACGGCCGGCGGCGACGACGCCGCGGCCATCAAGGCCAAGACCGATGCGCTGGCCCAGGCGTCCATGAAGCTCGGCGAGGCCATGTACAAGGCCGGCCAGGACGACGGCGCGGGCGGTGCGGGCGGCCCGGGTGCCGGTGGCGCCGCCGGCGCGAGCGCCGGGGCGCAGGCGGGCGGAGACTCGACCGTGGTCGATGCCGACTTCGAGGAAGTCGACGACGACAAGAAGAGCAAGTCGGCCTGACCGGCGGCACTTAATGCCGAAGTCCGGGGGGAGGCGGCCCGAAATCCGCCCTCCCCCGGGACGGGATTTGTGTGGCATTGTGTTTTCCGCTCCGGTTGGCCGGCCCTGGATCCTGGGCCGGCCAACCGGAGCGGTTTTATGGTTAATCGAACGGTTCAGAGGCAGGGGCTGGCGGCCTGATGGCGAAGCAGGACTATTACGAACTTCTCGGCCTGACCAAGGGTGCCTCGGCGGAGGAGATCAAGAAGGCCTATCGCAAGATGGCCATGCAGTATCACCCCGACCGGAACCCTGGCGACGCCGAGGCGGAAGCCAAGTTCAAGGATTGCAGCGAAGCGTACGAGGTCCTCAAGGACGATCAGAAGCGCGCCGCCTATGACCGCTTCGGCCATGCCGCCTTCGAGGGCGGCGGCCCGGGCGGCGGCGGACGCGGCGCCGGCGGCTTCGACTTCAATTTCGGGGGCGGCGGTTTCGCGGACATCTTCGACGAGATGTTCGGCGATTTCATGGGCGGCCGGCGCGCTGGCGGCCAGACCGGCCGGGGCGCGGACCTGCGCTACAACCTGGAGATCTCGCTGGAGGAAGCCTTCAGCGGCAGCCAGGCCACCGTCCGGGTGCCGACCTCCGTGGTTTGCGAAGGCTGCTCGGGCAGCGGGGCCGAAGCCGGGACCCAGCCGATCTCGTGCCCGACCTGCGGCGGGCTGGGGAAGGTGCGGGCCCAGCAGGGCTTCTTCACGATCGAGCGGACCTGCCCGTCCTGCCACGGCGCCGGCCGGGTCATCAAGGACCCGTGCAAGAGCTGCGGCGGCAGCGGCAGGACCCGGAAGGAGAAGAACCTCCAGGTCAACATCCCGGCGGGCGTCGAGGACGGCACCCGCATCCGGCTGGCCGGAGAGGGCGAGGCGGGGCTGCGCGGGGCGCCGACGGGCGATCTCTACATCTTCCTGGCGATAGCGCCCCACCGGTTCTTCCAGCGCGACGGCGCCAACATCCACTGCCGGGTGCCGATCCCGATGACGACGGCGGCGCTCGGCGGCACGGTCGAGGTGCCCAGCATCGACGGCAGCCGGGCCAAGATCACCGTGCCGGCCGGCACCCAGTCGGGCCACCAGTTCCGCCTGAAGGGCAAGGGCATGTCCGTCCTGCGCAGCACCCAGCGCGGCGACATGTACATCCAGGCCGTGGTCGAGACTCCGGTCAACCTGAACAAGAAGCAGCAGGAACTGCTGCGCGAGTTCGAGAAGGCCGGCAAGGAAGGGACCAGCCCCGAAAGCGAAGGATTCTTTGCCAAGGTGAAGGAGCTTTGGGAGGACCTGAAGGACTGAAGGAACCGGCGGTGAGGCGAGCGACGGAGGAAATTTCGTTCCGCCCCACTCCCCCGGCCCCGTCTCCCGTCAGGCCGGCCGCGGTATCGGCGCCATCAGGCTCGCCGCGAACATCAGCGCCGCGGCGGTGACCACGCTGGGGCCGCTCGGCAGGTCCCAGAACAATGAGCCCATCAGGCCGCCGATCACGGCGGCCATGCCGATCACGGACGCCACGACGGCCATCTGCTCGGGCGAGCGGGAGAAACGCCGAGCCGTCGCGGCCGGCACGATCAGCAGCGACGTGATCAGCAGGATGCCGACGATCTTCATGGCGATCGCGATCACCGCCGCGATCAGCAGCATGAAGACCAGGCGGATCGCCAGCACCGGCATCCCTTCGACCCGCGCCAGGTCCTCGTCCACCGTGATGGCGAGCAGCCGCCGCCAGATCAGCGCCAGCCCGGCCAGCGCCATGGCGCCGCCGCCGTAGATCCACCCGATATCGGCGGCGGTGACCGACAGGATGTCGCCGAACAGGTAGGCCAGCAGGTCGATTCGCATGGTCTCCATGAAGGCTATGGCGACCAGGCCCAGCGACAGCGTGGAGTGGGAGACGATGCCGAGCAGCGTGTCGGTGGCGAGTTGGCGCTGTTCCTGGAGGACCACCAGCAGCGTGGCGATGGCGACGCAGACCGCGATCACGCCGGCCGTCATTCCGATCCCCAGCAGATAGCCCAGGGCGATGCCCAGCAGGGCGGAATGGGCCAGCGTGTCGCCGAAATAGGCCATACGGCGCCACACCACGAAGGATCCCAGCGGGCCGGCGACCAGCGCTATGCCGCAGCCGCCCAGCAGGGCCCGGATCATGAAATCATCCATGGCCATGATGCCTCCGGACTTCGGGAAGCGGGCGGACGGCGGCCTGGACCGTGCCTTGTGCGATCTCCTGGGCGGACGGCAGGGCGACCACGGCGCCGGCGCAGTCGTGGTGATGGTCGTGGCTGTGCTGGTAGACCGCCAGCGCCTCGGCATGGCGGCCGAACATCGCGAGATATTCGGGATGCCGGCTGACGTCCTCCGGATGGCCGGAGCAGCACACATGGCGGTTGATGCAGAGCACGGTATCGGTCCGGGCCATCACCAGATGCAGGTCGTGGGAAACCAGCAGCACGCCGCAGCCGCGGCTCCGGCGAATCTCGGCGATCAGGTTGAACAGCTCGATCTGGCCATGGACGTCGACCGCCTGCACCGGCTCGTCCAGGACCAGGATGTCCGGCCGGCGCAGCAGCGCCCGCGCCAGCAGCACCCGCTGAAGCTCGCCGCCCGACAGGGTCTGGACCGCGCTGTCGATCACGTGGGACGCCCCCACCTCGCCCAGGACCCGCGCCAGCTCGGCCCGGTCGACCCGCTGCCACAGGGTCAGGAAGCGGCGCACGGTCAGCGGCAGGGTCCGCTCGACCTGGAGCCGCTGGGGCATGTAGCCGATGGTCAGTCCCGGCCGGCGCCGGATCGATCCGGCGGACGGCTTGACAAGGCCGAGCACCGACTTGACAAGGGTCGTCTTGCCGGCGCCGTTGGGTCCGATCAGCGTCACGATCTCGCCCGCGCCGACGCTCAGGTCGATGCCTTCCAGCACGGTGCGGCTGCCGTAGGTGACCGTCAGCCCGCGGGTTTCGACCAGAGGCTCTCTGTTGGATGACATGAAGGCTGCGCCCCGATTCCCTCGCCGGTCAGCCGGCTCTTGACAAGGTAATGTTATAACAGAACAGTAGGGGCCTCACGAGTACGCAATTGTGCAACCCTGCCCCGGTCGGAGGTCACACCCCGTCATGAACGCCCGTCGCGCAACAACGTCACTCCTGGCCCTGGCCGGAGCGGCATTTTTCACGGCCGCTTTCCCGCCTGCCGCCCCGGCGGCGGAGCCGGTCGGCGTGGTGGCCTCGGTCAAGCCGGTCCATTCCCTGGTCGCGGGCGTGATGCAGGGTGTCGCCGAACCCACGCTCCTGGTCAAGGGCGCGGCGTCCCCGCACTCCTTCAGCCTGCGCCCCAGCGACGCCCGGGCGCTCAACGGGGCCGACCTGATCTTCTGGGTCGGCGAGGACCTGGAGACGTTTCTCGCCAAACCCATCGACTCCCTGGCCGGCAAGGCCCGCGTGACCGCCCTGATGGAAGCCCCCGGCATAACCCTGCTGCCGACCCGCGAAGGCGGCGCTTGGGAACCGCACGAGGCCGCGGATCACGGCCACGAGCACGGCCATGGGCATGGGCACGACGACCACGCCGAAGGCGGGCATAGGCACGGGGAGGAGCACGCGCACGGCACGCGGGATGCCCATATCTGGCTCGACGTGTCGAACGCCCGCGCGATGGTGGCCGCCATAGCGCGGGAGCTGTCCGAGCATGATCCCGCCAACGCCGCCCGCTATCAGGCCAACGCCAAGTCCCTGGCGGAACGGCTGACCGCGCTCGACGCCGAACTCGGCACCCTGCTGGCACCGGTCAAGGACCGGCCGTTCGTCGTCTTCCACGACGCCTACCATTATCTTGAGGACCGCTACGGGCTGAACGCCGTCGGTGCCATCACGGTCAGCCCGGAGCAGCGGCCGAGTGCGCAGCGGCTCAGCGAGATCCGGGGCAGGATCGGGACCCTCGACGCCGCCTGCGTGTTCGCGGAACCCCAGTTCGAGCCCACCCTGGTCGCGACCGTGGTGGAGGGCACCGGGGCCGGCAAGGGCATGCTCGACCCGCTCGGAGCCGGGCTGCCCGACGGTCCGGACCTTTATTTCCAGCTCATGCGCGACATGGCCGCCTCGCTGGTGTCCTGCCTGAAGGCCGGCTGATGCTCAATGCCGGAAGTGGCGCATCCCGGTGAAGACCATCGCGAGGCCGCGCTCGTCGGCGGCGGCGATCACCTCGCCGTCGCGCATGGAGCCGCCGGGCTGGATGATCGCCGTGGCGCCGGCATCGGCCGCCGCCAGCAGTCCGTCGGCGAAGGGGAAGAAGGCGTCGGACGCGACCACCGAGCCGATCGTCCCGGCTTCCGCCCGGCCCGCCGCCTGTGCCGCGTCGGCCGACTTCCACGCCGCGATGCGCGAGCTGTCCACCCGGCTCATCTGGCCGGCGCCGATGCCCACCGTGGCGCCGGCCTTGGCATAGACGATGGCGTTCGACTTGACGTGCTTGGCGACGCGGAAGGCGAACAGCAGGTCGGCCAGCTCCTGCTCGCCGGGTGAACGCTTGGTCACGACCTTCAGGTCGGGCAGGCCGATCCGGCCGCTGTCGCGGTTCTGGAACAGGAAGCCGCCGGACACCGTCCGCACCGTCATGCCCGGCGCCGCCGGATCGGGCATGGCGCCGGTCAGCAGGACCCGCAGGTTCTTCTTGGCGGCCAGGAACGCCCGGGCCTCCTCGTCGGCGTCGGGGGCGATCACCACCTCGGCGAACAGCTTGGCGATCTGCTCGGCGGTGGCCGCGTCCAGGGTGCGGTTGACCGCGATGATGCCGCCGAAGGCGCTGACCGGGTCGCATTCCAGCGCGCGGGCATAGGCGTCGGGCAGGCTGTCGCCCTCGGCGACGCCGCACGGGTTGGCGTGCTTGATGATGGCGACGGCGGGGCGCTCGAACTCCGCCACCAGCTCGAACGCGGCATCCGTGTCGTTCAGGTTGTTGTAGCTCAGCTCCTTGCCCTGGAGCTGGGTCGCCGTCGCGATGCCCGGCCGGCCTTCGGCGCCGCCGCCCGCGCCGCCGCCCGTGCCGCCGACGTAGAACGCCGCCTGCTGGTGCGGGTTCTCGCCGTAGCGGAGCGTCTGGCGCAGGCTGCCGGCGACCGTGACCCGGGCCGGGAAGGTCTCGCCGTTCTGGCCGGCGAACCACTGGCCGATGGCGGAGTCGTAGGCAGCCGTGCGGGCATAGGCGCCGGCCGCCAGCCGCCGCCGGAGCGCCAGCGTCGTGGCGCCGTCGTTGGCCTCCAGCTCGGCCAGGACGGCGTCGTAGTCCGCCGCGTCGGTCACCACGGCGACGAAGCCGTGGTTCTTGGCGGCGCTCCGGATCATCGCCGGGCCGCCGATGTCGATGTTCTCCACGCAGTCCTCGAAGGCGGCGCCGCGCGCGACCGTCTCCTCGAACGGGTAAAGGTTGACCACGACCAAGTCGATCGGCGGGATGCCGTGGGTCTTCATGGCGGCCAGGTGGCTGTCCAGGTCGCGGCGCGCCAGGATGCCGCCATGGACCTTGGGGTGGAGCGTCTTGACCCTGCCGTCCATCATCTCGGGGAAGCCGGTATGGTCGCCGACCTCGGTGACCGGCACGCCGGCATCACGGAGCTGCCGGGCGGACCCGCCGGTGGAGAGGATCTCGACGCCGCGCGCCGCCAGGGCTTGGCCGAACCGCACCAGGCCGGTCTTGTCGGAAACGGAGATGAGGGCACGGGTGACTCGGACGAGATCGGCGGTCATGGCGGCGGTATCCTGCGAAATTCCGGCCCTGTCGGGCGGGGCTGCGGTTGGGGTCCGGTGACGGGTCAGGCCTGCTTCTTCTCGCGGCGTAGCGCCCATTTGATCATGGTGCGATCGGACACGGTGTCGCCGGTCACGACGACCTGGCTGGTCGGCCTCGGCTCGTCGCCGTCGCCGAACCCGCCGCCGAAATAGATGCTTTCGGAAACGGCGAGGCTCCCGCCGGTCGCCCTCAGGCGCCACGACGAGCCGCCCGGCAGCCGCAGCAGGGCGGAGCCGCCGTTCGGCGACACGGTAGCGTCCACGCCGGGATGAAGGTGGAAGCGCAGGGCGAAGGGGTGGCCGGCAGGTCCTTCCAGCGTGTCCTCGCCGCGCAGGTCGTCGCCGTTGTCCGCCAGGTAGAGCCGCCGCCGGTGCAGCAGCCCGAAGGCGCGCACATAGCCGTCGTGGGTCGCCTCGACCAGGGTGGCGCCGTCGCTCTCGATCCGCTCGCAGGTGATCCGGTTCGGCCGGCGGCCCAGGCCGCCCCGCTCGAACACTTCCGCCGAGTTGGTCTCCGCCACCGCCAGCGTGGAATGGGCGGCGGTCGCCGCCAGCGCGCCGCGCCAGGGACCGAAGCGGCTGGGATGGGATCCGCAATTGACGATCAGGCGTTCCCGCCCGATCGTCATCTCGAAACTGAGCGTGCCGGCATGGGCATCCTGGTCCAGGCCCGGCGGCGGCGCCTTGCCGGTATCCATCAGCACCGTGGTGCGTCCGGCCAGCATCCGCTCGAACCCGCAATGGGGAGCGCTCTTCAGCGGCCGTCCGCGCGCGTCGGACTGGGCCAGCACCGTGTCGGTCATCGCCGGGTCGGCTTCCCGCCCGCCGTTGAACAGGGCCAGCCCGCCGTCGCCGTGGCGGAAGAAGCGGAGCGCCGGGGTCATGCGGTCGATCGCGTGCTGGAGCATCTCCGGCACCTCCTGCCGCGCCGCGCGCAGCACCGCGCGCAGGTCGATCAGGGTGCGCAGCACCAGCATGTGGCGCTCGGGGCTGCGCTCCACATGGCCGCCGTCCGGCAGCACCTGGAGCGGCAGCTCGCGTTCCAGCAGCCGCAGGGCATGGGGCACGTGCTTCTCGCAGCCGGGCAGGCACAGCCCGCCATAGACCAAGCCCTTGACCGCGGTCAGCAATGCTGCGCCCTGGAGCGGGCCGGGGGTGACGCGGGCCAGGTGGCGGGTCTGCCGCGCCAGGCTTTCGAACACCCGGCCGCGGAACGCGTCGTCCGCGCTCTGGCAGTAGAAATCATGCTGCCCGATCCAGTTGGCGATGCGCGCACCCAGCACGTCGGGCGCCCACGACGCCTGGTTCCAGCCATGGTTCTGGTCGAGCCAGCCGGAAATCAACAGGCGCGCCTGTCGGCGCGGCGCGTCGCCGCCGACGGCGCGCAGGTCGCGCAGCCAGTCGAAACCGTTCATCTGGGCAACCCAGGTGGAACCGAACCCCAGTGCCGGCACCCAGACCGGCTCGTCCGCCTGCATCACCTCGCCCGCGAAGGGGAAGACCCCGTCCATCAGGGCGGCACCGATATCGGCGTCGCCCGGCCAGGGATCGTTGGGGACCGTCACCAGCCCGCTGACCGGACGGCCGCCAAGGGTCAGCCCGTACAGCGGATTGCCGAAGGCGAACGCCCGCGCGCCCTGCTTCAGCCAGCCCAAGGTGTCGCGCTGGCCAGTCATCCCGCCTCAGGCACCCCGCAGCCGCCGGATATTGCCGGCATAGGCGTCCTGCCCGCCGGAGAAGGTCGCCGTCCCGGCGACCAGCACGTCGGCGCCGGCCTCGATCGCGGCGCCCGCCGTCTCGAAATTGATGCCGCCGTCGACCTCCAGGTCGATCCGCCGGCCGCTGGCGTCGATCCGGCGGCGCAGCTCCCGGATCTTGTCGAGCTGGGACCGGATGAAGCTCTGCCCGCCGAAACCGGGATTGACGCTCATCACCAGGATCAGGTCCAGGTCGTCCAGCAGATAGTCCACCGCCTCGACCGGGGTCGCGGGGTTGAGCGACAGGCCGGCCTTCTTGCCCAGCGACTTGATCAGCTGGATCGTCCGGTGGGTGTGGGCGCCGGCCTCGGGATGGACCGTGATGATGTCGGCGCCGGCCTTGGCGAAATCGGCGATGAACAGGTCCACCGGCGAGATCATCAGGTGGACGTCGAACACTTTGGCGGAATGGGGCCGCAGAGCCGACACGACCGCGGGGCCGATGGTGATGTTGGGCACGAAATGCCCGTCCATCACGTCGATATGGATATAGTCGGCGCCGGCGGCATCGACGGCGCGCACCTCCTCACCCAGGCGGGCGAAGTCGGCCGACAGGATGGAGGGAGCGATTCGGGTCGATTGTTGCATGGCGAAGCCGTCCTACGAAACCGAAGCTGTCCTACCAAGTCGGGCGGGGTGTGCGCAAGATCACACATGGTCTCCGCCGACGCAGGTTTGAATTGCGCAAATCGACCATCATCGAGATCGGCTTATCATTTGGTGCGGACGAGCCGGGCGATGAAGAAACCGTCGATGCCGCCCAGTTCCGCGAGCTGGCCCGGCAGGGTCCTGACTTCGCCGCGCTCGTTGATCAGCTCCGACAGGCCCCCCAGCTCGCCGGGATCGACCGGCAACCGCTCGACCGGCGCACCGGAGGCCAGCAGGTGGTCGATCCGCTGCTCGCCTTCTTCCGGCTGGAGCGAGCAGGTGCAGTAGACCAGCGTGCCGCCGGGCTTGACCAGGTCCACCGCATGGGCCAGCAGCCGGCGCTGGGCGCCAGCCAGCTTGGTGACGTCCTCCTGGCTCTTCAGCCGCGGGATGTCGGGATGGCGGCGGATGGCGCCGGTGGCGCTGCACGGCGCATCGAGCAGCACGGCGTCGGCGGGCCGGTCCGGCTTCCAGGTCGCGGCATCGGTGGTCAGCGTCTCCGCCCACAGGTTCAGCCGCTCCAGGTTGGCGGAGAGGCGGCGCAGCCGCCGGTCCGACCGGTCGAGCGCCGTCACCTCGGCCCCGGCGGCCGCCAGCTGGGCGGTTTTTCCGCCCGGCGCCGCGCACAGGTCGTAGAGGGTCTTGCCCCGGATGTCGCCGAACAGCTTGGCCGGCAATGCCGCTGCGGCGTCCTGGACCCACCACGCGCCCTCGTCGTAGCCGGGCAGGTCGGCGACCTGGCCGCCGGAGGCGCGCCGGATCGTCCCGGTCGGCAGCACGGTGCCTTCCAGCCGTTCGGCCCAGTCGCCGGGCGACCCCTTGGCGGTGAGGTCGAGCGGCGCCTCGATCAGGTTCGCCTCGACGATGCCGCGGGTGCGGGGAGTGCCGTAGGCGGTCCGCCAGGCGAGCCACAGCCAGTCCGGCGTGTTCAGCCGCCCGGCGTCCTGCTTCCTCGCCTGATCGGCCCCCTCGCGCGCGACCCTGCGCAGCACGGCGTTGATCAGGCCCTTGTAGTGCTGAAGCCCGCGCTGCTCGGCGGCGGCCACCGAGGTATCCACCGCGGCGTGCGGCGGCGTGTCGAGGAACACGAGCTGAGCCGTGCCCAGCCGCAGGATGTCGAGGACGCCGGCGCGGACCGGATCGGGCTTGGTCAGGGCCGTCGACACCAGGGCGTCGATCTGCCCCAGGCGGCGCAGGACCGTCGCCACCATCAGCCTCACGAAGCCGCGGTCCCGCGGTTCCAGCGGGTCGAGCCCCTCGTGCGCGTCGAACGCGTCGTCGAGCGGGATCTTCTTGCGCAGCACCGACTCGAGCAGGTCGAGGGCGGCGTTGCGGGATGCCAGCGTGCTGTCGGTCATGTCGCGCGGTTTAGCGCGCGGAGGGGGGCTTGTCGAATCGGAAAAGGGCCGGGGCGGACGCTGTCCAGCACGGTACCTGATTATTCGTCAAGAAGCGTAGGTCGGGTAGAGCGAAGCGGCACCCGACACCAACTCGCCGGCTTGTCGGGTGCCGCTTCGCTCTACCCGACCTATGTGGCATCACCTTTTCTTCATCGGCGCGCAAGCCGGCGAGATGGACTTCGCGCCTGGATGATCGGATCAAGTCCGGTCACGATGAAAACGAGTAATTGGAAGAGCCGCCACGTGGCGGCTCTTCAGGTTCGACAGGACGTTCCTAGCCCGCGGCGGGCTGCGGCTGCTGCGCCGTGGTTCCCTGCTGCGCCCCCTGCGGCGGAGAAGCGGCCGGCGTCTCCTCCGGCTGCTGGACCACCGTCGTCGTGGTCGCCGGCTGGGGCGGCGCGGGGGGTTCGGAGGGCTTCGCGGGCGGCAGGCGGTGGGGTTCGGCGATCTGGATGGCGACGCTGGGCAGCTTCCATTCCATGCTGTCGAAGGCGCCGCACTGGCCGCAGAGGCTGCGCCAGGACTTGGACAGGGTACCGCATTCCCTGCAGACCCAGATCGGGTCCGGCTCGGCGTTGGCGGCCTTGGCCAGCCAGTCGCGGGCGGCGGCGATGTCGCCGTGCTCCGCTTCGGCCAGTTCCGCCAGCATGCGGTAGACCCTGTCGCTCGGACGCTCGGCCAGCGCCTTGCTCAGGTGGTTGCGGGCCTCCCCCCACAGCCTGGCGGACATGGCGGCGCGCGCCAGGGCCACATGCCCCTCCAGGTCGTTGGGCACCATCGACTGCAGCCGCTCGAACCGCTTGACCTGGGCCAGCGGGTCGCTGTCCGGGCTGATGTCGCGGTAGGCATCGGCCAGTTCGGGATGCGGCCGGGTGCTCCAGGCCTTCTCGATGACCTTGCCGGCCTTGCGGTGCTTGCCGGTGCGGGCCAGCAGGCGGGCCAGCCGCGAGGCGGCCGGCGGGAACGCGGGTTCCAGCTTGGCGGCGGCCTGGGCGTGGCGCAGGGCATCGTCGTGGTGACCTTCCAGCTCGGCCTCGTAGCTGCGCTCCAGCAGCAGGGCCGCGCGGTGGTGCCGGCCGGCCTCCGCCGGGAAGGCGCCCGACTTCATGCCGTCGAGCAGGGTCTGCTCGGCGCGGCCCCACTGGGCGGCCCGGGTCTCCAGGTCGAACAGGGTGGTCAGCACCCACGGCGTCTGCGGCTGGAGCGACTTGGCGCGGCGGGCGAGTTGCAGCGCCTCGGTCCGGTTGCCGTCGCGGATCGCCTGGGTCAGCAGGCCGCGCACGCCGAGGAACGCCGTCTCCGGCCGTTCCAGCATGGTCTGGAAATAGCGTTCCGCCGCCTTCTCGTCGCCGTTCAGCTGGGCGGCCTGGGCCGACAGCAGCATGGTCAGCGGCGGGTCGCGCAGCATGGTGTCGGCCTCGCGGGCATAGCGTCGCGCGCCGGCGGCGTCGCCGGCAGCCACCGCGACCATGCCGCGGGTCAGCGCCCGGTAGCCGCGCTCGCGCTTGCGCGTCCGGCTGCGGCGGCCGAAGGCCCCCGGCGCGCCGCGGATGCCCCGCCACAGCCGGTAGGCCAGCGCCACGATCGCGATGACCGCCACCGTCACCAGCAGCAGCATGGCGAAGGACGTGTTGATGACGTATCCCTGCCAGTCGATCGTGACCGCGCCGGGATTTTCGACGAGATAGATGGCGATCGCGACGACGATCGCCAGCTTGATCAGGAACCAGATGGCGCGGGTCATTATTGGTTGCCTCCGGCGGAGCCCGCCAGGCGGGCGATGGCCTGGCCGGTCAGCAGCGCGCCGGCCTCGTTGGCGGCGAGGCGCGCCTTGGCATCCTCGATCCAGGGCTGGGCGACCGTCGCGGGCTCGCCGGTCAGGGTTTCAAGCTCCTTGACAGCCTCGTCCAGGCGGCCCGACTTCAGGTGCCGCTCCGCCCGGGCGGTGATCGCGTCGGCGCCGCTGCCCTGGATCTCGCCGGCGGTCCGCCGGACGCTGACCAGGGAGGAGGCGGTCGAGAGCGCCTTGTCCCACCACTCGCCGCTGGCGCCGCTGGCCAGCACGCCGGCGCGGACGATCTCGCCCGCCACGTCGGAGAACTGCTGGTTCAGCTGCGCCTCGGTCGGAATGCCGTCGGCGGCATGGGGCTCGATCGCGTTCAGCGCCTGGACCACCTGGGGATCCTCCAGGTTGACCGCGCGCACCGCGGACAGTTCCGACGTGAAGGGCCGGGAGCTCTGGAGCGACGCGCGGAGCTGGCCGGCGGCGAGCACCAGGGCCTGCGCCTTGCTTTCCTGGGCCTGCCGGAGGGTCAGCGTCTCGGCCACCTGGGTGGCGCGGTTGGCGGTGCTGTTGATCTCCTGGGCGAGGCGGTTGGCCTCCTGCTCCAGGCCGGCGACGCTGTCGCGCAGCCGCGCGATCGCCTGGCCCTGCTGCTGGTCAAGCGTGCCGACGCGGCCTTCCAGCCCCTGCACCCGGTCGCGGACCTGGGCGAGCGCCTGGAGCTGCTGTTCCAGCGGGGCGACGCGGGCGTCCAGCGCCTGGCGGTCGACGCCCGGCTGCGGCTGGGACCGCTGCTCCAGCGCGCCGATCCGGCCGGCGAACTGCTGGACGCGGTCCTGCACGATCGATTCGACCTGGGCCTGGTCGAGGCCGGCGGGAGCGGCCTGCTCCGCCTGCTGCGGCGGCTGTGGCTGCGGCTGCGCCTGGGACACTTCCGACAGCCGCTGCTCGAGCTGGGCGATCCGGTCGTTCAGCGGCGCGGTGTCGGAGCCGCGCGACGCCAACTCCTGGACCCGCTGTTCGAGCGCGGAGATCTGCTGGGAAGCGCCCGTGTCGGTGTCGGTGCGGGGCGGCCAGATCTGCGGGATCACCTGCGGTCCCCACTGGGGGGCGGTGACGGCGGCGCCGGTGCCGGCCAGCGCCAGCAGGATGGCGAAGGTCGCGAGGCCCTTGCCGCCGCCGGAGGCTCGGGCGGGTTCGGGCGTGCGAACCGGCTCGGGGTCGCGGTGGATCGGCTCAGCCATGGTCCTGGTCGCGGTTTCTGTTTCGGGCTCGGTCGAGGTGGCGTCAGGCCGCTCGTAACTGCGCGCGCTGCTCCAGGGCGTGGCCGGGGACGTGTCGGCCGCCGACGTGTCGGCGGACTCCGGCGCGGCGATGCCGGCGGGCGTCGCCTCGTCCGCCGTGCGGTCCTCGGCCGTGCGGTCCTCAGCGGCGCGCTCGTCGGCCGGCGCGGCCGCGTCGAGTTCCGCCTGGTCCAGCGATACGTTGTGGCGTCCGGCGGCGGCGAGCAGGTCGGGATGGCGCGCGCTGGGGATCGCCCCCCGCTTCTTCCATCCCTGGACCGTCGTGACCGGCATGCCCAGCTTGTGGGCCATGGGGCGGATGCCGCCGAACTTCTCGATGATGCGCTCGGCTGCGGAGCCGGTCGGGTTGGTGCCGTCGGACGGGTCCGGCACGGTCGGGTCGTTATCCGATTGATCGGGGGGACGGGGACTCATGAGCGGCCTTCTCGTATTCCCTGGGGGCGTTTATCGTTGGCAGTTGTTCGTCGAACTGTTCTTGGACTTGGTTCCGGTCCGGGACTTGGTTCCGGTCCGGGACTTGGTTCCGGTCCGGGCTCCGGCCGGCGTTGTCAGTCCGGCTGGGAAGGGCTCCGGGCGGATGCGAGCAGATCAAGCAGAGCCGCCTGATCCGGCCGGCGCGCGGTGAGGATGTCGCGCCACCCTACCGTACGCACCGCCGTACCGACCGCTTCGCTCAGGCAGAAAGCCAGGACTTCGCCGAGGCGATCGGCCAATCCCGCCTTCTCAACAACCTTAACAAAGCTTTGCGCCGTCCGGGGAGAGAAAAACAGGACTGCGTCGATTGTACCGGCGTACAGCGCCTCGGCGGTGCCGGGCAGCAGTTCGGTCACCGGCTCGGCCGCGTACAGCACTTGGCGCTCCACCGTGAAGCCGGCCCGGCCGAGATCCCCGGCCAGATCGCCGGCGACGGCGCTGCCGGCGGCATGGTACAGCCGCCCGGCCGCGGGGTCCAGGACGCGGACAGCGAGCCGGGCGAGGCTTTCGACATCGCCGCCGGCGCTTTCGACCCGGGTGAAGCCGGCGTCCGCGGCACACCGGGCGGTCGCGTCGCCGACCGCCAATGCCGGCAGGTCGCGCCGGGTCGTACGGGCTGCGGTTGCTCGTACGCCGTTCGCGCTGGTGAACAGGAGGGCCTGTACGCCGTCCAGTTCCAGCGGCGGGCCAGGCAGGTTCCGGACTTCCAGCAAGGGCTGGACCATCGGCTCGAAGCCGCGTCCGCGCAGCTCCGAGGCGAACGCCCGGGCATCCTCGCGCGGGCGCGTCACCAGGATGCGCCGCGGTCCGGTGCCGGGGGGCTGCGCGGTCACGGCCCGCTCACGGCACGAAGAAGTCCGGCGGCATCAGGCGCTTCAACTCCTCGCCGGCGTCGCGCCCCAGGGCCACGGCATCGGCCGCGGTTCCCCGCCGCGCCGTGCCGAGCATCTGCTTGCCGGCGGGATCGGCCACCAGCGCGTCGAGGGTCAGGTTGCCCGCCTCGTCGAGATTGGCCAGCGCCGCGATCGGCGTCCGGCAGGAGCCGTCGAGCGCCGCCAGCAGCGCCCGCTCGGCCGAGACGCGGACCATGGTGGCCTCGCAGTTGAGCGGGGACAGCAGGGCGTTGGTCACGTCGTCGTCGGCCCGGGTCTCGATCCCGATGGCGCCCTGGGCCACCGCGGGCAGCATGACGTCGGGCTCGATCACCGAGGTGATCCGGTCGGTCATGTCGAGCCGCTTCAGCCCGGCGAGCGCCAGCAGGGTCGCGTCGACCTCGCCGTCGGCCAGCTTGCGCAGCCGCGTCTCCACGTTGCCGCGGATCGGTACCACCTTCAGGTCGGGCCGCCGCGCCAGCACCTGAGCCTGCCGGCGCAGGCTCGCGGTGCCGACCACGGCGCCTTCCGGCAGGTCGTCGAGATGGGCGGCGACGTTGGAGAAGAAGGCGTCGCGCGGGTCCTCGCGCGGGAGAAGGCAGCGGATCTCCAGCCCGTCGGGCAGCCAGGTCGGCACGTCCTTCATGGAATGGACCGCCAGGTCGATCGACCCGGCGACCAGCGCCTCCTCGATCTCCTTGGTGAAGAGGCCCTTGCCGCCGGCCTCCATCAGGGTGCGGTCCTGGATGCGGTCGCCGGTGGTCCTGATCACCACGATCTCGATCGCGTCGGGGGCCGCCAGCGCGGCATGGGCCGCGGCCAGGCGGGCGCGGGTCTGGTGGGCTTGCGCCAGCGCCAGGGGGCTGCCGCGCGTGCCGATACGGACAGGGCCGGTTCGCACAGGGATGCTCATGATTTTTCTTTAGGACGTTACGGACCGCTGCGGAAGTCCCCACATGGGCCGGGACGGCGCAAGTGGAAAGTCCGTTGGTATAGGGGCTTTTACGCTATATGTCTCGCTGTCCCGTCGCTGCGGTGCGGCGGGATGGCTTTGCCGCGGTGCAGCAGGATCGCTTTGCCGCGGTGCGGCGGGATCGCTTTACCTCCCGATTCGGCCCCGGGGGCGGCACGGTGGACAGAGAGACGGTGGATGATCACTGAACGCAGGCAGGTGATATTTTCGAACGATGCGGTCCGCGAGGCGGTGCGGCTGTTCGCGGCCCTGCATCCGGACAAGATGCCGCACGGGCAGGTCCGCCGGGTGTGGACGGCGACCGAGCCGGAGCTTCAGCTGTTCGTCCAGATCGAGCAGATCGGCGCCCGCAAGCTTCACGAATTGCGGTTCGGCCAGGGCGAGATCGCCGCCTTCCTGATCCTGTTCTGCCGGAAGAACAAGATCCCCCTGCCCAGGTCTTCCGAGAAGTTCCTCGAAATCGAGAACGGCTCCCTGTCGCTGGTCATCACCAAGCAGATCCTGACCGAAACCCTGACCCGAACCTGAATCGCACCGGAATGATAGTCTTAGGCATCGAAACCAGCTGCGACGAGACAGCCGCCGCCGTCGTCACCGACCGGCGCGAGATCCTGGGCGACGTCGTGCTGTCGCAGCTCTCCGACCACCGCCCCTATGGCGGCGTCGTACCCGAGATCGCCGCCCGCGCCCACCTGGACCACCTGGACGGCCTGATCCGCCGCGCCATGGACGAGGCGGGCATCGGCTTCGACCGGCTCGACGGCGTCGCGGCGACCGGGGGGCCGGGGCTGATCGGCGGCGTGATCGTCGGCGTGATGACCGCCAAGGCGATCGCCGCCGTGCTCGGCCTGCCCTTCGTCGCGGTCAACCATCTGGAAGGCCACGCCCTGACCGCGCGGCTGACCGACCCCGCGCCGGAAGGCCTGGCCTTCCCGTATCTGCTGCTGCTGGTGTCGGGCGGACATTGCCAGATCCTTGCGGTCGAGGGGGTCGGGCGCTACCGGCGGCTCGGCACCACGATCGACGACGCGGTCGGCGAGGCGTTCGACAAGGCGGCCAAGCTGATGGGTCTGGGCTATCCCGGCGGGCCGCTGCTGGAGCGCGCCGCCCAGGGCGGCGACCCCGCCCGGTTCGAGCTGCCGCGCCCGATGAAGGGGCGCCCGGGCTGCGACTTCTCCTTCTCCGGCCTGAAGACGGCGGTGCGCAACCGCCTGGACGAGCTGCCGCCCGGCCCGCTCGACCCGGCCGACGTCCGCGACCTCGCCGCCGGGTTCCAGGCCGCCGTCGGCGACGTGATGGTCGACCGCTGCGCCCGCGCCATGGACCGGTTCCGCGCCGAGTATCCGGCCGGCGACACGCTGGTGGTGGCGGGCGGCGTCGCCGCCAACAAGTATCTGCGCGCCCGGCTGACCGCCCTGGCGGAGAAGCAGGACTTCCGTTTCCAGGCGCCGCCGATGCGCTTGTGCACCGACAACGCCGTGATGATCGCCTGGGCCGGGCTGGAGCGGCTCCGGCTTGGCCAGTCAGACGGCCTCGACTTCGCACCCCGCCCCCGCTGGCCGCTCGACCCGACGGCCCGGAAGCCGGAGGGCAAGGGTGCTAAGCCCTGAAGGGTATCGAGGATATCCGGCTCCGCGGCGGTCAATCGCCGGGAGAATGCGTCGCGATGAAAACGATCTCGATGTCGAGGACAGTGCTCGGGGTCGCCCGTCCCGCACGCGCAGGGATCCGCGGAAACCGTCCCGGCGACAAGGTCCGGTATCGGAGTCGTCCAGTTCAGGAGTGCCGTGATCGAATCCGGTCGCGGGCAATTCCGGATAATACCGTCCGGATTCGCGTGTGGTCGCCAATCTCCTCCCTCCCGGTATGCGCTCCGGTCGGGCGATCCGCGCAACCCGGTTGCCATCCCCGCGCCGCTCCCGTAATGACAGCGCCGTCCGCCACCAGGGGAATCCGTCATGACCGCTGCCGATGTCCTGCCTTTCGCCCGAGTCGGCGTGATCGGCGCCGGTGCGTGGGGCACCGCGATCGCGCTGGCGGCGCTCCGGGCGGGACGCGAATCCATCTTGTGGGCCCGCGAGGCGGAGACTGTTGAGGCGATGCGGCACCGGCGCGAGAACGCCCGCTACCTGCCCGGAATCCCGCTCGACCCCGCGCTTGGCCTGACCGGCGACCTGGCGGAGGCGGCGGCGGCCGACGTGCTGATGCTGGTGACCCCGGCGCAGCACCTGCGCGCCGCCTGCGCCCGGCTGGCCCCGCTCGCGGCGGCCGGCACACCGGTCGTATTGTGCGCCAAGGGGATCGAGCTTGCGACCGGCTGCCTGATGAGCGAGGCCGCGGCGGCGGAACTGCCCGGGCACCCGATCGCGGTGCTCTCGGGCCCGACCTTCGCGGCCGAGGTGGCGCGCGGCCAGCCGACCGCGGTCACGCTGGCCATCGGCGACCAGACCCTTGGCGCGCGCCTGGTCGAGACCCTGGGCAGCCGGAGCTTCCGGCCGTACCTGTCCGACGACGTGACCGGCGCGCAGATCGGCGGCGCCGTCAAGAACGTGCTGGCGATCGCCTGCGGCATCATCGAGGGAAAGCGGCTGGGCGACAACGCGCGCGCCGCGCTGATCACCCGCGGCCTCGCCGAGATCACCCGGCTGGCCCTGGCGCTGGGCGCCCGGCCGGAGACGCTTACGGGCCTGTCCGGCCTGGGCGACCTGACGCTGACCTGCACCAGCCACCAGTCGCGCAACATGTCGCTGGGCGCGGCGCTGGGGCAGGGACGGCCGCTGGCGGACATCCTGGGGGAGCGCCATTCGGTCGCGGAGGGTGTCCACACCGCCGCGGCCGTCGGAGCGCTCGCCGCGCGCCGGGGCGTCGACATGCCGATCTGCCAGGCGGTCGACGCCATCCTCAACCGCGGCGCCGACATCGACGCGACGATCGCGGCCCTGATGGCTCGGCCGTTTCGGATCGAAGGCCGGTAGGGTAAGACTGGTCACCCGCAACAGAACGAAGGGGAGACATCGCAATGCATTTCATCATCACCTGCACCGACAGGCAGGGCAGCGGAGATGTCCGTGCGGCCAACCGAACCGCCCACCTGGCCTATCTGGAAAGCTTCGGCGACAAGATCTTCGCCGCCGGCCCGACGCTGACCGACGACGGCAGCGCCATGACCGGCAGCGTGCTGATCGTCGAGTTCGACGACCGCGCCGGCGCCGAGCGCTTCTCCGCCGACGACCCCTATGCCAAGGCCGGTCTATTCGAGAGCGTAACGATCCGGCCCTGGCGCAAGGTCCTGCCGAAATCACCCGCCTGATACCCGACCGGAATCCAAGACGGACAGACAAGACCCCGAGGCGGCAGCGATGGCCTATTGGCTGGTGAAATCCGAGCCCTTCAAATATTCCTGGGACCGGATGGTCGCGGACGGCGTCACCCACTGGGACGGCGTCCGCAATCACCAGGCGTCCAACAACCTGAAGGCCATGCGCCTGGGCGACCGGGCCTTCTTCTATCACTCCAACGAGGGGCTGGAGATCGTCGGCGTGGTCGAGATCGCGCGGGAATACTATCCCGACCCCGGCGACGAGTCGGGCCGGTTCGGCATGGTGGACGTCAGGCCGGTCGTTCCCGCCGCGATGCCGGTGACCCTGAAGCAGATGAAGGCCGATCCCGTCCTGGCAGACATGGCGCTGATCCGGCAGTCCCGCCTGTCGGTCTGCCCGGTCACCGATATCCAGTGGCGGCATATCTGCCGGCTGGCCGGCATCGATGCCTGAGGAATCGATGCCCGGAGAACTCTGCCGCCTGGAGGAAATCCCCGATGGCACCGGGCGCGGCTTCACGCTGCGCTCGGGCGATCCCGCCGGCTCGGCACCGCTCGACATCCTGGTCGTGCGGCAGGGCGACAGGGCGGTGGGCTACGTCAATTCCTGCCCGCACGCCCGCTCACCGCTGGACTGGACCCCCGACCGCTTCATGAGCCTGGACGGCCGCCATATCCAGTGCGCCACCCACGGCGCGCTGTTCGAGATCAGCACGGGGCTCTGCGTCAGTGGTCCCTGCGTCGGCAAGTTCCTTGCCCGCGTGGCGGTCACGACGAAGGACGGCCGGGTCTTAGCCCCGGACCGCCCGGCCGGATCGGAAGTCGGATCGGAAAAGGCCTGAGAACAAGGGTGGTCAGCGGGCATCCGGCAGGCTGGCCACGAAATCCCGGGTGGTATGGACGACCCGACGCGCGATTCCGCGCAGCTCGTCGGCCGCCGCGGCATAGCCCTTGCCGTCGCGCGGCACGGCGCGGAGCACCGCGTCGATGGTCATCATGCTGGTACGGTTGCTGATCTGGCTCAGCCGGCCGGCGCAATCCGCCCCGCCGTCCGCGCCGCCCTCCGTTCCGCTGTCCGCACCCCTGTCGCCCGACATGTCGCTGCCCCGCCCGCCTTGCACCACGCTCGCCATCGCAACGTTAGACGCGGGCTCCTTAACAGGGGGTAAATGTTACATTGGCGGAACGTCCTGAATGCGGGTTCGGAAGGGCCGGCACAACCTCCGGACGGACTATGCCTTGCGACTTATTGTCCAGGGCCGGATCGGCGGGCCTTCCGTTTTCACCGTGGCTGTTGCCCGCGGGGTCACCGGAGTGGAAAGACCACTCGGCTGACCACGCCCCCGGATGCTGGATCGAGCGGGCCGCCGATATGCAGTCATGGCCCATGAGTCGGATCTGCCGCGTCCAATCCATATCCGGCCGGCGAGCGCCGACTCCAGACTCCGGCCAATGCCGGAACACTGATGCGGCAATGCGGCATCGTCCGTCGTCATGCCCGGGGCAAGACAACGGCCCGGCTCCGCCTGCCCCATCCCATGAAGAAGACCCCGCCGGAACGTCCAGTATTTCATCGTTTCAGACGACAGGTCCCGCTCTACCGCGATCGCGAAGGGAACCGATTCGGCACTTGAGATAGATCAATGCCCGTTGCCGGCGCCGTCTTTACAAGGTCCGGTACGATTTTTCCGCAGCCTTCGAGGCTGGCGCGGGGCACCGTGCCTTGCGCCCGAACGGCTTGTTAAAGATAGGCCGCTGTGGATAATCACGTGTTGACCGATGAGGTTACCGGATCGATTGTTCCAAGATCGGCCGTGAACAGTAACCAGAATGAACCGGGGGAACCGCGAGCCAATGAACACAACGCCGAACACAACTCCCAGCACCTTCCCGCCTCCCGAAGCTGCTGCGAAGTCGGCCTGGGTCGATGCCGAAGGCTACGCCCGGATGTACGAGCAGTCGGTCAAGGATCCGGAGGCTTTCTGGGGCGAGCATGGCAAGCGCCTCGACTGGATGCGCCCCTACACCAAGGTCAAGGACGTCAGCTTCACCGGCGACGTCCATATCCGGTGGTTCTTCGACGGCACGCTGAACGTCAGCGCCAACTGCATCGACCGCCACCTCGCCGACAAGGCCGACCAGACCGCGATCATCTGGGAAGGCGACAACCCGGCCGAAAGCAGGCACATCACCTACCGCGAGCTGCATGAGCAGGTCTGCCGGCTGGCCAACGTGCTGAAGGCCAAGGGCGTCAAGAAGGGCGACCGGGTCACCATCTACCTGCCGATGATCCCCGAGGCCGCGTACGCCATGCTGGCCTGCGCCCGAGTCGGCGCCATGCACTCCATCGTGTTCGGCGGCTTCTCGCCCGACAGCCTGCGCGACCGTCTCGTCGACTGCGACAGCCACCTGCTGATCACCGCGGACGAGGGGCTGCGCGGCGGCCGCAAGGTGCCGCTGAAGAAGAACGCCGACGTTGCCCTGGAAGGGTCGCCGAACGTCAAGACCCAGATCGTCGTCCGCCGTACCGGCGGCGAGGTCGCATGGACCGAGGGCCGCGACGTCTGGTACGACGAGGAGATCGCCAAGGTTTCCGCCGACTGCCCGCCGGAGGAGATGAGCGCGGAAGACCCGCTGTTCATCCTCTACACTTCCGGCTCGACCGGCAAGCCCAAGGGCGTGCTTCACACCACCGGCGGCTATCTGGTCTATGCCTCGATGACGCACCAATACGTCTTCGACTACAAGCCGGGCGAGGTCTACTGGTGCACGGCCGACGTGGGCTGGGTCACCGGCCACTCCTACATCGTCTACGGCCCGCTCGCCAACGGCGCCACGACCCTGATGTTCGAGGGCATCCCGAACTACCCGTCGGTCTCGCGCTTCTGGGAAGTGATCGACAAGCACAACGTGTCGATCTTCTACACGGCGCCGACCGCCATCCGCGCGCTGATGCGCGAGGGCGAGGCCCCGGTCAAGAAGACCAGCCGCAAGTCGCTGCGCATCCTGGGTTCGGTCGGCGAGCCGATCAACCCCGAGGCTTGGCTGTGGTACCACAGGGTGGTCGGCGACGAGCGCTGCCCGATCGTGGACACCTTCTGGCAGACCGAGACCGGCGGCATCCTGATCTCGCCGCTGCCCGGCGCCACCACGGCCAAGCCCGGTTCGGCCACGCTGCCGTTCTTCGGCGTCCAGCCCGTCGTCGTGGACAACGACGGCAAGCTGCTGGAAGGCGAGACCGAGGGCAACCTGTGCATGGCCGACAGCTGGCCCGGCCAGATGCGCACGGTGTTCGGCGACCATGTCCGGTTCGTCCAGACCTACTTCTCGACCTTCGAGGGCAAGTACTTCACCGGTGACGGCTGCCGCCGCGACGCCGACGGGTACTACTGGATCACCGGCCGCGTCGACGACGTGATCAACGTGTCCGGACACCGCATGGGCACCGCCGAGATCGAGAGCGCGCTGGTCGCCCACCCGAAGGTCGCCGAGGCCGCGGTCGTCGGCTACCCGCATGACCTCAAGGGTCAGGGCATCTACGCCTATGTCACGCTCAACGCCGGCGAGCACCCGAGCGAGGAGCTGCGCAAGGAGCTGGTGACCTGGGTCCGCAAGGAGATCGGCCCGATCGCCACGCCGGACCTGATCCAGTGGGCGCCGGGCCTGCCGAAGACCCGTTCGGGCAAGATCATGCGCCGCATCCTGCGCAAGATCGCCGCTAACGAGCACGAGGCGCTCGGCGACACCTCCACGCTGGCGGATCCCGGCGTGGTCAGCGAACTGGTCGACAACCGCATGAACCACAGCTGACCTGCCCGTTCGGCAGATCGGATCAAGTCGGGAGAGGGGGGCCTTGAGCCCCCCTTTTTCGTTCGCCCATCCCCGGATGGCTTGCCGCCATACCCCACCTTGCGCACGGAGCTGTATTCGTTCTAAATATTAATGCTGATTTTCGAGGCACCTTTCATTGGTGTCCGCCCGCTACCATATGCGAACCATGACTGGAACACGCCCCTTCAAGCACGTCCTGGACCGGCTTCAGCAGGTTGGCCTTCGCCCGACACGGCAACGGCTGGCACTCGCCCGCCTGTTGTTCGACAAGGCCGACCGGCATGTCACGGCGGAGCAGCTCCATGGCGAGGCGACCGATGCCGAGGTACGGGTGTCTCTGGCGACGGTCTACAACACGTTGCACCAGTTCACCGACGCGGGACTGCTACGCGAGGTGGTGGTCGAGGCGGGGCGGTCCTATTTCGATACGAACGTAGCCGACCATCACCATTTCTTCTTCGAAGGGTCGGGCAATCTACAGGATATTCCGAGCGAGAGCGTGACCGTCGCCCACCTGCCCCAGGCACCCGCCGGGACCAAGGTGGCGCGCGTCGACGTGATTATCCGCCTGATGCCCGAAGATCCCGCCGCCGGCTGATCGGGCATTTTCGGTCCCGGATCAGTTTCGAATATTACCGGTTGATTGACTCCTACCTCCTTCGGGATGCATAAGGTGCCGGGATGGTTTGGCCCGGCCGGGGGCACGACCGGAACCGTCCCCAGGATGAGGAGGATGGAATGTCGCTCTCGGGCTCCAGGACCGAACAGAACCTGAAGGCGGCCTTCGCCAGCGAGAGCCAGGCGAACCGGCGCTACCTGTATTTCGCCCAGCAGGCCGACGTGGAAGGCTTCCACGATGCCGCCGCCGCGTTCCGGACCACGGCGGAGGGGGAAACCGGCCATGCCCACGGCCATCTCGAATTCCTCCAGGAGGTCGGCGACCCGGCCACGGGCAGGCCGATCGGCACCACCCGGCAGAACCTGGCCGCCGCCATCGCCGGCGAGACCTTCGAGGCCGTCGAGATGTATCTGGCAATGGCGCGCACGGCCCGCGAGGAAGGCTTCGATGAAATAGCCGACTGGTTCGAAACGCTCGCCAAGGCGGAGAAGGCCCATGCCGCCCGTTTCCAGAAGATGCTGGACCAGCTGGATTGAACGGGCGGGGGCTGGAATGCCCCCCTATTCGATCGCTTCCGCCGGATAGACGCCCCAGAATTCAGACCGCTGGAGCCAGCCGCGGTAGCCGTCGACATTGACCTCGCACCAGGCCTGCTCGCAGCGCAGCAACTTGCCGGCGACGCCGGGTTCCACCTTGGCCAAGCCCGCGGCGGCGTCGCCGGCGGTGCGGCGCAGAACGCGGACGCCGCCGGTGACGATCATGGCGCGCTTGCCCGACAGCATGCTCTGGTGAACCCAGCCTTCGGTCCCCTCCCAATCGCGGATGCGTCTCCAGGTGTCGAACTCGGCGGTGATCTCCACCGGTATGTCGCGCTTCACGAAGACCCATTCCACCGGGTAGCGCGTGCCCGGCCCGGTCCGCACGTTGACCTCGGCCGAGCGGAGCGAGACGAAGCGCGGTACCGGCAGGCCCGTCGGCGGAGCCATGCCGGGGACCGACTCGGGCTCCTGCGCGAGTGCAGCGGGAGCGAAAAGCGAAGCGGGCAGCAGCAGGACGCCGAAGCAGATGGCGAGAATGCCGAAACGGGCGGCAGATATCATGGACGAGAACTCAGGTCTGTAACAGGTCTGGGAAGCCCTGGAACGGGCTATTGCCTCAATGTGGCGGGGATATGACCGCCCCGAGACGGCTCAGCCTAGACCAAGTCCGTTAAGAGGTGGTCACTTGCCGGATGTCCGATCTTACCGCGTCGCTGGACAAGACGGCACGGCGCTTGGTATGGCATGGCGAAGCCGCCAGGGAGATCCGGTCCGATGCCCGAGAAGAAGAAACCCGTCGTCGTCGTCACCCGCAAGCTGCCGGACGTGATCGAGACGCGGATGATGGAGCTGTTCGACACCCGCCTCAACCACGACGACACGCCGCCGACCGCGGCGGAGCTCATAGAGGCCGTCAAGACCGCCGACGTGCTGGTGCCCACGGTGACCGACCGGATCGACGCTCGCGTCCTGTCCCAGGCCGGCCCGAACCTGCGGCTGATCGCCTCGTTCGGCACCGGCGTGGACCATATAGATCTGAAGACCGCCCGCCAGCGCGGCATCACAGTCACCAACACGCCCGGCGTGCTGACCGAGGACACGGCCGACATGACCATGGCGCTGCTGCTCGCGGTGTCCCGCCGCCTGTCGGAAGGCGAGCGGCTGGTCCGGGCCGGCGAGTGGAAGGGCTGGGGTCCGACCACCATGCTGGGTCACCGGATCTGGGGCAAGCGCCTGGGCATCATCGGCCTGGGCCGGATCGGCCAGGCGCTGGCCAAGCGCGCCCGCGGCTTCGGCCTGTCGATCCACTACCACAACCGCCGCCGCGTCCACCCCGAGATCGAGGGCGAGCTGGAGGCGACGTACTGGGAGAGCCTGGACCAGATGCTGGCGCGGATGGACATCGTCTCCATCAATTGCCCGCACACGCCGGCCACGTACCACCTGTTGTCGGCGCGGCGCCTGCAGCTGCTGCGGCCCCACTGCTACATCGTCAACACCTCGCGCGGCGAGGTGGTGGACGAGAACGCCCTGACCCGCATGCTCCAGAAGGGCGAGCTGGCCGGGGCCGGGCTAGACGTGTTCGAGCACGAGCCGGCGATCAACCCGAAGCTGCTGACGCTCGACAACGTCGTCCTGCTGCCCCACATGGGCTCGGCGACGATCGAGGGCCGCATCGACATGGGCGAGAAGGTGATCATCAACATCAAGACCTTCGCCGACGGCCACGCCCCGCCGGACCGCGTGCTCGAAGCGATGTTCTGAGCGCTCCGGTCGCCTATATGACGGGTGCCGGCACGGCGTGCCGGTACCCGACGACGCCATGGAGCTTCAGATGACCGACCCGTGGGAGCGGCGCGACCGGCGAGGACGCAGGACGCTGCGCACCGTCCTGCTGAAGGTGCTGCTGCCGCTCGCCGCGATCGGCGCCAGCGTGGCGGTGCTGGTCGCGCTGCATCTGGACGGCACCCTGAGGCTGTTCCTGGACCAGCAGTCCATGTTCGGCATGATCGCCGTGGTCCTGGTGCTCAACCTGGTCGGTTTCGCCGTCATCTACATGCTCTCGATGGTCTGGAAATCGGTCAAGCACGACATCCTGAACCTTCGCGAACCTTGAGGCCGGAGAGCGGCTCCCGAGAATGCCCGACGAAATGCTTGCCCATTCGAAGCACGCGATCTCTCCCCACGGGCGTCCACGGGCATCCGAGTTGCTGGACATCTTCGTCGAGGGCCACCCGGACGACCGGATCGTGCTGGGAGACCTGATCACGCTGCTGGGCGACCGGGCGTTCGGGGCGCTGCTGCTGATCTTCGCCCTGCCCAACATGATCCCGGTGCCGCTGCCCGGCCTGTCCACCGTGCTGGGATTGCCGATGGTGCTGTTCGCGGCCCAGTTGATGCTGGGCCACCGGGCGCCCTGGCTGCCCGCCCGGCTGGCCCGGCTGACGGTGCGGCGGGAGACTTTCCTGAAGATGGCCGGCGCCACCCGGCGCTATCTGGTCTGGGCCGAGCGCCTGCTCAGGCCGCGCTGGGCGGTCCTGACCGACGGCCCGGGCGAGCGGATGCTGGGCGCGGTCTGCCTTCTGCTCTCCCTTATCCTGATCCTGCCGATCCCGCTGGGCAACCTGCTGCCCGCCTTCGCCGTGGCGCTGATGGCGCTGGGCCTGCTGGAGAAGGACGGCGTCTGCGTGACCCTGGGCCTGTGCGTCGCCGTCGGCAGCGTCACGGTCGTGGTCGCCGTGGTGATCCTGATCATCGAGGCGGCGTTGCTGCTGTACCGCCAGCTGTTTCCCTGAGGAGAGGTCAGCCGAAGCGGTTCACGATCCGGGCGACCTGCCCGCGGTAGCTGCCGCCGAACAGGCGGACATGGACCAGCAGCGGATACAGGTTGTAGAGGTCGCGGCGCACTTCGGAAAAGCCCGGCCGGATCGGGCGAAGCTCGCGGTACCGGCGGAAGAAGGGTTCCCCGAAGGTGCCGAACAGGGTGGAGAAGGCCAGCTCGATCTCCGGATCGGCATGATAAACCGCCGGGTCGATGAAGCCGGCGATGCGTCCCCGGAACGCCAGCACGTTGCCGCCCCACAGGTCGCCGTGGATGAGGCTCGGCGGGGCGGGCTCGCCGATCAGGTCGGGAAGCCGGGCGGCAAGCCGCTCGATCGCCGCCATCAGGGTGCCGTCGATCCGCCGCTCGTCCAGCGCCTTGCGCGCCATGTGCATCAGGCGGTGGTCGCGGAAAAAGGCGATCCAGTCGTCGGATTCCGGATTCGGCTGGGGCAGCGGACCGATCAGCGTGTCCTGCGGAAACCCATAGCGGGGAGCCCCGATGCCGTGCAGCGCCGCGACCAGTTCGGCGGCGTGCTCCTGGGCGGAAGCGGTCAGGCCGCCGTCGCTCTCGATGTGGGACATCACCAGCAGGCGGTCTTCGGCGTGGTACATCTCCGGTACCGGCAGGCGGGAATGGTCGGCGAGATGGCGCAGCATCATGCCCTCGAGCGCCAAGCCCCTGCCCCATTTGGCGACCACCCGCCGCCCGTCCCGGAGATCGAGCAGCCACAGCTGGGCGGCGTTGCCGCCGGCCAGCGGCCTGGCCGAAGCTACCGTGCCGACGCTGTCAGGAATCTTCGGCGGCATGGAAATGGACGGCTCCCGGGCGGGAATGGCGGAGCCGGTCGAGCAGGCCCGACGAGGCCGCCTCGACCAGGTCGAGCACTTCGGTGAAGTGGGTGCCCTCGCCGTAGTAGGGATCGGGCACCTCGCGCCGGGGGGCGTCCGGCGCATAGTCCATGAACAGCCTGACGCGGTCCTTGGCCCCGTCGGGCGCCATGCGGACGAGCTGGTCGTAGTGCCCCTGGTCCATCGCGAGGATCAGGTCGAATTCCTCGAAGTCGGCCGGCTTCACCCGGCGGGCGCGCAGGTCGCCGATATCGACGCCGCGCTTGCCGGCCGCGGCCACCGAGCGCCGGTCCGGCGGTTCGCCGACATGGTAGCCGTGGGTGCCGGCGCTGTCGGTCTCGATCTGGCCGGCCAGTCCGGCCTCGGCGACCAGGTGGCGGAACACCCCCTCGGCGGTGGGGGAGCGGCATATGTTGCCGGTGCATACGAACAGGACCTTGACCATCGCTACTCCTCCGGATCCGGAACTCGGCTGTACCGCGTCACCATGTGATAGTCCTTGCGCGGCCCGCCGACCAGCCAGCGCACCCTCCAGGCGCCATGACCCTCGACCCGGAAGCCGCCGCGATAGACGTCGGCGCCGCAGCGGTGCAGAACCTCGGCGGCGCCGTCCGACAGGTCCAGGTCATGGAACGGCGAGCCGTCGTGGCGGAAGACCATCGCGCGCCGCGGCCCGTCCGGGAAGGTATATCGGTAGGTCTGCTCGGCCGGTCCCGCATGCCCGCCGAAGCGCAATATGCCGGTTTCCCTCAGCAGCAGCTCCCCGTCGCCCAAGTCCCGGAAGACCGCGGTCCCGTCGAACGAGCCGTCCTGTCCCAGCCGGGCGTCGCGCATGGTGCGGGCGATGCGCCACGCGCCCGCCAGGAATGCGCGCAGGTCCGCCACCGCGTGGACTCTTCCATTGGCCTCGGCCAAGCACGCCCCTAAACTCACGCCAACTCTCCCGCTTCGGAAAAAGCATCATGATGTTAAAGCCTTCGGACCGGATCGTCATCCTGACAGGCGCCGGCATCTCCAAGGAATCGGGCCTGGACACGTTCCGCTGCGCCGGCGGCGTGTGGGAACGGGTGCGGCTGGAGGATGTAGCCACGCCCGAGGGCTTCGCCCGCGACCCCGACATGGTCCACCGCTTCTACAACGACCGGCGGAGCGGATTGCTCCAGGCCGACGTCCGGCCGAACGCCGCCCACGACGCCCTGGCCCGGCTGGAGCGGGAATGGCCCGGCGAGGTCCTGCTGGTCACACAGAACATCGACGACCTGCACGAGGGGGCGGGATCGCGCAACCTGATCCACATGCACGGCGAGCTGCTGAAGGCCAGGTGCGGCGTGTGCGGCGCGATCTCCGAAATCCGCGCCGACCTGTCGGTCGAGGATGATTGCGCCGATTGCGGGGCCGTCGCGGAGATGCGCCCCCACGTGGTCTGGTTCGGCGAGATGCCCCTGGAAATGGAGCGCATTTATCAGAATCTTGCCACTTCGGCCCTGTTCCTGTCAATCGGAACCTCCGGCAACGTGTATCCCGCCGCAGGCTTCGTGCAGGAGGCGCGGATCAACGGCGCGCACACCGTGGAGCTGAACCTGGAACCCTCTGAAGGCGCCACCCTGTTCGACGAGACGATCTACGGCTCCGCGACCGGGACGGTGCCGGCCTTCGTCGAGCGGCTGCTGGCATTGCGATAACCGGGAAGTTAAGGAAGTGAAACGATAATCCGCCTGAATTCCCATGCAATTGTAAGGAAATTTTATCGACCTCAGGCCAAGCTCGCAAGATTGCCACCATCCAAGACGTTAAAAATGGCCATCAAAGAGCATCCACCGATTGGAACCGTGCTGTTCTGCGATTTCGACCAGGGATTCAAAGAGCCTGAGATGGTCAAGCGACGGCCCGTCGTCGTCGTAAGCCCGAAGATCGGCGTACGCCCGGGACTTTGCACGGTAGTGGCGCTGAGCACCGCCGAGCCGGTTCCGAAAATGCCGTATCATTGCCGGATCGATCTGGACCCCCCTCTGCCGGAGCCGTGGGGGGATCGCATGCGCTGGGTAAAGGGAGACATGGTCTGTGCGGTCGGGTTCCACAGACTTGATTTTCCGCGGTATGCAAAGGATGTCACCGGCGTTCGCAAGTACCGGTACGAGCCGATTTCGTCCGAGGATCTGCGTCGGGTCAGGATCTGCATCCTGAGCGCGCTTGGGCTGGGCGGATTGACAAAACACATGACTTAGCATAGTTTCTTGCTTGTTTGCGGCTCTGAGCTTCGGCCATCCGCGTCTAAGACCCCGCCAGGGGCGGCCGTGCAACGGGTGAACGCAAACCTCGCACGGCGTCGAGCTTCGGAGCCCCGCCGCAAGGCGGGGCTCTTTGCGTTCCGGCCTTCTCCAGCGATCCGGTCCGGTGGCTTGCCGCCGAATGCGCTTGGCAGCGGTGGCGGGGTGCTGTACCACTCCGCACCCGTCCGGTTTTCAACCCTCATGCCGACCGTTCCGCCCCCATGCCCCTGTTCGCCGGTACCGACCTGACCTGCCTGCGCGGCGAGCGGCTGGTGTTCCAGGATCTCTCGTTCGCGGTTCCGGCCGGCGGCGCGCTGGTGCTGCTGGGGCCTAACGGCAGCGGCAAGTCCAGCCTGCTGCGCCTGATGGCGGGGCTGCTGCGGCCCTTCTCCGGAAGCATGAGCTGGGACGGCGTGCCGGTTTCCGACGATCCGGACCTGCACCGGGCGCGCATCCACTATGTCGGCCATCTCGACGCCGTGAAGCCGGTGCTGTCGGCGCGGGAGAACCTGGCCTTCTGGGCCGCGCTGGGGGGTGCTCCCGATCCGGCCGGCGCGGCGCTGGCCGCCCTGGAGCGGCTGGGCGTGCCGCACATCGCGGACATTCCGGCCGATACCTGTCCGCCGGGCAGAAGCGGCGGCTGAACCTCGCGCGCATCCTGGCGGCGCCCGCGCCGCTGTGGCTGCTGGACGAGCCGTCGGTGGCGCTCGACCGGGCCGGCATCGGGCAGCTCGAAGCGGCGATAGCCGACCACCGCGCGGGCGGCGGCATCGTCGTGGTCTCGACCCATGCCGAGATCGCCCTGCCCGGCGCCTCGACCCTGCAGCTGGACGATTTCGCCCTGGCGGCGGAAGCGGAAGAGATCGAGCCATGAACCGCTTCCTCCATCTCGTGTCGCGCGACCTGCGGCTGGCGCTCCGGCAGGGGTCGGACGCCACCGTCGCGGTGATGTTCTTCGTGCTGTGCGTCGTGCTGTTCCCGTTCGGCGTCGGGCCGGAGCCGAACATCCTGGCCCGCATCGCCGCGGGGGTGATCTGGGTGGCGGCGCTGCTGGCCTCCCTGCTGTCGCTGGAGCGGCTGTTCCAGAACGACTACGAGGACGGCAGCCTGGAGCTGCTGACCCTGTCCAGCCTGCCGCTGGAGGCTGTCGTGTTCGCCAAGGTGCTGGCGCATTGGCTGGTCACCGGCCTGCCGCTGATCGTGGCCGCACCCCTGCTGGCGCTGCTGCTGAACATGGAGCCGGCCGGCTTTCCCGTGCTGGTCGCGACGCTGCTGATCGGCACGCCGACCCTGAGCCTGATCGGGGCCATCGGCGCCGCCCTGACGCTGGGCGCCCGGCGCGGCGGCGTGCTGCTGTCGCTTCTGATCCTGCCGCTCTACATCCCCGTGCTGATCTTCGGGGCCGGCGCCATCGACGCGTCCCTGTCCGGCTTCACCGCCCGGCCGCACCTGCTGCTGCTGGGAGGGTTGCTGGTCGCGGCCCTGCCGCTGGCACCCTGGGCCGGGGCGGCGGCGCTGCGCCAGGCGATCGAGTAGGCCCGGGAAGGTTATAGTCAAGGTCATAGGCCCGTCACGCAACCTTCCCCCACGGACCCATGTTCACCTGCTACACTCGGGTCCGAACAGAAGCGGTGAAAACCGCCGAAGCGGACCGCAATACGGGAGGCAGGCATGGCCCTGAAGGCCGAACAACTCAAGGGCGAGCTGACCGAGCAGATCGTCAGCCGCGTTCGTGACCGACTGAACCGCGACCGGGCCGACATGGCCGAACGGTTCGTCCGGCAGTTCTATGCCAACGTGCCTCCCGACGACCTGCTGGAGTCGAGCCCCGACCAGCTCTACAGCGCAGCGCTGTCGATCTGGCAGTTCGCCTCCCAGCGGCCGGAGCGGAACGCGCGGGTCCGGGCCTATCACCCGCAGCTCGACGAACACGGCTGGCAGTCCGGCCATACCGTGGTCGAGATCATCAACGACGACATGCCGTTCCTGGTCGATTCGGTCACGGCGGAGCTGAACCGCCAGGGCCTGACAGTCCATCTGGTGATCCACCCCGTGGTGCGGGTGCGCCGCGACGCGTCGGGCCGCCTGACCGACCTGTACGAGCCGCAGGCGGCGCCTGCCGAGGCCGTGCCCGAATCCTTCATGCATATCGAGGTGGACGAGCAGACCGATCCCCAGTTCCTGGAGCGCATCGCCCGGGGGATCGAGAAGGTGCTGGCCGACGTGCGCGCGGCGGTCGAGGACTGGAAGGCCATGCACGAGCCCATGCGCCGGATCATCGACGGCGTCGACCGGACGCCCGACGCGCTGCCCGAGGGCGAGCTGGCCGAGGCGCGCGACTTCCTGCACTGGCTGAACGACGACAACTTCACCTTCCTGGGCTACCGCCGCTACCGGTTCGAGGGCGAGGGCGACGAGGCCCGGCTGACCCCGGTCCCCGGCGAGGGGCTTGGCATCCTGCGCGACGACGACGTCCGCGTGTTCGACGGGCTGCGCAACTTCGCCTCCCTGCCGCCCGACGCCCAGCAGTTCCTGCGCCAGCCGCGCCTGCTGCTGGTGACCAAGTCGAACCGCCGGGCCACCGTGCACCGCCCGGCCCTGATGGACAGCATCTTCATCAAGGCCTACGGCGACGACGGGAAGGTGGTCGGCGAGCACCTGTTCGTCGGCCTGTTCACGTCGGCCGCCTACAGCGCCAGCGCCCGAGACATCCCGTTCCTGCGCAACAAGGTGGCCCGCGTGCTGACCCGCGCCGGGTTCGACCCGCGCAGCCACGACGGCAAGGCGCTGACCCATATCCTGGAGAATTTCCCCCGGGACGAACTGTTCCAGATCACCGACAACGAGCTGTACGAGATCGCGATCGGCGTGCTTCACCTGCAGGAGCGCCAGCGCACCGCCCTGTTCATCCGCCGCGACCCGTTCGAGCGCTTCATGACCTGCCTGGTCTATGTCCCGCGCGACCGCTACGACACCGACCTGCGCCGGCGCATCCAGGCGATCCTGGAGCGCGCCTTCGACGGCTCCTGCTCCGCCTTCTTCACCCAGCTGGCCGAGAGCGTGCTGGCGCGGGTCCAATTCGTCATCGAAACGAAGCCGGGCGGCATTCCCGATTACGATGCCGGGGAGATCGAGGAACGGCTGATCGAGGCGAGCCGCGCCTGGCCCGACCGGCTCCAGGACGCCCTGGTCGATGCCCGCGGCGAGGAGGAGGGCCTGCGCCTGCACCGGCGCTATTCCGCCGCCTTCGACGTGGGATTCCGGGATCGTTTCGGGGCGGAACTGGCCGTCTACGACATCGAGCGGATCGAAGAGGTGCTCCATACCGGGCGCCTGGGCCTGAACCTCTACCGGCCGATCGAGGCCGGCGAGACAGAGCTTTACCTGAAGCTCTACCATGACGGCGGGCAGGTGGCGCTGTCCGACATCCTGCCCATGCTGGAGCACATGGGCGTCAAGGTCGTCTCGGAGGGCGGGCCGTTCGAGGTGACGATCCCCGGCCGGATCGAGCCGGTCTGGATCCACGACTTCGCCATGACCAGCAGGGCCGGCATCGCCGTGGACCTGGGCCGCGTGCGGCAGGCGTTCCAGGATGCGTTCCTGCGGGTCTGGGAAGGCCGGATGGAGGACGACGGCTTCAACCGCCTGGTGATCCGCGCCGGGCTGGGCTGGCGCGACATCACCATGCTGCGGGCCTATGCCAAGTATCTGCGCCAGATCCGCTTCCAGTTCAGCCAGGACTACATGGAGGACACGCTGGCCGATCACGCCGCCATCACGCGGCTGATCGTCCGGCTGTTCCAGACCCTGCACGATCCGGACAGGCGCGCGACACCGGGCGGCGCCGACGAGGCCCAGGTCGCGGTCAACGGGTTGCTGGTCGAGATCGACCACGCGCTGGACGACGTCGCCAACCTGGACGAGGACCGCATCCTGCGCCGGTTCCTCAACCTCGTGCGCTCGACCCTGCGGACCAACTATTTCCAGAAGGCCGAGGACGGCGGGGTCAAGCCCTACCTGTCCATGAAGCTGGACAGCCGGGGCGTGGACGAGCTGCCCCTGCCCCGCCCCATGGTGGAGGTCTGGGTCTACAGCCCGCGGGTCGAGGCGATCCACCTGCGCGGCGGCAAGGTCGCCCGCGGCGGCATCCGCTGGTCCGACCGGCGCGAGGATTTCCGGACCGAGATCCTGGGCCTGATGAAGGCGCAGATGGTCAAGAACGCGGTCATCGTGCCCGTGGGGTCGAAGGGCGGCTTCGTGGTCAAGCGCCCGCCGCCGGCCGATGCCGGCCGCGACGTGCTGATGGCCGAGGTGATCGAGTGCTACAAGACGCTGATGCGGGGCCTTCTCGACATCACCGACAACTTCGCGGCCGACGGCTCGGTCGTTCCGCCGCCCCGCGTGGTCCGGATCGACGGCGACGACCCGTACCTGGTGGTGGCGGCGGACAAGGGCACGGCGACCTTCTCCGACATCGCCAACGGCGTGTCGCTGGACTATGGGTTCTGGCTGGGCGACGCCTTCGCGTCGGGCGGGTCGCGCGGGTACGACCACAAGAAGATGGGAATCACCGCGCGCGGCGCCTGGGAATCGGTCAAGCGCCACTTCCGCGAGATCGGCGTGGACTGCCAGACCCAGGACTTCACCTGCGTCGGCGTCGGCGACATGTCGGGCGACGTGTTCGGCAACGGCATGCTGCTGTCGCGCCACACCAGGCTGGTGGGCGCCTTCAACCACCTGCACATCTTCTGCGACCCCGATCCCGATCAGGCGACCAGCTTCGAGGAGCGGCGCCGGCTGTTCGACCTGCCGCGCTCGACCTGGGCCGATTACAACGCGGAACTGCTGTCGCCGGGCGGCGCCATCTTCGACCGCAAGGCCAAGTCGCTGAAGCTGTCGCCCGAGATCCAGGCCCGGTTCGGCCTGACCCGCGACAAGGTGACCCCGGCCGAGCTGATCCAGGGGATGCTCCGGGGGCAAGTCGATCTGCTGTGGTTCGGCGGCATCGGCACCTTCGTGAAGGCGACCGAGGAGACCCACGCCGAAGTCGGCGACAAGGCCAACGACGCCAGCCGGATCGACGGCCGGGAGGTCCGCGCGAAGATCGTCGGCGAGGGTGCCAACCTGGGCGTGACCCAGCGGGGCCGGATCGAGTACGCCCAGGGGGGAGGACGGATCAACACCGACGCGATCGACAATTCCGCCGGCGTCGATACCTCCGACCACGAGGTCAACATCAAGGTGCTGACCGGCGACGTGATCGCCCGCGGCGACATGACCATGAAGCAGCGCGACCAGCTTCTGGCGAGCATGACCGACGAGGTGGGCGAGCTGGTGCTGGCCGACAATTACCTCCAGACCCAGGCGATCAGCGTCGCCGGAATGGGCGGGGCCGAGTCGCTTGAAGGCCATGTCCGCTTCATGCGGCTTCTGGAGAAGAGCGGCCACCTGAACCGGCCGATCGAGTTCCTGCCCGACGACGAGGAGATCGCGTCGAGGACGTCGCGCGGACAGGCGCTGACCCGGCCGGAGCTGTCGGTGCTGCTGGCCTATTCCAAGATCACGCTGTACGCCGACCTGCTGGGCTCCAACCTGCCCGACGATCCGCGCATGGTGGAGGACCTGGTCAAGTACTTCCCCAAGGCGCTGCGCCGCGACTTCCGCGAGGCGATCGAGCGGCACCGGCTGCGCCGCGAGATCATTGCGACATACACCACCAACAGCATGGTCAACCGGGTCGGCCCGACCTTCCTGTCGGAGATGATGGAGAAGACCGGCATGGGGCCGGGCGACATCGCGCGGGCCTATACCGTCAGCCGCGACGCCTTCGCCCTGCGGACCGTCTGGACCGCCATCGAGTCGCTGGACAACCGGGTGCCGGCGGACTGCCAGTACGAGATGATCCTCGCCACCCAGGCGCTGCTTCACCGCACGGTGCCGTGGTTCCTGATCAACGCCCCCCAGCCGCTCGACCTGGGCGCCGAAGCGGCCAACTACACCCCCGGCGTCGAGCAGCTGGCAACCGACCTGGGCACCGTGCTGTGCGAGGAGGACATGAGGCTGCTGGAGGAGCGCGCCGCGCACTGGACGGAGCAGGACGTGCCGGCCGACCTGGCCCGCCGGGTCGCCAGCCTGGGCATCCTGGCGTCGGGGCTGGACGTGACCCGCATCGCCCGGCTGTGCCGGCGCGACGTTCCCGCCGTGGCGCTGGTCTATTTCGAGCTGGGCCACCGTTTCGGCATGGAATGGCTGCGCTGCCAGGCGGTCCGGGTCAAGACCGAGAACCACTGGCAGAAGCAGGCGGTCAGCGCGATCATCGACGATCTCTACGGCCTCCAGAGCGACCTGACCGCCCGCATCCTGAACGACGGCCAGGACCACACCGGGGTCATCGACGCCTGGGCGGCATGCCGCCAGGGGCCGGTGGAGCGGATCCGGCAGCTGCTGACGGAGCTGCGCGGGGTGACGCGGGTGGACTTGGCGATGCTGGCGGTGGCGAACCGGCAGCTTCGGGGGCTGATCGCGAGCTGAGGGGCCGGGGGGCGGGTTGCCCGGAGGCCGTGGGACCCACCCCCGGAGCCTGGCCGCATGTGTCAACATCCGTCATCACGGGTGCGCCGGGGACGCGGCGCCCGGCCAGCGGTCGGGCGGCAGGAGGTTGAGGCCCGCGTCGAAATAGAGGCCGGCATCCTCCATCGAGCCCCGGCTGACCCGGGCGTAGAGGTCGGGGTGCCGCTTCCTGAGGATTTCGATGCTCCGCTTGGTGTGGCGGTAGTTCGCCTTGGCCTGCCTGGCATCGGCCTTTTCCGGGTCCTCGGGCGCGGGCTCGACCGGGGCGAGGCCGGCGGGCGGCATCTGCGGCTCGAACTGGGCCTCGGGTTCGGCGATGGAGGAGCAGGCGGAGGCGTTATCGTCCGGTTCGGGATCGGCGTCGAGCGCGGTGTCGCGGGCCTCCGCCGTGGGGCCGGCGAGGCCGCGCAGGCGGGCGATCTGGTCGATGGCGCGAAGCGCCGCGAAATGGTTCTGCTTCTCCATGGCGTCGATCAGCACCCGCTTGGCGGCGGCGACCAGCTCGTCCAGCTCGGCATGGCGGCGGGCTTTGTCGGCCTCGGTCAGCTCGACCACCCGGGCGGCGACCTCCGGCTGCTTCATCAGGCGCGAGCCGGTCTGGCGGGCACCCGCCCAGGCATAGCCGGACAGCCGCGCCGCCCCCGCATAGCCCCGGCCGGCGGCGACGTGCCGGGCGAAGGCTTCCTGGCGGTGCGGGAGAGGGGTGTAGATGGAGGGGGCGGCGGGGGCCGGAGCGGAAGCGGAAGCGGGAACTGGAGCGGGCATGACAGGGCCTTCGGAACCAGGGATGAGGAATTGGTTCCTTACCATGTTGTAGGATTTTGGTCAAGGTTTCTAGGATTGTGGGCTTATTGAGCGGTCGTGCCCAAAGCGGGTGATGGATGTTCTTCGAGTCTCGGCGTAGGTCGGCCTTCGCCCGTCAGGGCGAACGCCGACGCCCTGCATCAACGCTCCGGGCACGCTGTCGGCGTCGGCCTTCGGCCGAGGCCGACCTACGGTGCTGGTGCATCGGCAGTTTCGTTAATCCCTGCGCCGGGTCGCCGGCGTTTTCGTTTCCGAAAGTCCGTCAGCGCGGTCCCGGTCGCGCCAGGGTGCCGATGGACAAGCCGACTCCGATCAGGAGCAGCCCGGCGCACAGCACCGCGTCGAAGCGGACCGGGTAACCGAATATCCAGGCTTGCTGCTTCAGCCAAATCCCGAAGATCACGACGGTTCCCGGCCCCCATTCGCCGGTGGTGGGCAGGGCGAGCAATGGCAGAAGGACGCCCCAGATCACCAGTAGGCGGCCGAGCTTGCCCATGGCGCGGCGCTCACCCGGACTCCGCCGCGTGTGGCACGTCTTGGGGATCTGACTGCGCCGGGCGCTTGCGTTCGATCCAGAAGACGCAGGATTCCCGCTCCATCCCGTGCCGGTCCATCTCGTCCAGCAATTCGCTCAGGGAATCGCCGATGATGGTCGCGACCGCATCTTCGACCGGGTCGCCCCTGGCGTCGGACACACGGACCCCGTTCAGCCCGGCATGGTACCGGGCCGCATAGCTTTCCGATGTCGGCATGGGTCAGCCTCGCCGGATCGCGCCGGATGACGCCACCCCGGAGGGGTCCCCCCGCCGCGACGAACGAGGTCGCCGCGGCGGGGGTAACAATGACCGGAGCGCGAGCACTCCGTTTGTGCTAGGTAGTTGGTTAGCCATGGATGTTGACCTTTGACGAGAGGCATTCATGGTGAGGCCGGACCGGAGTGTTTCCAGCACCCTGGTTCGGCCGCCACGAGACACGCGTGGCGGGCGGATTTTCGATTGAATTCGCCTGAATGTCAATCTTTATGCCTGCGGCACCCTATCCACGCGGGCAAAACCTTCCGCTTTCAATACCCTCCGCGTTAACCCATGCGCCGCGTCAGGGACCCCCGGCCCTCCTGCTGAGCACCCGGTCCACTTCCTCCCTCAGGTTGCCGGGAAGGATGGGTTTGAACAGGAGCCCCGCAGGGTGATCCTGGTGGATGCGTTCCACGGTTTCAGGCTCCCGCGACCCGGTGATGAAGATGACCGGCGTAGGGCATAAGCGGTGGATCTCGATCGCGGCATCCACGCCGTCCGCCTTTCCCTTCAGCCGCACGTCCATGAGGATGAGGGAGGGGCGGTGTGTTTGCGCGAGTTCGACGGCCTTGGCGGCGGTGGCGGCAGTTCCGCAGACCCGGAGCCCCATCGACTGAAGGGTCAGGGTCAGGCTCATTGCGATCAGCTGCTCGTCATCGACGATGAGAACGCAGTCGTCCCCGTCCGTCATTGCCCGACCTCGGGCGCGGGCATCCGCACCTCGACCCTGGTTCCGCCGACCTCGGATATGGTCATTTCCCCCTCCAGCTGGACCACCAGGGCCCGCACGATACTCAAGCCCAACCCTTTGCTTGCCAACGTGGTTCCATGACTTGCCCCGCTGCTCCCGCCCCTGCCGTTATCGTGGACGGACAACAACAGTCCCCCGTCGACGCACCGCCGGAGACGGACCTGAATCTTGCGGCCGTCGCCGTCGGGGAAGGCATGCTTCAGGGCGTTCTGGACCAGTTCGGTGACGATCAGGCCGAGGGGAATGGCGAAGTCCAGGTCCACCCGCAGGGCGTCGGCCTCGATGGAGATATCGATGCCGTGGCGTGCGCCGCCGCCCAGGGTCGACAGGTTGCCCCTGAGTTCTTCGAGGAAGGGACGGATGTCGAAGGTCGCCAGATCGTCCGACGTCATCAGCTGCTGGTGGACCAGGCCGAGGGCGTTGATGCGCCGGCGGAGATCGTTCAGAAGCTCCTCGGTCGGGGACCCGTCCCAGCCCAGCGCCTGGATGGCGATCATGCCGTCGATGACCTGGAGGTTGTTCTTGACGCGGTGATAGACCTCGCGCAGCAGCAGGCTCCGCTCGTCCAGCGCCTTGCGCAACTGCCGGTTCGAGTCCTCGAGTTCCGAAGTGCGCTCGGCGACCCGTCGTTCGAGAGTCTCGTTGGCATCGCGCAGACGGATCAGCGCGCTTGCCAGCGACCGGTGGAGCCTGGCGAACTGGCCGAGAAAAAACACGAGCAGCAGGCTGGCCGAGATGAACCCGCTGAGCCGGCTCAGGTCCCAGCCGATCGTGTAGCGGGCGCCGCCGGCGACGGCCAATGCGTTGGAGGCGGCGAAGGCGACCAGGGCCAGGCCGAGCCAGCCGAACAGCGCGTTGCTTCCGCGCGTGATCCGCCAGAGCATCAGGAAGGCGGTCATGGAGAGGGCGACGGACGTCCACTGGGCCAGTTTGCCCCAGGTGGCGAAGACGTTGCCCTGGATCTGCCGGGGTATCCAGGCCTGCCCGGCCGTCGCTGCCAGCGCGAGCAGGACGACGGCCGCCAGGACGGCCGCCAGGGTGACGGCGACGGCCCGCTCCACGCGGTCGGCCGCGATCCCGCCGCTTCCCGAACGGGCCTCGGTGACCACGGCCGCCAGGACCAGGGCCGGGAATCCCAGCACCCAGGCGATGAAAAGCCATCCGACCGACTGGGGGTTCCGATCAGGGGCTCGTCCGGGATCCACGCGCCGGTGAAGGTGAGGACGTGCAGGAGCGCCATCGCCGCACTGTAGAAATAGGCTGCGGACAGCAGGAGCAGCGACCGGGAGCGGACCGCGCGGACCTGGGCGAGCAGAAGGAACGCCGTGCACAGGTCCGTGATCATCACGCCGGCCCCGAAGGTCGTCGTGATGGCCGGGAGCACCGGCCCCGGCCGGTCGGCGAACGGCAGGACCGCCAGCGTGGCGAGGATATAGGCGAGGCAGATGAGAGCGATGGTGCGCCGGGCGGACGGCGTGGCGCCTTCGCCGGAGAGCGCGCCGAGATGCCTGGGTTCCACGCTCGCGTCCACCGGTGCCCCTTTGGAATTCGTTGATGAGTGAAGGGAACGGACTGTGTCTCCGCTTCACCCTCGCGCTGCAAGGGACATTCCGGCGCGCGGGTGTTTTTTCCGGGGTGTGGCGGGGCCGTCCAGGCGGCGGGGCGCCGGCTGCCGCCTAAGGACTTGAGAAAAGGCGCCAAACTTCGCAGATTGGGCGGACGCGCGGACGACGGGTGCCGCGGCGGCCACGACGACCTGTTTGGAAGCCATGACCGAGTCCGAGCTGACACCGGAAGTCGATGCCTGGGCCGAGAGGGTCAGGGACGCCTTCCGCAACGGGGACAAGCACCCGCTGGCGCTTGCCGAGGAAGCGGTGCGGACATATCCGGGGCAATATTACCTGCTCGCCCTGGCCGCAGTCGCGGCCCTGGTCGAGGAGCGGCCCGACCGTGCCCAACTGTACCTCAAGCGTCTGAAGAAGCGGTTCCTGCTGGGGCTGGAATATCCCTTGCTGCTGGCGCTGACCCTCGATCAGCAGAAACGCCGGCCGGCGGCGCTGGATCTGCTGAAGCAGAACGGGCTGGACGACTATATCAACGCCATCCACGTCTTTCCCGCCGGGGTGTCCCTGGCCGGCTGGCTGGGCCAACGGCTGAGCGAGATCCGGGGCGACCAAGCCTACTGGAGCCCGAAACGGAAGGCGGCGGCGAAGGCGGCGGCGGCGAAACCGGCCGGGAAAGGGAAGCCGAAGGCGGCGGCCAAGGTCAAGCCGGCGGCTTTGGAGCCGGCGGCGGCGGCACCGAAGCCGGTCGCCGCCCCGGCGCTTCGGCGGATCGAGGCCGATATCCCGATCCGGATCGACTTCGCCAACCTGGGCGCGGTCGCCGGCGGCGCGCCGCCCGACTCCCTTCCCTGGTACAGGCTGCGCGACCGCTTCACCCATCTGGGCCTGCTCGGCGGGTTCGACGAACTGCTCTGCCTGCCCTACCTCCAGCATGTCGAGACCTACTGGTACCAGGTCGAGACCGCCCGCAAGGTGCTGAAGCAGTTCCACGGCCGGGTGCTGCTGGCCGACGAGGTCGGACTGGGCAAGACGGTCGAGGCCGGCATGGTGCTGAAGGAATACCTGCTGCGCGGCATGGCCGACCGGCTGCTGGTGCTGGTCCCGCCGTCGCTGGTCGGCCAGTGGCGCGAGGAGCTGGAGACCAAGTTCGGGATCGAGGCCGCGACCACCCACGACCCGCTGCTGCGCGAGGACCCGGAACGCTTCTGGGCGCAGCCGAGGCTGGTGGCGTCCATCGCCGTGGCGCGGCGCAAGGAGAACGCGGCCCTGCTGGGCGCCATCAAGCACGACATCGTCGTGGTGGACGAGGCGCACCACCTGAAGGACCGGTCGAGCCAGGGCTACAAGCTGGTCGACAGCCTGCCCAAGCGATTCCTTCTGCTGCTCTCGGCCACGCCGGTGCAGAACAGCCTGATCGAGCTGTACAACCTGCTGACCCTGCTGCAACCCGGCATCTTCAAGACGCAGAAGGAATTCCGCGCCGCCTACATGACGCCGGGCAAGCCGCGCCTGCCGGTCAACCAGGAACGGCTGCGCGACCTGATGCGCCGTGTGATGATCCGCAACACCCGCGCCGTGGTGGCCCTGCGCCTGCCGCGCCGGCACGCCACCACCGTGCGGGTCGAGGGCGGGGCGGACGAGCGGGCCTGCTACGCGGAGCTGAACCGGCTGGTGCGCGAGGCCGCCGCGTCGGAGACCGGGCGCGACCGCCTGGCCTTCCGCCACCTGCTGAGCGCCGCCGGATCGTCCCCGGCGGCCGCCGCGGCGGCGGTAGGCCGGTTCGCTGGGCGCCGGCCCCGCGGACAGGCGGCGGACTGGGCCGCGCTGGCCGAACGCTACGCGGCGATCCCGTCGGGCGGCAAGGAAGCGGCCCTGATCGACCTGCTGAAGCAGAACCCGGCCGAAAAGAAGCTGGTCTTCGTCCATCACCGCGACAGCCTGGCCAGCCTGGCGGACCTGCTGGGCGGGCACGGCATTCCCTTCGCGCTGTTCGAAGGGGGGCTGTCCGGGCAGGCCAAGGATGCCGCGATAGCCGATTTCCGGGATCGCGTGCCGGTGCTGCTCTCGACCGAGTCGGGCGGCGAGGGGCGCAACATCCAGTTCTGCAACACGCTGGTCAACTTCGACATCCCGTGGAACCCGATGGTGATCGAACAGCGCATCGGCCGCGTGGACCGCATCGGCCAGCAGCGCGAGGTGTTCATCTTCAACCTGGTGACCCGCGGCACCCTGGAGGACGAGGTGCTGCGCATCCTGGACGAGAAGATCAACATGTTCGAGCTGGTGGTCGGCGAGGTCGGCGCCATCCTGGGCGAGATCGACGAGGAGCAGGACTTCCCGGAGCTGATCATGAGCGCCTGGCTGGAAACGACCGAGCCCGGCCGCGCCGAGGCGCTCGACGCGCTGGGCCGCCGGCTGTCGGAGGCGCGGAGCGGCTATGACAGCACCAAGCAGTTCGACGACGAGCTGTTCGGCGAGAACTTCGAGACGGCGTGAGGGGGCTGATTTTGCGGATCGGGCTTTCGGGGATCGGAAATGGCGGGGATGGGAAATGGGTGAGCTGCAGCGGTTCGTGGCTGATCTCCTGGAGGAGACCGGCGCCGTCGTCGAACCGGTCGAGCCGGAGGGGCTGGACGTGCTGGCCCCGCCGGAGGTGCAGCGGACCCTGGACGTGCCGGAGGCCGCCCGCCTCGGCTTCGCCGGCGAGCTGCCGCCCGATGCCCGGCGCGTCGGGCTGGAACCGGACTGGCTCGACCGCCTGGGCCGGCTGCTCGGCGAACATGGCCGCCACGCCCGCCTGGTCGCGGCGCCGGAGATGCCGCCGCTGAACGCCCCGGAACGGATCGTCGAGCACGGGTTGCAGCTCCAGAACGCGACGTGGCGCCTGATCCGCGTCAGCCCGGCCTGGACCCGCTACCTGCTGCTGACCTTCCGCTGCACCGCCCTGTCCGACGAGAAGCGCGACAGCGTCCTGCGGCTGGGCTTCAACCTCGCCAACGGCAGCATGCTGGACGGGATGTTCGGCCGTCTGTGGCAGCGGCTCGCGGAACGTATCGAGGAAGGGGCGCCGCAGGTCCCGCCGGGCACGGCGCTTCCCGCAGACTGGCCGGCGGAGGTGCTGGCGGAGCGGCTGGAGCGGATGGCGCCGCCGCGCATCCAGGCCCTGATCGAGCCGTTCGTGCGCGGCATGAGGCGGCGTTTCGAGCGCGATGCGGGCAGGCTCTACGACTACCATGACGGGTTGCGGCGAGAGGCGGCCAAGCGCCTGTCGGCCCTGCCCGCCGACGGCGCCCTGACGCCGCGCCCCCTGACGCCGCGCCAGGAGGCCGAGAAGCGGCGGGAGGAGCAGCGGCTCGCCGCCATCGGGCGGGAGTACGAGTCCAAGATCGCCGACCTGCGCAACCACTACGCGCTGGCCGTGACGGTCGAATGGGTGCAGAGCCTGGACCTGGTCATGCCGGTGCAGCGTTTCGAGATCCAGGTCCGCCGCCGCAAGGGCGAACGGGTGATCGCGCTGGACTGGAACCCCCTGACCCGCCAGCTCGACCAAGCGCCGGACGAGTTCGCCTACGGCACCGCGGACGCCCGGCTGGTGTGCGACGAGGCGCTCCACCTCGTCAGCCCGCCCGGGCTCGCCCCCTGCCCCGCCTGCGGCAAGGAATATTGCCGCGCCTGCCACCCCGGCGCCTGTCCGAAATGCGGGCATCGGGAACGGCGCGCGGGGCCGGGGGAACGGCTGGCGGCTGCCGCGGCCGGGTGACGGGGCGGGGCAACGGGACGGAAATGGCACCATTGCCGCCAAGGCGGGGTCAAAATCTTTACGGGATGGTCCCATATATCGAGTGAACAGGGTGTGGTCCCGCCGGAACGAACCGGTCGGACGGTGCCGTCCAGACCGCGAGTGCGTTGAGTCGACATGCTGAGCCTTTCCGAAACCATCCCCGATCGCCGGGCCATTGTCTCCAAGCGGCGCCTGGTCGCCGAACTCACGTCCCTGGCCGAGCAGCACGGCACCGGCGCGGCCTTGCGCACCCATACCCTGGCGGCGCTGCGCAAGGCGCTGGAAGAAGGTCGCGCCGAGGTTCGGCGGCGGCTGGAAGCGGGGGGCACCGGCACCGACTGCGTGCGCCAGAACGCCTACCTGACGGACCAAGTCATCCGGGCGCTGGCCGAGCATACGTCGGGCTGCATCTTCCCCGTCGCCAACCCGACCTCGGGCGAGCATTTCGCGCTCGTCGCGACCGGCGGCTACGGGCGGGGCGAGATGGCGCCGTTCTCGGACGTGGACCTGCTGTTCATGCTGCCCTACAAGCGGACGCCGCGGGTCGAGCAGGTGTTCGAGTACATGCTCTACATGCTGTGGGACCTGGGGCTGAAGGTCGGCCATGCCGTCCGCTCGGTGGACGAGTGCATCCGGCAGGCCAAGGGCGACGTGACGATCCGCACCAGCCTGCTCGAGTCGCGCTTCCTCCACGGGGAGGAGAAGCTGTACGCCGAGCTGCGCCGCCGCTTCACCAAGGAGATCGCGACCGGGACCGGCCCCGCCTTCATCGAGGCCAAGCTGGCCGAGCGCGACGCCCGCCACCGCCGGCTGGGCGACAGCCGCTACGTGCTGGAACCCAACATCAAGGAGGGCAAGGGGGGGCTCCGCGACCTCCAGACCCTGTTCTGGATCGCCAAATACTATTACCAGGTGGACGACGTCTCCGACCTGCTCCAGAAGGGCGTCCTGCTGGAGGAGGAAGTCGCCAAGTTCGCCAAGGCGCAGGACTTCCTGCTGACCGTGCGCTGCCACCTGCACTACATGGCCGGACGGGGCGAGGACAGGCTGACCTTCGACGTGCAGGCCGACATCAGCCGGCGGCTGGGCTATGTGGACCATGCCGGGCTGATCGGGGTCGAGCGCTTCATGAAGCATTATTTCCTGGTCGCCAAGGACGTCGGCGACCTGACCCGGATCTTCTGCGCCAACCTGGAGGCGGAGGCCAAGCGCCAGCCGCGCTTCAGCCTGCTGCGCATCGCCCTGGCGCGCAAGGACATCGAGGGCTTCCTGCTGGACGGCGAACGGCTGAACGTGCGCTACGACCGGCAGTTCAAGGACAACCCGGTGGACACGATCCGGCTGTTCCACGTGGCGCAGGTCAACGGGCTGGACATCCACCCCAACGCGCTGCGGGCGCTGACCCGCGCGCTGGGCGCGGTGGGGCCGAAGCTGCGGGCCGACCATGATGCCAACCGCCTGTTCCTGGAGATGCTGACCTCGCGCAAGGACCCGGAGGTGCCGCTGCGCCGGATGAACGAGGCCGGCGTTCTGGGCCGCTTCGTGCCCGACTTCGGCCGGATCGTCGCCCAGATGCAGTACGACATGTACCACGTGTTCACCGTGGACGAGCACACGCTGTTCACGCTCGGCATCCTGCACGATATCGAGTCGGGCGGGCTCAAGGCCGAGCTGCCGCTGGCCAGCGAGGTGATCCACAAGCTGGTGTCGCGCCGGGCGCTGTACGTCGCCATGCTGCTGCACGACATCGCCAAGGGGCGCGGCGGCGACCACAGCGTGCTGGGCGCCAAGGTGGCGGAGAAGCTGTGCCCGCGCCTGGGCCTGAGTGCCGAGGAGACGGAGACCGTCGCCTGGCTGGTCCGCTGGCACCTGACCATGTCGGACGCCGCCTTCAAGCGCGACCTGGAGGACGACAAGACCATCCGCGACTTCGTCGAACTGGTCCAGTCGCCGGAACGGCTGCGGCTGCTGCTGGTGCTGACCACCGCCGACATAAGGGCGGTCGGCCCCGGCCGCTGGAACGCCTGGAAGGCGACCCTGCTCGCCGAGCTGTACCACCGCGCCGAGGACCTGATGTCCGGCGTGGTCAGCGCACAGCGGCGCGAGCGCCGGGTCAACGCCGCCCAGACGGCGCTGCGCGGGCTTCTGACCGACTGGAGCGAGGCCGAGATCGAGAAACACCTGGCCCACGGCTATCCGGCCTACTGGCTCAGCTTCGACCCCGAGACCCACGCCCGCCACGCCCGGCTGATGCGCAACGCCGACCGGGACGGCGCGCCGCTGACGGTGGACACCCGGATCGACCGGGGCCGGGCGGTCACCGAGGTGACGATCTACACCCACGATCATCCGGGGCTGTTCTCGCGGCTGGCCGGAGCCTTCGCGCTGGCCGGAGCGACAATCCTGGACGCCAAGATCTTCACCATGACCAACGGCATGGCGGTGGACGTCTTCTCCGTGCAGGATGTCGCCGGCGGGCCGTTCGACAGCGGCGACAAGCTCGCCAAGCTCGCGGTCATGATCGAGCGGACCCTGTCGGGCCAGCTCCGCCCCTTGCAGGAACTGGCGAAGCGCAGGCCGGCGCTGAACAACCGCACGCGGGTCTTCAAGGTGCCGCCGCGGGTGCTGATCGACAACAAGGCCAGCACCACCCACACCGTGATCGAGCTGAACGGCCGCGACCGGCCGGGCCTGCTGTACGACGTGACCCGGGCGCTGACCAACCTCAGCCTCCAGATCTCCTCCGCCAAGGTCTCGACCTATGGCGAGAAGGCGATCGACGTGTTCTATGTGAAGGACGTGTTCGGGCTGAAGATCTCGCACGAGAGCAAGCTGGCCCAGATCCGCGAGAAGGTCCTGACCGCGCTCAGCGACCCGATCGCCGAGGCCCAGGCGGACAGCGGCAGGTTCTCCGCGGCGGAGCGCAGCCGGGCGCGCTCCCGGCAGAAGAAGCCGGCGGTCCCGAGGCGCAAGGCCCCGGCCGAATCAGCGGCGGAATGACGCGGCCCGCCGCCCTGCTGGCCGTCCTGCTGGCCGCCGTCCTCCTGGCGTCCTGCGCCGTCCCGACCCCCAACGTGGAGGTCAAGGGCGGCAGCGCCAGCCCCACGCGCTGGCGGGTCGGCATTCCGTTCTGAATGTCGTTTTTCGGCAGACTCGTCTTTTTTGCCGCGGATGAACGGCGTCCGCCTGCTGATGATGGCGGTCCGGCAGCTGAACCGGGACCTCGTCCAGCGCGGAGTCCTGCTCGAACAGGCGCTGCACCGGTCGGAGGGCGACGGGCTGGTCACAATGGTGACGGTCGAGCCGCCGGCAGCGGCACGACGGCGCAGTGATCGCCGGCGTTCCGCAACTGTTCCGTTTTTTCCTTGTTGATCAGCGCCGAAGACACCTAATATTCGTGTCGGGAAGAGACCGGTCGCGCGGTCGGTCCCGGTGAATTCGATTATGAATTCGGCGTCGATGACTCGGGAGTGTGCCTGGCATGACGACACTCAAGGAATTCGAGGAAGCATTGCGCGAGCAGGGGATGGACTCCGCCCTCGCCATCCTGGAAAAATTGAAGGACCGCGACCGCGCGAAGCGGTCCGTGGCGCCGGCCCGGCGAGTAACGGGCCGCAAGATGACGCCCGAACTGGCGCGCGAGATCCTCGATCTCCATGAAAAGACCAAGATGACGCAGCAGGAAATCGCCTTCAAGGTCGGGGTCAACCAGGGCCGCGTCAACGAGGTGATCAAGCGCGGCAAATGGCTGAGCGGCGATCCCCAGGCACCCGAGGCGCTGGACCGCGAGGCGGCGCTGGACCGGGCGGCCAGGGGCATCGGCAAGGCGGCCAAGCCGGAGAAGGCGCCCAAACCGGACAGGGCGCCCAAACCGGAGAAGGCGGTCGCCGCGAAGAGGAGTGCGCCCCGCAGTAAGGTCGATCCCGGTTCGAAGCTGGCGGAGGCGACGCGCGACGTCCGGCGGGCTGCCGCCAAGTCCCCGGAAAAGCCGGTCCAGAAGCTCAAGCAGGACGAGAAGCAGCTGGTTCTCGGCGATCTGTGAGGGTACCGGCGGGGATACGGGTTAGGACCGCTTCGGGAGGGAACCGCAGCGCACCATCGGCGTTTTGACGCCGTTCCAACTGGTGCGCGTCGCGCGGAGGCCGTCATGAAGTATTCTGTAAGCTGCAAGCTGGGTTACGACATCGAGGAAGAAACGGTCTGCTTCTTCAACCTTCAGCCCGCGCAGTTCGACCGCCAGGTGATCCTGGGCGAGCACCTGGACCTGGACGGCGGACGCGAGATCGACCGCTTCACCATGGGTGAATCCGGCAACCGCTTCTTCAAGGTCGTGGCCCCTCCCGGCAAGCTGCTGGTGCGGTACCGGGCCGAGGTGGACCTGGATCCCCTGGTCGAGGACCCCGCCGGCATCGGCCAGGTGGCGCCGATAGACCTGCCGCTGGACGTGCTGCCGCACCTGAATCCGTCGCGGTTCTGCCAGTCCGACCGCCTGCGCGCCTTCGCGTTCCGGCAGTTCGGCGAGTTCGCTCCCGGCCACCAGCGGGTCACGGCGATCTGCAACTGGATCCACGACAACCTGGAATACCTGCCGGGAAGCTCCCACGGGACGACCTCGGCGGTCGATACCATCATCGACCATGCCGGCGTCTGCCGCGACTTCGCCCATCTCGGCATCACCCTGTGCCGGGCGATGGACATTCCGGCGCGCTATGTCAGCGCCTACGCGTTCCGGCTGGATCCTCCCGACTTCCACGCCACCTTCGAGGCCTTCCTGGGCGGGCGCTGGTACCTGTTCGACGCGACCCGCAAGGCGGCGCTGGACGGGCTGATCCGCATCGGAGTCGGCCGCGACGCCGCCGAGGTGTCGTTCTCGTCCTTCTTCGGCAAGGCCAAGCCGGACGAGATGGAGGTCGCCATCAGCTCGCCCGGCCGCGGCACCGACGGGGACCTGACGACCGACGCCGTGAGCCTGTCGGAGCGCTGAGGCGGGACCCCGGCGGCCAATGCAATGTTTCGGCCGGGACACTTCAAGGGCTCGGCACAGTGTTTTCGATGGGTTTATCGTAGGTCGGCCTCGGCCGAAGGCCGACCTACCGCACTCCGCTCCGCCGAACGTCATCAACGACACCGTGCGGAACCACCAGAATCGGGCCGGGTTCATGATGTGACGCCCTTCAGTCGGGAACGCTGGCCTCGATCACGTCCATGTCGTCGTCGGAGAAGCCGAAATGGTGGCCGATCTCGTGGATCAGGACATGGCGGACCAGATGGGCCAGATCCTCGCCGGTCTCGCACCAGTAGTCCAGCAGCGGCCGGCGGTAGAGATAGATCATGTCCAGGTCGCTCGGCGTGGCGGTGACGCTCTTGTGCGCCAGGTCGACGCCCCGGTAGAGGCCGAGCAGGTCGAACGGCGACTCCAGCTCCATCTCCCGCTCGGTCTCCTCGTCGGGGAAATCCTCCACATGGATCACCACGTTGCCGACGAAACGCAGCAGTTCGGGCGGGATGGTCCGGAGCGCCTCGTCGGCCAGCGCCTCGATGTCGGCGATGGTGGGGGCATTGATTTGCTTGCTCATGGGGGCGCATTCTCCTGATCGACCGCTGGAGATCATACGACAAAGAGGGAGGCTGAATATGGTCGAGAAACTGGTCGGCGCCAGACGTCAATCGGCACTTGCGGAGCTTCACGGCTGGTCGGAGGTGGAGGATCGCGACGCGATCCGCAAGACCTATCATTTCCCCGATTTCGCGACCGCCTGGGGCTTCATGACCCGGGTGGCCCTCAAGGCGGAGAAGATGGACCACCACCCGGAATGGTTCAACGTCTACAACCGGGTCGAGGTGATCCTGGCCACCCACGATGTGGAGGGACTGTCGGAGCGCGACGTGGAACTGGCCCATCACATGGACGGCATCGCGCTGGAACACGACCGCTGAGCGCGGCGGGACGGGACGGACCGCCGGTCGGCTCCGTCCCGCCGGGACGTCACTTCAGAGCCTTCAGGAACTCGATCAGTTCGTCCTGCTGCGCCTTGTCGGTGATGGCGACGTGGCGCATGCGGGTGCCGGGAATGAAGGCGTCGTTGCCCGCGATCCATTTGCGCAGGGTTTCGTCGTTCCAGACCACGCCGGACTTCTGCACCGCCTCGGAATAGGCGAAGCGCGGCACCGCGCCCGCCTGGCGGCCATAAACGCCGATCAGCGTCGGGCCGAAAGCGTTGGACGAGGTGTCCAGCGAGTGGCAGCCGGCGCATTGGCGGAACGGATGGCTGTCCGGGACGGACTTGGTCTGCGCCGTCGCCTGTCCTGCGGCGAGGGCGCCTGCAAGGGCCAGCATCAATACCGGCAGTTTACGGGCCAGTAGTCTCATGGTGTTCGCCTCTGTTCAACAGGGCTGCCGCGGCCGGCCCCATTCCGGCACCCCACCGCAACCCTGGCCCGCGCACTATAGGCGCGGGCGACGGGGCCGGATAATAGTACCATTGATGGAAGGGTTATTATGCCGCGCCCCCCGTGCGGAGTCCCGTCGGACGGGCCTTATGGAAACCCGGGCAAGGAACCCGGAGCCGTCGCCGCTGTTGGTGGCCGATGTTCTTCGTATCCTTGAAAGATCTCCCATGCCCGTAAGACTGAAACCCGTGGAAGACCAGGTCATCGTCATCACAGGCGCCAGCAGCGGCATCGGGCTCGCGACCGCCCGGATGGCCGGCAGGCGCGGCGCGCGGCTGGTCCTGGCGGCACGCGACGAGAACGCATTGCGCGAGGTCGAGGCGGACATCCGGCGCGACGGGGGTCGGGCGGTCTTCGTGGTGGCCGACGTCGCCGACGAGGACGCCATGAACGAGCTGGCCGGGACGGCGCTCCGCGAGTTCGGCGGGTTCGACACCTGGGTCAACAATGCCGGCACCTCGATCTACGGCAAGGCCGAGGACACGTCGATGGAGGACCAGCGGCAACTGTTCGAGACCAACTACTGGGGCACGGTGATCGGCTCGCGCATCGCCGCCGCCCGGTTCCGCCGGCACGGCGGCGCCCTGGTCAACGTGGGCAGCGTCCTGGGCGACCGGGCGGTGCCGCTCCAGGCGACCTATTGCGCGACCAAGCACGCGGTCAAGGGCTTCACTAACGCGCTGCGTATGGAACTGGAGGCCGAAGGCGCCCCGGTCTCCGTCACCCTGATCAAGCCCGCCGCGGTCGATACCCAGCTGGAGGAGCACGCGAAGACCCTGATGGGCTCGGAGCCGCTCAACCCGCCCCCGGTCTACGCGCCCGAGGTGGTCGCCGAGGCCATCCTGCACGCGGCCGAACATTCCGTGCGGGAACTGACCGTCGGCAGCGGCGGCAAGCTCGCCTCCCTGTCGGAGGCGCTGGCGCCGCGCCTGACCGACAAGTTGATGAGGTCGGCGGCGATCGGCTGGCAGCGGAGCGGCGGCCCGCTTCGCCGCCGGACCGACAACCTGTACGGCCCGACAGGGCGCGACGGCCGCGAACGCGCCGGCCGGCACAGCGTGGTCCGGGAGCGGAGCTACTACACCACGGCCGCGATGCACCCCATGGCGGCCGCCGCCCTGGTCGCCGGCGCGGCCGCGCTGGGCGCCCTCATGATCGGCGGCGGGCGCCGGCTCCGCCACCGGGACTTGGGGTACGACTGAGGCCCAGGCTCCGGGGCCCCGGCTCAGCCGTCGCCCAGCGTCAGCAGCGAGGCGTTGCCGCCGGACGCGGTCGTGTCGATGCTGACGACCCGCTCGGTCGCGAACCGCTCGACGCCTTCCGCGAGCGTCGCCAGCGGCACGCGCCTGCCGTCCCGCTCCGCCAGCGCCCGGCGCAGCGGGACGGCCTCCGCGTCGGTTCCCTCGAAGGCGACCACGCCGAGATCGGGGAAGATCCGGAGCGTTTCGGCGGCATCGGCGACCGTCACCGCGGCGGCCACGCCGTCGGGAACGCCGACCTTGCGCAGGGCCGCGACGACGGCACCCGCCGCGGGGTTGTTCCCCGCCAGCGCCGCCGCGTTGCCGGCGGCCAGCGCCAGGAACGCCTGGGCCACCAGGGCGCCGGCGGGGTCCGCGCCGCCGCCCGGAGACCTTCCCGGGTTCCCTCCCAGGCACAGGGCGATGCCCCGGCCGTGCAGGGCCAGGTGGTTGCTCTCGCCGGTCGGGCCGGGCAAGGGCTCCGCCGCCGCGAAGGCGGGCGAGGCCGCCGCCAGCGCCGCCTCGGCCGTCGGCCGCAGCGCCTCCGGCAGCAGGGTGACGGCCCGCCGCAGGATCACGGCGCGGTCGGTACGGGCGTCCCAGTCCGGCCCGGCCAGCCGGGCGGCCTCGGCGAAGGCGGCGGGATCTCCAGCCCCCCCGCCCAGGCCGGCCGGCGGGACGAAAGAGGCGGCCGAGGGCATGGACGCCGGAGCGGGACGGGTGAAGCGGGCCAGGTAGTGCGGCCCGCCGGCCTTCGGCCCGGTGCCGGACAGGCCCTCGCCGCCGAACGGCTGGACCCCGACCACGGCGCCGATCTGGTTGCGGTTGACATAGATGTTCCCGACCCGGGCGCGCCGGCAGATCGCCTCGATCCGGTCGTCCAGGCGGGAATGGATGCCCAGGGTCAGGCCGTAGCCGCGCGCGTTGACGGCATCCACGACCCGGTCGATCTCGTGCGCCTCGAACGGGACGACGTGGAGCACGGGGCCGAAGATCTCCCGCTCCAGCGCGTCGAACCGGTCGAGGGCGATGGCAGTCGGGGCGACGAACAGGCCGTTCCCGGCGATCCCTTGCAGCGGATGGCGGAACAGCACCCGCCCGGCCTTCCCGAAGCTCCGGCAATGGTCCTCGATGACGCCCAGCGCCTCCGCGTCGATCACGGGGCCGACATCGGTCGCGGGGTCCCACGGGTCGCCGACCCGCAGTTCCATCGCCGCCCCTTCGAGCATGGCGAGCAGGTGGTCCCGGATGTCGGACTGGACGAACACGGCGCGGAGCGCCGAGCAGCGCTGGCCGGCGCTCTGGAAGGCGGAATTGACGATGTCGCGGACCGCGTGCTCGACCAGGGCGGTGCTGTCCACGATCATGACGTTCAGGCCGCCGGTCTCGGCGATCAGCGGCGCCCTGGCCGATCCGTGGGCGGCCAGCGCGCGGTCGATCAGGATGGCGGTCCCGGTCGAGCCGGTGAAGCAGACGCCGGCCGTGCGCGGATCGCCGGTCAGCGCCGCCCCGACCACCGCGCCGTCGCCGGGCAGCAGGGCCAGGACGTCCGGCGGCACGCCGGCCTCCAGCATCAGCGCCACCGCCCGGGCCGCGATCAGGGGCGTCTGCTCGGCCGGCTTGGCGATCACGGTGTTGCCGGCGACCAGGGCCGCGACCACCTGCCCGGTGAAGATCGCCAGCGGGAAGTTCCACGGCGAGATGCAGACGAACGGTCCCAGTCCCTGTCCCTGCCCCTGCCCCTGTCCCTGTCCCTGTCCCTGCGATCCGGCCGGCAGCCGCCGCGCCCGGGCGGCGTAGTAGCGGCAGAAATCCACCGCCTCGCGTACCTCCAGCACGCCGTCCATGCGGGTCTTGCCGGCCTCGCGGGCCAGGATCGCCATCAGCTCGAAGGTGTTGGCCTCGTAGAGGTCGGCGATGCGGTCCAGGATCGCCGCGCGCTCGGCCGGGGTCCGGTCGCGCCAGGCCGGGAAGGCGGCGGCCGCGACGTCGAGGGCGCGGTCGGCGGCTTCCTTGCCGGCCTGCCGGACGGTGCCGACCCGGTCCGTGCGGCAGGCCGGGTTCAGCACCGGCACTTCCTCCCCGTCCAGGACGGAGCCTCCGACCAGGGGCGCCGCGGTCCAGCGGGCGGTGCGGAACGGCGCCATGCCGGCTTCGACCCGGGCCGCCATGACGGGGTTGTTGAGGTTCCAGCCGGCCGAATTGCGCCGTTCGCCATTGAACAGGTCGGGCGGCAGCGGGATCTTCGGGTTCGGCACGGAGGGTGCCGCCTCGGTCGCGGCGATGGGGTCGCGCACCAGCACTTCCGGCGGCACGTCCTCGTCCAGGAGTTGGTGGACGAAAGAGGAGTTGGCGCCGTTCTCCAGCAGCCGGCGGACCAGGTAGGCCAGCAGGTCCTTATGGACGCCGACCGGCGCATAGATGCGGCACGGCCGCCCGGCCTCCTCCAGCAACTGGTCGTGCAGCGCCTGGCCCATGCCGTGCAGCCGCTGGAATTCGAACCCGCCCCCGTCGTTGCCGGCCATCTCCAGCACCGCGGCGGCGGTCTGGGCGTTGTGGGTGGCGAACTGGGGATAGAGGCGGTCGCGGTTGTCCAGCAGGAACCGGGCACCCGCGAGATAGGAGACGTCGGTCGAGGTCTTGCGGGTGAACACCGGATAGCCCGGCAGGCCCAGCATCTGGGAATTCTTGATCTCCGAGTCCCAGTAGGCTCCCTTGACCAGCCGGACCGCCAGCTTGCGGTCGAGCCGGTCGGCCAGCGCCCGGACCCAGCGCAGGACCGGCAGGCACTGCTTGGAATAGGCCTGGACTACGACGCCGAAGCCTTCCCAGCCCGCCAGTTCGGGCGATTCGAGCACCCGCTCGATCACGTCGAGGGACAGGGGCAGCCGGTCCGCCTCCTCCGCGTCGATGTTGAAGCCGATATTGGCGTCCCTGGCCTTGACCGCCAGGGCGTGCAGGCCGGGCACCAGCTCTTCCAGGACCCGGTCGCGCTGGGTAGCCTCGTAGCGCGGGTGGAGCGCCGACAGCTTGACGGAGATGCCGGGGTTGTCGTGGACAGGTGCCTTGGCGTCGGCGTGGCGCGCGATGGTGTCGATCGCGGCGGCGTAGCTTTCCCAGTAGCGCCTGGCGTCCGGCCCGGTCCGCGCCGCCTCGCCCAGCATGTCGTAGGAGAAGCGGTAACCCTTGGCGCGCCGCGAGTCGCCGCGCCGGATCGCCTCCTCGATGGTCCGGCCGAGCACGAACTGCTGGCCCATGACCTTCATCGCCTGGGCGACCGCGGAGCGGACCACCGGCTCGCCGACCCGCTGGACCAGACGGCGCAGGGTGCCGGCGACCTGCGGACCGGCGGGAGAGTCGTTGCGGAAGATCCTGCCGGTCAGCATCAGCGCCCAGGTCGAGGCGCTGACCAGCAGGCTGTCGGTCTCGCCGGCATGCTTCGACCAGTCGGCTCCGCCGATCTTGTCGCGGATCAGCGCGTCCAGGGTCGGCGCGTCGGGCACCCGGAGGTAAGCCTCGGCCAGGCACATGAGCGCCACGCCCTCGTCCGTGGACAGGCCGTACTCGGCGAGGAAGGTCTCCATCAGGTTGGGAGTGGGATCGGTGCGCAGGCGGCGGACGATCGCCTCGGCCCGGTCGGAAATCCTGCGCCGGGCGGCGCGGTCCAGCCGGATCGCCTCCATGCGTTGATGGACGGTAGCGGCTTCGTCGGCGAAATAGGACCTGTCGATGTCGTCGCGCAGCACTGCCGGATCCATCGCTACCGCACTCCCTGTAAGTCAAGCTGTAAGTCAAGAACTCGATGACCTGGATTATCCCAGACCGGCAGTAGCCATAGGCTCCGATTTTGGCGGAATTTCAGCCATAATGCCTGCCCTGGCGGATTCGGCAGGCGAAGTGGCTTGGGAGGGGGCATGGATCGGATCGACCGCGCGATCTTGCGCGAGCTTCAGCAGAACGGCCGGATTTCGGTCGTGGAACTGGCCGGCAAGGTCAACCTGACCAAGACGCCCTGCTCGGAACGGCTGAGGCGGCTGGAGGCCGCGGGCGTGATCCGGCGCTACCGGGCCGAGCTGGACCCGGTGGCGCTGGACGCGGACCATGTGGTGCTGGTCCAGGTGGTGCTGCGCGGCACGACCGCCGACGAGCTGGAGCGCTTCAACGAGGCGGTCCGCCGGGTGCCGGAAATCCAGTCCTGCCACATGATCGCCGGCGACTTCGACTACCTGCTGAAGGTGCGGACGCGTGACATCCAGCATTACCGCCGGCTGCTGGGCGACACGATCTCGCGCCTGCCCCATGTCCAGCAGACGCACACCTATGTGGTGATGGAGACGGTCAAGGACGACATGACCTTGCCGGTGCCGGGGGGCTGAAGGTCATTGGCCGCAGATGCACGCAGATAAACTCAGATGGGATCGATGGATGATCGCAAGCAGCCGACCGGAGCGCCGGCAGCCGGAGGTTATCTGGGTTTATCTGCGTGCATCTGCGGCCAAAAAAACCTTATCCCTGCGCCTGGGTCAGGCGGAGCATCTGGATCTTGCGGGCGGCGATCTCGCTGCGTACGCGCAGCAGGACGACGGTGATGAAGTAGGTCGTGAAGGCCAGGCCCATGATCAGGAGGGGGGTCAGCATGCTGGGATCGATGCTCGGGCCGCCCATCCTCACCACGCTGGCCGGCTGGTGAAGGGTGTTCCACCAGTCTACCGAGAACTTGATGATCGGCACGTTGACCACGCCGACCAGCAGAAGGATGGCGCCGGCCTTGGAGCCGCGGGTCGGGTCGTCGAAGGCGTTCACCAGGGCCATGTAGCCCAGGTACAGGAAGAACAGGATCAGCACGCTGGTCAGCCGGGCATCCCACACCCACCAGGTGCCCCACATCGGCTCGCCCCACAGGCTGCCCGTGATCAGGCAGACCGCCGTGAAGCCGGCCCCGACGGGGGCGGCGGCCTTGGTGAACAGGTCGGCCAGCGGATGCTTCCAGACCAGGCCGACGGCCGCCGCGATCGCCATGTTGGTGTAGACGAACAGCGCCATCCAGGCCGCCGGGACATGGATGTACATGATCCGGACCGTTTCGCCCTGCTGGTAATCGGGCGGCGAGGCGAACAGCGCCAGGTAGAGCCCGACGATCGTCAGCACGACGGTGGCACCCGCCACCCACGGCAGAACGACGCTGGACAGGCGGAGAAAGCGTGCGGGATTGGCGAAGCGGTGCATGGTTCCGATCGATCCTGTTTTCCGGAATATGGGGTCGCGCCGGGGGCGCTGTCAAACCCGCCGATCCCGCCGCGGTGCCGCAATCCCGAAGTGCGGCGAGCATAAATCCAGCTAAGTCAATTACCACTTTTGGAGATGAAGCAAATAATTTTGCCTAAATGAATATAGACATTTTGGATGATGTTACTGAATAAGCACTGAAGGGTGCATTTTTTCTAAGTCACAGAGAAACCGGCTTTTGGATTTGTCGCGTTTGCGCATCAATAAGGCGACCGATACGGCACTAATGAACTCAATGACGGCATCGGGATAACAAACTTCAAACGGGGCAGACTTATGAAGCGGATCCTTCTCACTGGAACGGCGCTGGCAAGCGGCATGCTGTTCGCGTCGGTTGCACAAGCCCAGATCACGGTCAGCCTTGGCGGCTACACGGAGTTCTTCGCCGGCTTCTACGAGGACGACGCGCCGGGCCGCACCGACCGTGAGTTCCAGCTCGAGACCGAGATCGTCGTCCGCGCCGACGGCAAGGCCGACAACGGCCTGCTCTACGGCGCCAAGGTCGAACTTCAGAACAGCACCGGCGGCAGCGCCACCAGCGTCGGCACCGACGAGGCGTCGGTCTATCTCGGCGGCACCTGGGGCCGGCTCGAACTCGGCGACTTCGACGGCGCCGCCGACACCCTGAAGATCTATGCGCCGGTGATCGGCATCGAGCAGATCGACGGCGATGCCTACGACTTCCTGGGGGCCGAATCCGACACCGGCCTCGCCCTCGGCTCGCAGATCGCGTTCGGCATCCATATCCCGAACTCGGGCGACGCGACCAAGGTCATGTACCTGACCCCGCGGTTCGCGGGCTTCCAGGCCGGCGTCAGCTATGCGCCGGAGAGCGACAGCCAGGGCCAGAACGTGGTCGCCCTGGAGGACGTGAACCTGAGCTACAAGGACTGGATCGAGGGCGGCATCAACTACACCGGCGAGTTCGGCGGATTCTCCGTCGCGGCCGGCGCCACCATCTCGACGGCCTCGGGCCAGGGCAACCCCCTCATCGGCACCCTGGAGGACTTCACCGCCTGGAACGTCGGCGGCCAGGTCGGCTTCGGCGGCTTCGTCCTGGGCGGCGGCTATGTGGAAGCCGACGACTTCAACGTTCCCACCGGCGCCGTCGACAACGACCAGTCCGTGTGGCATCTCGGCCTGAGCTACACCGCCGGCCCGATCGCCGTCGGCGCCAGCTACATGGATGCCGAAGGCTACAAGGGAGACGCCTCGACCTATGCCAGCGACTACAAGTCGTACGGCGTCGGCGTCGCCTATACCCTGGCGCCGGGCCTCGTCGTGCAGTCCGACCTGATGTTCGTCGACGAGGATGTCCGCCCGGCCACCGCCGGCCCGACCTTCAGCAACGAAGGCTACGTCTTCGTCGTGGGCACCCGTCTGGACTTCTGATCCGGAGTCGGAGGATTGGGGGCGGGAGTGCCCGGCCGAGAGGTCCGGCACTCCCGCCCCTTGCCGTTCCGGCCGGTCAGGACTGTTCCTTCAGCTCCGGGAAATCCTCTTCCCAGAACTCCAGTGGGCTCCGTCCGGCGCCGCCCGGCCTTCCCTCCTCCGCGCGGCGAAGCTCGACGCGGCGGATCTTGCCGGAGATGGTCTTGGGCAGGTCGGCGAACTCGATCCGGCGCACCCGCTTGTAGGGCGCCAGGTGCCGGCGGACGTGGCGGAAGATCGCCAGCGCGGTCTCCCGGTCGGGCCGCCAGCCCGCGGTCAGCACCAGATAGGCCTTGGGAACCGCCAGCCGCAGGGGATCGGGGCTCGGCACCACGGCAGCTTCGGCCACCGCCTCATGCTCGATCAGCGCGCTCTCCAGCTCGAAGGGGCTGATCCGGTAGTCGGAGGCTTTGAACACGTCGTCGGCCCGGCCGACATAGGTCAGGTAGCCGTCCTCGTCCTTCATCGCGACATCGCCGGTGCGGTAGTAGCCGCCCGCCATGATCTCGTCCGTACGGGCGTCATCGTCGCGGTAGCCGGTCATCAGGCCGACCGGCCGGCGGTCGAGCATCAGGCAGACCTGGCCTTCGGGCCGTTCCATTCCGTCGGCGTCGAGCAGCTTCACCACATATCCCGGCAGCGGGCGTCCCATGGAGCCGGGCTTGACCGGCTGGCCCGGCGGGTTGGCGATCTGGGCCGTCGTCTCGGTCTGGCCGTAGCCGTCGCGGATCGTGATGCCCCAGGCTTCGCGCACCGTGTCGATCACTTCCGGGTTGAGCGGCTCGCCGGCGCCGATCAGGTCGCGCAGCTTGACCGGATAGGACTTCAGGTCCTCCTGGATGAACAGGCGCCACACCGTTGGCGGCGCGCACAGGGTGGTGACTCCGCAGCGCGCGATCACCGACAGCATGTCGGGCGCCGAGAACCGCTTGTAGGTGTAGACGAAGACCGCCGCCCCGGCGTTCCACGGCGCGAAGAAATTGCTCCAGGCATGCTTGGCCCAGCCGGGCGAACTGATGTTCAGGTGGATGTCGCCGGGCATCAGCCCCAGCCAGTAGAGCGTCGAGAGGTGGCCGACCGGATAGCTGCGGTGGCTGTGCTCCACCAGCTTGGCCTTGGCCGTGGTGCCGGAGGTGAAGTAGAGCAGCAGCGGGTCGTCGGCGCGGGTCGGGCCGTCCGGCTCGAACGAGGAGGGCGAGCCGTAGGCGTCCTCGAAGCGGCGCCAGCCTTCCGGCGCGGCGGCGGCGCCGACCGCGATCCGGGTGTAGGCGCCGGGCAGGCCGTCGAACTTGGCGGCGTCCTCCGCCCCGGCGATCACGTGGGCGACCCGGCCCCGCTCGATCCGGTCGGCGAGGTCCTCGGCGTTCAGCAGGGTGGTGCTGGGGATCAGCACGGCGCCCAGCTTGATCGCCGCCAGCATGGTTTCCCACAGCGGCGCCACGTTGCCGAGCATCAGCAGGATCGGGTCGCCGCGCCGCACGCCCTGGGAGCGCAGCCAGGTGGCCACACGGTCGGAACGCTCGGCCATCTGCGAAAAGGTCAGCTTCGTCTCGGCGCCGCCTTCCTCGACGATCCACAGGGCGGTCCTGTCGTTGCCGCGCGCCATGGGATCGAAATAATCCAGCGCCCAGTTGAAGGTTTCGAACTCCGGCCAACGGAAATCGCGGTACGCGGTCTCGTAATCCTCGCGATGTTCGATCAGGAAGTCGCGTGCTTTCAGGAATTCCGCTCCGGGCGTCGTCATCTCGTCTTCCTCCGTCCCCTTGGGGGTCCGATGCCGGATGCCCGGCCCCCTTGTTTGGCGGCGGAAGTTTAGGCGGCGTGGTGGGGTCTGTCCATCCGCGCCGACCTGAGGTAAACGTGTTGATAACGAAACGAATCGAAGAACCGATCAGGGACGGAGGATCAACGCCAAGATGACCGACCAAACGCCTGCAATCTCGGCTTTCGACATCTCCGGCCGCCGCGCGCTGGTGACCGGAGGGACCAGCGGGATCGGCGCCGCCATCGCGGCCGGGCTGGCCGATGCCGGCTGCCATGTGGTCGCCGCCGGCCTGCCGATGGCGGACGCGGTGCCCGACCCGACCGGACCGATCCAGACCGTGGACCTGGACGTGACCGACGCGCAGGCGGTCGAGCGCCTCGCCAAGGGACTGGACCGGCTGGACATCCTGGTGAACGCGGCCGGCATCATCCGGCGCGGCGCGGAATTCGACCTCGACGGTTTCGAGCGGGTGGTGGACGTCAACCTGACCGGCACCATGCGCCTGTGCACCGCCTGCCGTCCGCTGCTGGCCCGGCAGGGCGGCAGCATCGTGAACCTCGCCTCGATGCTGAGCTTCTTCGGCGGGGGGCTGGTGCCGGCCTACAGCGCCAGCAAGGGCGGCATCGCGCAGCTGACCAAGAGCCTGGCGATCGCCTGGGCCATGGATGGCATCCGGGTCAACGCCATAGCGCCGGGCTGGATCGCGACCGCTCTGACCCAGGGCCTTCAGGAAGACCCCGCCCGGTCGGAGGCGATCCTGTCCCGCACCCCCATGAAGCGCTGGGGCACGCCGCAGGACCTGACCGGGGCGGTGGTCTTCCTGTGCTCCCCGGCGGCCGCCTTCATCACCGGCACGGTGCTGCCGGTGGACGGCGGCTATCTGATATCCTGAGGGGACTCGGAAATCGAAAGCGGTAGGTCGGCCTTCGCCCGTCAGGGCGAACGCCGACGCCCTGCATCGGCGCTCCGGCCAAGGTGTCGGCGTCGGCCTTCGGCCGAGGCCGACCTACGGAGAGCCGACCGTATCGTTGTGCCGGACCACTGGACGGAAGCCGGTCAGGCCTGGGTGTCGACCCGGCTTACCGGCTCGTCGGCCCCGCGCTTGGCGGCGCCGACCATGGCTTCGCGCAGCAGGCGGCCGTGGATGGTGTAGCCGTCCTGGAGCACTTGGACGATTGTGCCGCCGGGCTTGCCGGTGGCCTCGACCTCGAACACCACCTGGTGGAAGTTGGGATCGAACTGCTCGCCCAGGGCTTCCATCTTCTTGATGCCGCCGCGGTCGAACGCGGCGTGGAGCTGGCGCTCGGTCGCCTCGATGCCGACCAGCAGGTTCTTCATCACCTCGTCCTGCTCGCGCTGATCGGCCGGAACGGCGTCGACCGCCCGGCGCAGGTTGTCGGCGACCGCCAGCAGTTCCTTGGCGAAGCTGCTGACCGCGTACTTGGCGGTGTCCTCGCGCTCGCGCTGGGCGCGGCGGCGGATGTTCTCGGTCTCGGCCAGGGTCCGGAGGAGCTGGTCCTTGAGGCCGGCGACCTCGGCCTCCAGCGCCGCAACCCGATCTCCGCCCTGGGTGTCGCCCTGGCCGTCCGAACCGGCGGCTTCCTCGCCGGGCGCCGCAACCGTTTCGGGAGCTTCGGGGGCGGGGGCCGTGTCGGTGTCGGCCTCGTTGGGCTTCTTCTGGGTTTCGTTCATGGCAAATACTCGGTTCGTGGCTCGATGAATGGGTTGCGATGAATTCCGGGGAACTCCGGAAGCCGGGCGGTCAGCCGAGCAGGCGGCCGATCACCTTGGCGGTATAATCCACCATGGGGATGATCCGCGCGTAATTGATCCGGGTCGGACCGATCACGCCGATCGCGCCGACGATCTGCTCGCGGCTGTCCTGGTAGGGGGCGATGATCATCGAACAGCCGGCATGGCTGAACAGGGTGTTCTCGGCGCCGATGAAGATCTGCACGCCCTCCGCCTTGTTGGCGGCGTCGAGCAGGCGCAGCATCGCCTCCTTGGTCTCCAGCGCCTCGAACAGGGCGCGGATGCGCTCCAGATCGGAAAGCGCGGTCACGTCGTCAAGCAGTTTCGCCTGGCCGCGCACGATCAGGTGGCCGGTCGATCCGGAGCCGGCCCAGGTCGCCAGCCCGGCTTCCACCACCCGCGACGACAGCTCGTCCAGCTGGGTGCGCTGCTCGTCGATCTCCCGCACCACGGCGGTCTTGGCCTCGTCCAGGGTGCGGCCGATCAGCCGGGCGTTGAGGTAGTTGGACGCCGTCTGGAGGGTCGAGGCCGGCATCCCCAGCGGCACCTCGACCACCCGGTTCTCGACCAGCCCGTCCTCCGTCACCAGGACCACCAGCGCCCGGCCGGGCGCCAAGTTGACGAACTCGATATGCTTCAGCGCCCGGTCGGTCTTGGGCGCCAGCACCAGCCCGGCGCAGCTGGACAGGCCCGACAGCATGGACGACGCCTCGGCCAGCACGTCGGGCAGGCTGCGGCCCGATGTCGCACATTTGGCGTCGATGCTTTCCCGCTCCTGGTCGGACAGCCGGCCTAGTTCCAGCAGGCCGTGGACGAACAGGCGCAGGCCCGCCTCGGTCGGCAGGCGGCCGGCCGACGTGTGCGGCGCGTAGAGCAGGCCTAAGTCTTCCAGGTCGGCCATGACGTTGCGGATCGTCGCCGGCGACAGGGAAATGCCGAGCCGGCGCGAGATGGTGCGGGAGCCGATCGGCTCGCCCGTTTCCACGTAGGCATCGACGATGGTGCGGAAGATGTCTCGCGAGCGCTGGTTCAGTTCGCTGATCATATGAGCTTCGACGACGCTGACGGCACGATGTGCGGCCTCCCAGCCGGTTGCTCCCGGCCGTCCTGGCCGGACCTGCAATGTAGTCAGGGCCTTGCCGCGAATCAACCGGGGCGCCCCGCCGGTCCTTGTCCGGTGCCGGGCCGGACCGCACTGGACGGGGGGCCGGCGAGCGGCTAGCTTGCCCCTCCGCATCCACACCTATTCACGGGACACAGCATCATGCGCCCTTCCGGCCGCCTTCCCGACGCCCTGCGTCAGATCAGCCTGGAACCGGGCTTCTCGAAATATGCCGAGGGTTCCTGCCTCGTCAGGTTCGGCGACACCCATGTGCTGTGCACCGCCAGCGTGGACGAGCGGGTCCCGCCGTTCCTGCGCAACACCGGGTTGGGCTGGGTCACCGCCGAATACGGCATGCTGCCGCGCTCCACCGGCAGCCGCACCGACCGCGAGGCAGCCAAGGGCCGGCAGTCCGGCCGCACGCAGGAGATCCAGCGCCTGATCGGCCGCTCGCTCCGCGCGGTCACCAACCGCTCCGGCATGGGCGAGACCCAGATCAAGGTCGACTGCGACGTGATCCAGGCCGACGGCGGCACCCGCACGGCGGCGATCACCGGCAGCTACGTGGCGCTCTACCTCGCGTTCAGGCATCTGGTGGAGATCGGCAAGCTGAAATCGGTCCCGATGACCGACTCGGTGGCCGGCATCTCGGCCGGGATCTATAACGGCGTGGCCGTGCTGGACCTGGACTATGCCGAGGATTCGACCGCCCAGGCCGACACCAACTTCGTGCTGACCGGCAGCGGCGGCATCGTCGAGGTGCAGGGCACCGCGGAGGAGAAGCCGTTCAGCCAGGACCAGTTCATGGAGCTGCTGGCGCTGGCCCAGAAGGGCGTCGCCGAGCTGACCCTGCTTCAGAAGGCCGCCCTCGGCCTGTCGTGAGCATGATTCGCATTATTCAGGGCCCGTAACATCCAGGAATCCCGATGACCAGGAAGTTCGACGGCGACACGCTGGTGGTCGCCAGCCACAACAAGGGGAAGGTGCGCGAGATATCGGCGCTGCTCGGCCCCTACGTGGCCCGGTTCCGCTCGGCGGCGGAACTCGACCTGCCCGAGCCGGAGGAGACCGGCGACAGCTTCGTCGCCAACGCCGAGCTGAAGGCAAGGGCCGCCGCCACCGCCAGCGGGCTGATCGCGCTGTCCGACGACAGCGGGCTGGTGGTGCCGGCGATCGGCGGGCAGCCGGGCATCTATTCCGCGCGCTGGGCCGGGCCGGACAAGGACTTCGCCGTCGCCATGGAGCGGGTCCGGCGCGAGCTGGCGGACGGCGACCGCGCGGCCTATTTCGTCAGCGCGCTGACGCTGGCCTGGCCCGACGGGCATTGCGAGTCGGTCGAGGGCCGGGTCTACGGCACGCTGGCCTGGCCGCCGCGCGGGGCGAACGGCTTCGGCTACGACCCGATGTTCGTGCCCGACGGTTACGACGTCACCTTCGGCGAGATGGACCCGGACGAGAAGCACCGGATCAGCCACCGCGCCGATGCCTTCCGCCAGCTCGTGGAGCGGTGTTTCGGTTGAAGGACCTTGAAATGAGTTCCCGGGACGGATCGGAACCCGGTTTCGGCATCTATGTCCATTGGCCGTTCTGCCTGGCCAAGTGCCCCTACTGCGACTTCAACAGCCATGTCCGGGACGGGGTGGACCACGCCCGCTGGCGGGCGGCGCTGCTGAGGGAGCTGGACCACTACGCCGGCCTGACGGCGGGCCGGACGGTGACCTCGATCTTCTTCGGCGGCGGCACGCCGTCGCTGATGGAGCCGGCCACCGTCGCCGCCGTGATCGATCGGGTGGGCGCGCGCTGGAACACCGTCCCCGGCCTGGAGATCACGCTGGAGGCCAATCCGACCTCGGTCGAGGCGACCCGCTTCGAGGGGTTCCGGGCGGCCGGGGTCAACCGGGTGTCGCTGGGCATCCAGGCGCTCGACGACGAGTCGCTGAAGTTCCTGGGCCGCGCCCACAGCGCTTCGGAGGCGCTGGGCGCCATCGGCCTCGCCGCGCGCCACTTCGACCGCTTCTCGTTCGACCTGATCTATGCCCGCCCGGACCAGTCGGTCGCGGCGTGGGAGGGGGAGCTGCGCCGGGCGCTGGACCACGCGGTCGGGCACCTGTCGGTCTATCAGCTGACGATCGAGGAAGGGACGCGCTTCCACACCCTGTACAATCGAGGCGCCTTCGCCCTGCCGGACGACGAGCTGGCCGGCGACCTGTACGAGGCGACCCAGGCGCTGCTGGAAGGCGCCGGCCTGCCGGCCTACGAGATCTCCAACCATGCCCGGCCGGGCGAGGAATCGCGCCACAACCTGACCTATTGGCGCTATGGCGACTATGTCGGCGTGGGTCCCGGCGCCCATGGCCGGCTCACCCTGGACGGCGCCAAATACGCGACTCGCGCCCACCGCGCGCCGGAGGCCTGGCTGGACCTGGTGGACCGCAACGGCCACGGCGGCCACGCGACCGAGGAGGTGGCGCCGGGCGAGCGGCTGGTAGAGATGCTGATGATGGGCCTGCGCCTGACCGAGGGAGTGCCGCTCGCCCGGCTCCGGGAGGAGACCGGCCTGACGGTGGACCGGGCGCTCGATCCCGCCGGGCTGGAGCGGATGGTGGCGGGCGGCTTCGTGGAGCTGACTCCGACCCGCCTGCGCGCCACCCCGGCGGGCCGCCAGCGCCTGAACGCCCTGCTCGCCCGGCTCCTGCCGGCGTGAAGCCCCGGATTCCGGGCGAGAGGCGGGCGGGCGCGGTTCGGGATGCCGCCTGACCGGTCACTCGTCGCGGTCGTTGAGGTCCGCCATCAGGGCCGCGACATCGTCGAACTGCGTAACCTCGCCCTGCCGCGCCGCTCGCAGCGCGGCCTGCGTCTTGTCGTTCGGTACGCGGATCTCGAAGGGCAAGGCCCGATCGGCAGCGATGCGCACCAACATCAGCCGGATCGCGTCGGACACGGAGAGCCCCATCTCGGAGAGGACGGCACTGGCTTCCCTCTTCAGATCGGCGTCGATTCGAGCGCGGACGACCTCGGTTGCAGCCATGGCAACACCTTTTCAAATCATCGGGCTACGTTGTAGCTACGAGCAGCACCATGACCCTTTGTGGTTGGCGGATCAAGCACTCCGCCCTTCCGAACCGTCCGGGAGGACCGAAGATGCGCTTCATGGCGTGACAGGAGAGGCTTGAGCGAGAGTCTCCGGGGCATGGATGACCCTATTGCGGGAAATATCATGCCGTTCGGCACGTCACAGCGCCCTTCGTATGCGCGGACAAGGCGGCGCCATCGCGTCATTCGTCCGAAGGAATCCCTCATGGCATTACGGCAGCACCACACCAGCAGGACGTCCGGGGCCGGTGGAGGCCAGCTGCAACGCTCTGGTCGAGCGGGCGCACGGCAGCCCCCGGCAACTTCCCCGAGGGAGGCTCGTGATTCGCGGGCGGGCGGCGCTGCGCGGGCCGCGTCCGCTTACAGATCGTCGCCTAGTGGTCCTGTACAGTGTCTTTGATAATATTCGGTGGAGCGGAGTGCCGTAGGTCGGCCTTCGCCCGTCAGGGCGAACGCCGACACCCCACGTCAACGCTCCGGCCATGCTGTCGGCGTCGGCCTTCGGCCGAGGCCGACCTACGGTAAATCAATCGAAACCACTGTGCCGAGCCACAATCGTTTCGGCCGGTACGAATGATTCGCTCACTTCATGTTTTGCGATGCGTTGGGCCGCGGCACAACGCTTGGAACCAAATGTCTCGGCCTGATCCCTAGAACCCCAGGGACTGGAAGCTGCTGGGCGCGGGGTCGATCACCCGGTTGCCGTCGGGCGTCACCTCCATCACCGCGAGGCCGCGGTCGACTAGGCCGTCGGGGCGCAGGCGGAAGATGCCGTCAACCCCGGCGAAGCCGTTGGGGTTGGTCAGAGCCATCATGTCGAACGGGGCCGGGCCACCGTTCCGGGCCAGCACCGCGGCGAGCGCCGCCGCGTCGTAGGCCAGCGTGGAGAGGCGCGGCGGCCGGCGGCCGTAGACCGCCTCGAATCGCTGCTCGAAATCGCGGCGCGCGGCGGGATCGGGGGCGGCGTACCAGCCGCCGACCAGCGCCGGCTCGCTCCCCAGGGTCGGGTCGTCCCACATGCCGGTGCCCAGCAGCCTCACCTGGGCCGGGTCGATCTGGAAGGCCGGCAGCAGCGACGCGGCGCTGCGCAGCTTGGGACCGCCCTCCGCCAGCATGACGGCGTCCAGGCTCCCCGGACCGCCGGACGCCAGCGACTGGACCGCCGGCGACAGGTCGGTGGCCGACGGATCGTAGCGCTCGGTCCGGACGATCCGGGCGCCGACGTCCAGCGCCGCCGTGTTGAGCGCCGAACTGACGGCGTCGCCGTAGGCGTCGCGCGGCGCCAGCGACCCGATCCGGCTGATGCCCTGCGACCGGGCGTAGGAGACCACGCGGCGAACCTGGTTCTCGGGCGAGAAGCCGATCGTCCAGGCGCCGCTGCCCGCCTGGTTCAGGTTGTTGGAGAACGAGATCATGCTGAGGCCGGCGCCCTGCACCGCCGGCCGAACCACCCCTACCGAGGATGAATACAGCGGCCCCAGGATGAGTTGGGCGCCGTCGGCGATTGCGGCGCGGGCGGCCTCGCTGGCGCCGCCGGGCGTGCCCTTGGTGTCGCGCGGGATCAGCTGCAAACTATCGTCGCCCAGATCGAACAGCGCCATCTGCGCCGCTTCGAGCATGCCCTGGCCGAGTTCCGCGGCGTTGCCGGTCAGGGGCACCAGCAGCGCCACCTTGACGGTGCGGTCCACCGGGGCGATGGGCTGCAGCGGTTCCGTCGTGATCGGCGCTTGCTCCGCTTGCGCCTGCGGTGGTTCAGGTCTTACGGTGGGCGCACAGGCGGCCAGGGCCAGCAGGCCGGCCGCCAGCCATACCGGCTTCAGGATATCTGGAAAAGTCGCCAAACGTGTCACCGACGGACTCCACTTCGATAGGGGCGGGCGAGAGCCGGGAAGGTAGCGGGACCGGCAGCCCAAGTAAACCGACCCCCGGCCTCTACCTCGTCGCAACTCCCATCGGCAATGCCGCAGACATAACGCTGCGGGCGCTGTCGGTGTTGCGCGCGGCCGACGCGATCGCCTGCGAGGACACCCGCGTCACCCGCAAGCTCATGAACGCGCACGGCATCGGCACGCCGATGATCTCCTACCACGAGCACAACGCCGCGAAGATGCGGCCGGTGCTGCTGGAAAGGCTTGGCGCGGGGGAGACCATCGCCCTGGTCTCCGACGCCGGCACGCCGCTGATCTCCGATCCCGGATACAAGCTGGTGCGAGACTGCGTCGCGGCCGGGCTGCCGGTCACCACCCTGCCCGGGGCCAGCGCGCCGGTGACGGCGCTGGTGCTGTCGGGCCTGCCGACCGACCGCTTCCTGTTCGCCGGGTTCCTGCCGCCCAAGTCGGCCGCGCGCCGCGCCGCCGCCCACGAGCTGGCGGGCATCCGCGCGACGCTGGTCTTCTTCGAGAGCAAGGAGCGGCTGGCCGCGGCGCTGGCCGACCTGCAAGCCGTCCTGGGCGACCGCGAGGCCGCCGTGGCGCGCGAGCTGACCAAGATGTTCGAGGAGGTTCGGCGCGGCCGGCTGTCCGAGCTGGCGGCCCATTATGCCGAGCGCGGCCCGCCCAAGGGCGAGATCGTGGTCGTCGTCGGGCCGCCGGAGGAAGGCGCCGGCGCCGCCGACGAATCCTCGGTGGACCGGGCGCTGGCCGTGGCGATGGAGCGCATGAGCGTGCGCGACGCGGCCTCGGAGGTGGCGGCCCAAACCGGCTGGCCGCGCCGCCAGGTCTATGCCCGTGCCCTGGAGCTGTCCCGCAACGGTCCCGCCGAGCCGCCCCCGGAGGGAGAGGACGATGGCGGCTGACCCTTCGAAAGGCACCTCGAAGAGCGCCGCGAACCCGGTTCGGCTGGCCGCATGGCGCCGCGGCCGCTGGTCGGAAGCGCTGTGCCGCCTGGCCCTGCGGCTGAAGGGCTACCGCATCCTGGCGCGCGGCTGGCGCTGTCCCCAGGGCGAGATCGACATCGTCGCCCGGCGCGGCGGCACCGTCGCCATCGTCGAGGTCAAGGCCCGCGGCTCCCTGTACGCGGCGGGCGCCGCCGTCACGCCGCGCCAGCGCCGGAGGCTGGAACGCGCGGCCCTGGCCTTCGTCGCCCGCAACCCCGCCCTCAACGGGCTGGCGATCCGCTTCGACGTGATGATGGTCGTTCCCGGCCGGTGGCCGCGCCACGTGACCGACGCCTGGCGGGAGGGCGCATGAGGGGTTTCCGGTGCCGGGAAGCGGGCTGGTGGCCGGACAGGTGGCCGGACAGGTGGGTTGTTCCCTTGCATGGTTTATGCTCTATGTCCGCCCTGGCCGCCGTCTTCGCCATGGCCGCGGCCATCGCTCGCCGTTCCCGGACGCCATGAGAAGAAGAGCCGTGATCAGCCGACTGGAAGCCAAGGACGTCCTGCGCCGCGTCGGGACCCAACAGGACGAGGAAATCGATCTGGCCGAGGCGGCGCTCGCCCTGGCCGCCCTGGAACAGCCCGAAACGGAGCTGGACCGCTATCGGGATCACCTGTCGCTGCTGGCCCGCGAGGTCGCGGAGCTGAACCCTCCCGAGGAGGACAGCCTGGAAGCGCGGGTCGCCGCCCTTCAGGACGTGCTGGTCGCCCGGCACGGCTACGAGGGCGACACGCTGACCTACGACGACATCCAGAACGCCAACATGATGCGGGTGATCGACCGGAAGAAGGGCTTGCCGGTCGCGCTCGGCATCCTGTTCATCCAGTCGGCCCGCGCCCAGGGCTGGAGCATCTTCGGCCTGAACTTTCCCGGCCATTTCCTGGTGCGGCTGGAATATGCGGGCGAGCGGATCATCATCGACCCGTTCAACCAGGGACAGGCCCGTAGCGTCATGGAACTGCGCGACCTGCTGAAGATCGCGGCCGGGGCCGATGCCGAGCTGACCCCGGAATATTACGCGACGGTGGGCAACCGGGACATCCTGCTTCGCCTGCAGAACAACCTGAAGCTCCGGTTCCTGAAGGCCGACCGGGTGGACAAGGCGGTCGAGGTGCTGGACGGCATGCTGCTGTTCGCTCCCAACGAGGCCACGCTGTGGCGTGAATCCGGCCTGCTGAACGCCCATGCCGGGAACCTGGCGGCGGCGGTGGGCGCGCTGGAGACCTTCATGGAGCTGGGCGGCAACGATCTCCTCCGCCACCAGACCGCGCTGCTGATCCAGCAACTCAAGACACGCCTCAATTGATCCATCCCCAGCCGATCCAACTTCAAAACGTTCCGCCGCGGAGCCCCCGATGAGTCTCGCCGTCGCCATCCAGATGGACCCGATCGAAGGCATCAACATCGATGCCGACAGCAGCTTCATGATGGCCCTGGAAGCGCAGCGCCGCGGCCATGCGCTGTTCCACTACCTGCCGCAGCATCTCAGCTTCCGCCAGGGCCGCCTGTACGCGCGCGTACGCCCCCTGGAGGTCCGGCGGGAGTACGGCAACCACTTCACCTTCGGCGGGGAGCAGGTGCTGGACCTGGCGACCATGGACGTGGTGCTGATGCGCCAGGACCCGCCGTTCGACATGGCCTACATCACGGCGACCCACCTGCTGGAGCATATCCAGACCGACACGCTGGTCATCAACGACCCGGTCCATGTGCGCAACGCGCCGGAGAAGCTGTTCGTCACCCATTTTCCCGACCTGATGCCGCCGACCCTTATCACCAGCGACAAGGCGGAGATCCTGTCCTTCCGCGACGAGTTCAAGGACATCATCGTCAAGCCGCTGTTCGGCAACGGCGGGGCCGGCGTCTTCCACCTGAAGCCGGACGACGAGAACCTGGGTTCGCTGCTGGAGATGTTCACCCAGCTCTACCGCGAGCCGGTGATCGTCCAGAAGTACCTTCCCGAGATCCGCGAGGGCGACAAGCGGATCATCCTGATCGACGGCGAGCCCGGCGGCGCCGTCAGCCGCATCCCCGTCACCGGGGAGGCGCGGGCCAACTTCCACGCCGGCGGCAGCGCCCGTCAGACGAAGCTGACCACCCGCGAGCGCGACATCTGCGCCGCGATCGGGCCGACCTTGCGGGAGAAGGGGCTGGTATTCGTCGGGATCGACGTGATCGGCGACTACCTGACCGAGATCAACGTCACCTCGCCGACCGGCATCCAGGAGATCAACCGCCTGGATGGCGTCCAGCTCGAAGTCGGGCTGTGGGACGCAATCGAGACCCGCCACCACGAGCGGCATACGGGCAAGCCGATCTGATTGTCCGCAGATGCACGCAGATGGACACAGATTCCGATCTGCGTAAGACTGCGTTCGGCTTTGGGCGACCTTCTCCTCAAGCCTCGCCGACGAAGCTCCGGTACTTGTCGGCGAGAGCCGCCACGGCGGCGTCGTACAGCCGCTTGCCGTGCTCCGGCCGGGACAGCCCGGGGTTGGAGCCGATCCGGCCGTCGGGGAAGCGGCGGCGGTAGTCGCGGGCGTCGTAGAACTGGCTGCTGGGCGCCACCGGCGGATCGAGCGGCGCTCCCTTGATGTGGTCCGGATAGAGGTACTGCACCACGGACACCTCGCTGGGGGTCGCGTGGCTGCCCTCGGACGACCCGAACAGCTCCTTGCTCAGGCCGTAGACGCTCTCGTTCTCCCACCAGCTGATCACCCGGCAGCGCACCTCCGGGGCCGAGGCGCCCCGGGCCGCCCGAAGCTCCGCGTAGACCTCGTTGAAGGCGGCGCGCACGGTCGCGATGTTGCCGCCATGGCCGTTGATGAACAGGAAGCGTTCGAACCCGTGCTCGGCCAGCGCCGTGACATAGTCCCGGATGACCAGCACCAGGGTCGAGGGCCGCAGCGTCATGGTGCCGGGGAACTCCATGTGGTGGACGGCCATGCCCACCCCGATCGTCGGCCCGACCAGCGCCCCGGCGGCGGCGCCGACGCCCAGCGCGATCTCCTCCGCGCAGATGGCGTCGGTGCCGATCAGGCCGTTGGGACCGTGCTGTTCCGTCGAGCCGATAGGAATGATGATCCCCTTCGACGTCTTCAGGTAGGTCTCGACCTCGGGCCAGGTGCTGAGTTGAAGGCGCATGGATGATCCAGATCGTTTCGGGTCAGGTTTGGCGGAGGGTCAGGGACACGCCCGGATCGCTCTGGAGCGAGCCGGTCAGCGACCACCGCCCGGCGCGGAACTGGAACGTGTCGAACCGGGCGGTCGGCCGGCCGCTGCCGTGGAGCAGGACGAGCGTGTCGCCATCGGTCCGCCAGCGCGTCTCGGTCGGGCGGCCGCCCGCGATCGACTGGTCCCGCATCAGGCGGAGCGTCGCGAGGGTCTGGCCGGAAGCATCCTCCAGCGCCCAATCCCCGGCGCTGAGATCGACCGGGATCGGCAGGGTGCCGGGCGCGGAGGCCGGCGACGGCTGCACCTCCGGCACGCCGGGACTGCGCAGGACATAGCCGTCACCGGGAACGGACGGATCGTCGCCCCTGATCACCGTGGCGCCACCCTCCGGCGCGAGGGCTGAAAAGCGCACCGAGGTGCGGCCATCGGCATCGTAGAAGCTCAGCACGCCGTTCTCGACGGACCAGAACCGCGCCCGCGGATCGACATCCCCCGCGATGCCCCCTTCGGGCGACAGGGTGACGATGCCGAACGGCTCGCCGCCGGCCGGGCCGAAGGTCCAGGTGCTGCCCGACAGATAATCCTGCTCCAGCGCGGCGCCTCCCGAGGCGGCGGGCGATGCCGCCGGCATGGGGGACGGTGCCGGCATGGGGGACGGCTCCGGGAAAGTGGGCGTGGGTGACGGAACGGGCTGCTCCCCGGCCCCGCCGACGACGCGCAGGCTGCTGACCGGGACCGTGCCGTACTGGCTGGTGAAGGTCACGGTCCAGCCGTTCCCCTGCTGCTGCGACACGCCGGAAATCATGTGGTCGCCGGTATCGTAGACCGTCACCGTCCCGGCGATATCGACCGCCAGGCGGTTCGCGTGGCCGAAATAGGCGTAGCGGATGTCGTTCTGGCCGCCGCTGGAGTTCGGTTGGCCCAGTTCGGCCGGCCACCAGGACCCGGAATTCCACCCGCCGTACGATCCGGACAGGCTCGAAGAGGGTTGGGATGACTGGAATTGGGGCGGCGCCGGCTCCCACAGCCACCCCTGGTCGTTGGCCAGCAGGTTGGACAGCTCGATGCAGATATTGTCGACCCGGGCCTTCAGCGCGTTGTTGAACAGGTCGCTGACCATGGTCATGCCGCCCATCATCCACTGGCCCGAGCCGCCGAAGTCGGGATGGCTGAACTGGGCCATGGTGCCGCCGCCGCGCACCAGCGCGTCCAGCATGGTCATCGCGCCGTCGGTGCTGATGCCGTGGCGCTGGGCGATCTCGGCGATCCTCGCCTGCCCTTCCGAAGTCAAGTTCCGCATCGCCAGCCTGCCATCCCCGAATGTCGTCAGATCGGCCGGTCCGCCGTCCCGGACCGGTACCGTCGCCTCTTACCACGCTGCCAGGTTCCGACAAATGCGATTCGTCCCGCGGCGAAGCCCTCATATGGGGATTGAAGGCGCGGCGGGCGGATATGTTGCCTGTCCGGCAAGCCTGCGGCAATCCGACCGGAGGAGAACGCCGCCCCGATCCCGTGACGATGCTGGCAAGGTGCACGCCAACCCCATACAGTCGCGTGCGTCGGCAGTCGGAGGGCGTCACGTTGGTTGCGCGGGTCAATACGGTTGCATTCCAGGGCATCGAGGTCCTGAACATCGATGTGCAGGTCCAGGTCTCCGGCGGCGTGGTCGCCTTCACCGTCGTGGGCCTGCCGGACAAGGCGGTCGGCGAGAGCCGGGAACGGGTGCGCGGCGCCTTCCAGGCGCTGGGCCTGTCGCTGCCGCCCAAGCGCATCACCGTCAACATGGCGCCGGCCGACGTGCAGAAGGAGGGCAGCCACTACGACCTGCCGATCGCCCTGGGGCTGCTCGCCGCCATGGGCGTCCTGCCGGTGGAGGAGATCGCCGGCTACACCGCGCTGGGCGAGCTGGCGCTCGACGGCAGCCTGACCGCCGTCGCGGGCGTGCTGCCGGCGGCGATCGGGGCGCTCCAGCAGGAACGCGGCCTGATCTGCCCCGCCGCCTGCGGCAGCGAGGCCGCCTGGGCCAAGGGGCTGGAGGTGCTGGCGGCCCCGTCCCTGCTGTCGCTGATCAACCACTTCAAGGGAACCCAGGTGCTGGCCCCGTCCCGCCCGCACATGGAGGAAATCTCCACCAGCATGCGCGACCTGCGCGACGTGAAGGGCCAGGAGACCGCCAAGCGCGCCTTGGAAGTGGCGGCGTCGGGAAACCACAACCTGCTGATGGTCGGCCCGCCGGGATCGGGCAAGTCCATGCTGGCCTCCTGCCTGCCCGGCATCCTGCCGCCGCTGGAGCCGAGGGAGGCGCTGGAGGTCTCGATGATCCACAGCGTCGCCGGGCATCTCCAGGGCGGCAGGATGCTGCGCAACAGGCAGTTCCGGGAACCGCACCAGGGCACCAGCCTGCCGGCCCTGGTCGGCGGCGGCTCGCGGGCCAAGCCGGGGGAGATCAGCCTGGCGCACAAGGGCGTGCTCTTCCTGGACGAGCTGCCGGAGTTTCCCCGGCAGGTGCTGGAGGCGCTGCGCCAGCCGCTGGAGTCCGGGCGGGTCACGATCGCGCGGGCCAACCACCACGTGACATATCCCGCGCGCTTCCAGCTGATCGCGGCGATGAACCCGTGCCGCTGCGGCTATCTGGACGACCCGTCGCGGGCCTGCTCCCAGGCCCCGAAATGCGGCATCCAGTACCAGGGCAAGATCAGCGGCCCCCTGTTCGACCGGATCGACTGCCATGTGGACGTCCCCCGGTCAGCGCCGCCGATCTGAGCCTGCCGCCGCCGGCGGAAGGAAGCGCCGAGGTGGCCGTCCGGGTCGCATCCGCCCGCGCCATCCAGGCGGAGCGGTTCCACGTTCCGGGCGAGGAGGGCACCGGCCCGAAGACCAATGCCGAGGCCGACGGCGAACTGCTGGAGAAGATCGCCGCCCCCGACCAGCCCGGCCGAGCCCTGCTGACCGAGGCCGCCGAGCGCATGCGCCTGTCCGCGCGGGGCTATCACCGCGTGCTGCGCGTCGCCCGCACCCTGGCCGACATGGAAGGGAGCACGCCCGTGCGCCGCCTGCACATCGCGGAGGCGCTCAGCTACCGGCGGATCGTTCCGGGGCGGTAGGATTCCCGTGGCCACCGTTGCGGCCGACTTCACGAATGTATATACATGGTGTAGAGATGCGATGGACGCCGAGTACGAGTGGGACAGTCGTAAGAATCTGAGTAACCAGCGGAAGCACAAGCTGAGTTTCGATGTGGCGCTCCTGATCTGGGACGGGTTCGTCTATGAGTGGTCCGATCGCCGTACCGATTACGGCGAGGAGCGGATCTGCGCGATCGGCGAAATCGAGGGACGTGCGGTTTTCGTCGCCTATACATGGCGCAACGGCAGGCGCGGGATCATTTCGGCCAGGAAGGCGGACAGGGATGAGCAGCGATCATATCGTCAGGCGCTCGCGCGCCGGTCTGAAATCAGCGAAGGCTGATTGGAGCGGGTTCGATGCCTTGACCGACCGGGATATCGAGGCCGCGGTGCGCGATGACCCGGATGCGGCGCCGCTGGTGGACGAGGCGTGGTTCGACCAAGCCCGATTCGTCGCTCCCCCCGGCAAGGCGGCCATCAACATCCGGCTCGACAGGGATGTGCTCGACTTCTTCAAGTCGGAAGGAGCGGGTTACCAGACACGGATGAATGCGGTCTTGCGGGCATACATGGAACATGAACGACGAAAGAGGCGCGCCTGACCGGCGAAAATCGGCGGATGATCGGCGTTCGACCGCCGCCGATCCACACGGCTTGCACCGGGGAAGATGGTGTTGCACAGTCGCTGTGATGCCTAATCAGTATACGAACCGCGACGGAAGCTCCCCATGGCCGCGACCTTCCAGCACAAGCAGTATTCCCCCGGCGAGGTGATCTTCAGGAAGGGCGACCCCGGCAACTTCCTCTATCTGGTCGAGCGCGGCTCGGTGATCATCTGGGTCGGGGACGAGGCGAACCGGAAGGTCATCGGCGATGTGGAGACCGGCGGGCTGTTCGGCGAGATGGCGATCCTGGACCGCCAGCCGCGCATGGCGAACGCCAGCGCCGCCAGCGAGACCCAGTTGCTGGAGATGCCGGCCAGCGTGCTGCGGCAGGCGATCAACCGGGCCGACCCGCTGGTGGTGCAGCTGATCAATGTGCTGATCAACAATCTGCGCAGGTCGGCGAAGGACTCCGAACCGCAGGTCTGAGGCCAGCGGCGTTTGGCAATGTCGGCTGATGAAACCGTCACCTGGCCGTAGGTCGGCCTCGGCCGAAGGCCGACGCCGACATCATGGCCGGGGCGTCGATGCAGGGCGTCGGCGTTCCAATGAATTCATTGCCCGGTCAGGCCGACGTCGTGTTCAGGCTGTTGTCGGTGCCCGTATTGCCGGGGGCGCCGCTGGTCGGCGGGCCCGAGGGATGGTCGGCCGGGGCCTTCCGGTTGGGGTCCTGGTTCTCGCCCGCCGGGTTCTGCCGCGTCTGGTCCTTGTCTTTTCCGGTCGTCATGTCATAGGTCTCCGGTTGCTCGACGTTAGAACCGGGCCGGGTCCCCGCCGGTTCCCGCCGCGCTTCCGCTGAATGCTCTTCCGGAGAAGGATTCATGGTTGCCGCCTCCCTGCTCGCCGCTTTCTGGGCGGCCTTCGCGCTGGCCCTGATAAGCCCCGGCCCGAACTTCGCCGTGCTGCTGGGGACCGCCCTGCAACGGGGGCGCGCCGCCGCGGTCAAGGTGGCGTTCGGGATGGCGATCGGCGAAGCGGTGTGGGGGTTCGCCGCCGTGTTCGGCGTGGCCCTGCTGGCGGCCAGGCACCCCTGGATCGGCACCGGCCTGCGGGTGGGCGGCGGGATGTTCCTGCTCTACCTGGCGTTCCTGTCGATCCGGGCGGCGCTTCGCCGCAACGAAACGGACGCCGGACCGGCGGCGGCGCCCTCCCCCGCCACCGCCGGCGGCGGCGTCGCGCGGGGGTTCGGGCTGATGCTGCTGAACCCGAAGGCCGGCGTCTTCTGGGTTTCGCTGACCAGCGTGTTCCTGACGCCGGAGACGCCCGCCTCCATCGGCGTGATCGCGGTGGCGGGCGCCGTCCTGCTGTCGCTGGGCTGGCACACCATGCTGGCGGTGGCCCTGTCCGCCGATGCGGTGACCGCCGCGTACCGCCGCCTGCGCCGGGGGCTGGAGGCGACGCTGGGCGTCGTCCTCGCCGGCCTGGGGCTGCGCCTGCTCGTCTCGAACTGACGCAACCTTCGCCCCGTTCCCGACGCTACTCCGCCGGGGCCGGCGGTGCCGATCCCTGGGCCGGCGCCGCTTCCCGGCGCTTGCGGGCGAAGCTCCGCATCACCGTGTAGAACACGGGCGTGAAGATCAGCCCGAAGAAGGTGACGCCGAGCATGCCGTAGAACACCGCCGTGCCGAGCGACTGCCGCATCTCCGCGCCTGCGCCCTGGGCGATCATCAGGGGCACGACGCCCAGGATGAACGCGAAGGAGGTCATCAGGATCGGCCGCAGGCGGGTGCGCGCCGCCTCCACCGCCGCGTCGAACCGGTTCATGCCCTGGTCCTCCGCCTGCTTGGCGAACTCGACGATCAGGATCGCGTTCTTGGCCGCCAATCCCACCAGGACGACGAACCCGACCTGGGCCAGGATGTCCACCGACAATCCCCGGATCAGCAATCCGGTGACCGCGGCCAGCAGGCACATCGGCACGATCAGGATGACCGAGAAGGGCAGCGTCCAGCTCTCGTACTGGGCGGCCAGCAGCAGGAAGACGAAGACCACCGACATGCCGAAGATCAGCAGCCCGCTGTCTCCCGCCCCCCTTTCCTGGTAGGCCAGCTCGGTCCATTCGTAGCCGAAGCCGTCGGGCAGCCGCTCCGTCGCGATCCGCTCCATGGCGTCCAGGCCGAAGCCCGTGGAATAGCCCGGCAGGGTGGCGCCCTGGACCTCGGTGGAGGGATAGAGGTTGTAGCGGGTCACCCGGTACGGGCCGGTGGTGTCGCGCAGTTCGGCGACCGAGCCGATCGGGACCATCTCGCCCCGCTCGTTGCGGGTCTTCAGGTTGGCGATGTCGCGGGGATCGTCGCGGAACGAGCCGTCGGCCTGGGCGGTCACCCGGTATGTGCGCCCCAGGAAGTTGAACTCGTTGACGAAGGTGGACCCCAGATAGACCTCCAGCGTCTCGAAAACGCGGTCGGCCGAGACGCCGAGCATCTGGGCGCGCAGCCGGTCGATGTCGGCGAAGACCTTGGGCGTCGAGGTGTTGAACAGGGAGAAGACCCCGGCCAGCCCCGGCGTGCCGTTGGCCGCCCCCACTATCTCCTGGGTCGCCTCCTCCAGCGAGTCGAGGCCCCGGCCCCGCTTGTCCTGGATCATCATCTTGAAGCCGCCGGAGTTGCCGATGCCGCGCACCGGCGGCGGCGGGATCGTGATGATGAAGGCGTCCTGGATGCCGGCGAGCCGGCCGGACAGGTCCTGCTGGAGCCGGTCGGCGGTCAGGCCCTTGGGCAGCCGCTCCTCGAACGGCTCCATGGAGGCGAAGATGGCGCCCGCGTTGGACGCGTTGGTGAAGGTGGCGCCGTCGAACCCGGCGAACGGCACGGCATGGGCGACGCCCTCGGTCTCCAGGATGATCTTCGTGGCCTCGCGCACCACGGCGTCGGTGCGGGCGAGCGAGGCCCCCGGCGGCAGCTGGATCACCGTTATCAGGTAGCCCTGGTCCTGGTTGGGGATGAAGCCGGTCGGCGCCCGGTCGAACTGCCACCAGGTGGCGGCGATCAGCAGGCCGTAGACCGGCAGCACCAGCAGCGGCAGCCGGACCAGCCGCCGGGTCATGCCGCCGTAGCCGCCGGCAAGCCCGTCGAACAGCCGGTTGAACCCCCGGAAGAAGGCGTTGACCGGCCGCATCAGCGGCGAGGCCCGCTTGTGCTCCTCGTGGTCGTGAGGCTTGAACAGCAGGGCGCAGAGCGCCGGGCTGAGGGTCAGCGACACGAAGCAGGAGATCGCGGTCGCCGCCGCGATCGTGACGGCGAACTGGCGGAAGAACTGGCCGGAGATGCCGGAGACGAAGGCCGCCGGGATGAACACCGCCGTCAGCACCAGGGCGATGGCGATCAGGGCGCCACCGACCTCGTCCATGGTCCGGTGCGCCGCCTCGCGCGGGGAAAGCCCCTGCCGAAGGTTGCGCTCGACGTTCTCCACCACGACGATGGCGTCGTCGACCACGATGCCGATCGCCAGCACCAGGCCGAACAGCGACAGGGTGTTGAGCGAGTAGCCCAGCATCGCCAGCACGGTGAAGGTACCGACCAGCGACACCGGGATTGCCAGGATCGGGATGATCGAGGCGCGCCAGGTCTGGAGGAACAGGATCACGACGATGACGACCAGGACGACCGCCTCGAAGATGGTCTTGATCACCTCGTTGACCGACTCGGCGATGAACTCGGTCGGGTTGTAGACGATGTCGTACTGGAGGCCTTCGGGGAACGACAGGGCCAGCTCGGCCATGGTCGCCTTGAGACGTTCCGCGGTCTCCAGCGCGTTGGAGCCGGGCCGCTGGAAGATCAGCAGCGGAACCGCCACCCGCTCGTCCAGATAGCCGTTGGTGCCGTAGTCCTGGGCCGCCAGCTCGACCCGCCCGATGTCGCGGACGCGGGTGACCCTGCCGTCCGGGTCGGTGCGCACCACGATGTTGGCGAACTGGCGCGGGTCGATCAGCCGGCCCAGCGTCTCGATATTGAGCTGGAAGGCGCCGGGCGTCGGCACCGGCGGCTGGTTGAGCACGCCGGACGCCACCTGGACGTTCTGCGAGCGCAGCGCCGCCACCACCTCGCCGGGGGTCAGGTTGCGGCTGGCGATGCGGTCGGGGTCGAGCCAGATCCGCATGGCGTAGTCGCGGGCGCCGAACACCTGGACGTCGCCGACCCCGTCGAGCCGGGCCAGCACGTCCTTGACCTGGAGCGTGGCGTAGTTGGAGATGTAGAGCTGGTCGCGGGACTCGTCGGGCGAGCTGAGATGGATCACCATCAGCATGTCGGGCGAGTTCTTCTTGACCGTCACGCCCAGCCGCCGGACCTCCTCCGGCAGGCGCGGCTCGGCGACCGCGACGCGGTTCTGGACCAGCACCTGGGCGGTGTCGAGGTCGGTGCCCAGCGCGAAGCTGATGGTCACGACCAGCCGCCCGTCGCCGGTCGATTGCGAGGACATGTAGAGCATGTTCTCGACGCCGTTGATCTCCTGCTCCAGGGGGGCGGCGACCGTGTCGGCGACCACCTCGGCGGAGGCTCCGGGATACGTGGCGTTGACCACGATGGTCGGCGGCGCGATCTCCGGGTACTGGGCGACCGGCAGGGTGAAATAGGCGAAGCCGCCGATCAGGGTGATCAGGATCGAGAGGACCGTCGCGAAGATCGGCCGCTCGATGAACAGGTGCGAAAGCTTCAAGGCTTGGCCTCCGGTGCCTGGACCTCGGCCGCCTGGATCTCGCCGGGCTGCGGCGTCACCTTGGAGCCGGGCCGGGCGCGCACGATGCCGCTGATGATCACGCGGTCCTCGGGGTCCAGGCCGGAGCGGATGATCCGCAGGCCGTCCTCGATCGGGCCGGGCCGGACCGGCTTGGGCACCACGGTGCCGTCCTCCGCCACGGTCAGCACGATCTTGTTGGACTGGTCGCTGACGATGGCGCTGTCGGGCAGCAGGGTCGCGGTATACAGCTCCGAGCCGGGCAGGCGCAGCCGGCCGAACTGGCCGGGGGTCAGCATCAGGTCGGGGTTGTCGAACACGGCGCGCGCCCTGATCGTGCCGGCGCCGCGGTCAACCTGGTTGTCGATGAAGTCGATGCGGCCGTTCAGCGGCCAGTCGCGCTCGTCGAACAGGCGGGCCTGGACCTGGACGCCGCCGTCGCGCTGCTGGGCCAGCAGCCCGCGGGCGGTGGCGCGCTGGTAGGCCAGGAAGTCGCTCTCGCTCATGTCGAAGTCGAAATAGATCGGGTCGAGCGAGACGATGGTGGTCAGCAGGGTCGGAGCCCCGCCGGAGCCGCCGGCGATCAGGTTGCCGACGCTGACCTCCCGCTTGCTGATCCGTCCGGCGGAGGGTGCCGTGATGCGGGTGAATTCCAGGTCCAGCTCGGCGGTACGGAGGGCGGCCTTGGCCACCTCGATGCCGGCGGTGGCGACCCGGGCTTCCTGGATGCGCTCGTCATAGACGCTGCCCGACAGCACGTCGCGCTGGCGGAGCGACGCGGCGCGGGCGAGCTGCTGGTTGGCGAGATCGAGCCGGGCGTTGGCCTGGGCGAGCTGGGCCTTGGCCGAAGCCACGGCGGCCTCGAACGGCCGGGGATCGATCACGAAGAGCAGGTCGCCCTTCCGGACGAGCTGGCCGTCCTGGAAATGCACCGATTCGAGATAGCCGCTGACACGGGCGCGGATCTCGACGAAATCGACGGCCGAGAACTGGCCGGTGAACTCGTCCCACTCGATCAGCTCGCGGCGCAGCGGCTTGGCGACCGTGACCGGCGGCGGAGGCGTCGCGGCCGTCTGGGCCTGGGCGGAATGGGAAACGCCGACATAGGTATAGGCGCCGCCCGCGAGCGCCAGGGCGAGGACCGCCCCGGCGAACCAGACGGCGCGGGAACCGGGACGTTGGGTAGAGTCTCCAGTCATAGTCTGCTCCCTCCTGTGCGGGCCGGCCCCTTGTTCTTCGGGAATACCGGTTGCGGCCCGCACAACCTTCAAGTGCGTTGCAGTAAGCAGTGCTTTCAGGAATCAGAGATCCCGGTGATCCGGCGGTACGGGAACGGCCGAGACCGCCGGGCGGGGTGGAAGCCGAATAAACGCGACTGTGAACTATTCTGCTGTGCGCGGTATCACATGATGAAGCTCGGAGTACTTTCCGAATCCCCACATGCTTGGTACGGTTATTTACTACAGCCTGTCGGGAGACCTTGCCGATCGAGTGTTCATTTCACTCATATTGCAAGACGGATATGTGTCAAGGCAGACTACCCGAGGTACGACGGGCAGGCCGGTCCCTATGACTTTCGGCGAAGCCTGTTCCGGTGGGGTTTTTCAGGCATCTTCTCTGCTAATATGCCACCCATCCGGCATCCACGCCCAGACGCGCGGAATCGCCCAAGAATAGACGAAAATGGGAGGAGCCTTTCCGATGTCATACCGGCAATTCGCCCTGTTCAAGCCCGCCCTGGCCGCCGCGGCCCTGATGGTCGGCGCGACCCTCGCGGCCGCCCCGGCCCGGGCCGAGATCAAGAGCCTGGAGATCATCGCCCCCGCCGCCCCGGGCGGGGGATGGGACCAGCACGCCCGCTCGATCCAGCAGGTGCTTCAAAACCAGAACCTGGTCCCCAACGTCCAGGTCGTGAACGTCCCCGGCGCCGGCGGCACCATCGGCCTCGCGCAGTTCGTTACCGGCAGGAAGCGGACGCCGACGCTGCTGGTCGGCGGCCAGATCATGCTGGGGGCGATCATCACCAACAAGTCGGCGGTGACGCTCGACCAGGTGACCCCGCTGGCCCGCCTGACCGGCGAGTATTCCGCGGTGGTGGTTCCGGCCGACAGCCCCCTCAACTCTCTGAAGGACCTGCTCGACAAGCTGAAGGCCGAGCCCGGATCGGTTTCGTGGGGCGGCGGGTCCGCCGGCGGCAGCGACCAGATCCTGGCGGGACTGATCGCCAAGGAGAGCGGCGTCGAACCGTCCAAGGTGAACTATGTCGCGACGGCCGGCGGCGGCGAGGTCCTGGCCGCCGTGCTGGGCGGGCATATCACCACGGCGGTCAGCGGCTACAACGAGTTCGCGCCGCAGATCCAGGCGGGCAAGCTGCGGGCGCTGGCGGTCTCGTCGCCCGAACGGCTGCCCGGCATCGACACGCCGACCTTGAAGGAACAGGGCATCGACCTGGAATTCGTCAACTGGCGCGGCATCTTCGCTTCCGGCAACCTGAAAGCCGCGGAGCTGAAGGAGCATGACGCGCTGATGACCAAGGTGACGTCCAGCGCCGAATGGAAGGATCTGGCCAAGCAGCGCGGCTGGATCGACCTGTACCTGCCCTCGGACAAGTTCGCCGAGTTCCTGAAGACCGAACGCACCCAGATCGAGGGCACCCTGACCGACCTGGGCCTCGTGAAATAGCATTGGCCGGGCAGGCCTGATCGGCCGTGCCGGCGGGAAGCCGCTTCCCGCCGGTGGCCCCGCGGTGCCAAAGCGTCATGACCGTTGACAAGATACATCCGATAACGGATGTATTACGCCTCTGCACTGATTTACCGGAGGATACGGCCATGCTTGGCATTCTGCGCGCGCTGCTGCGCTTGTGGCGCGAGGCGGGGACGGCGGCGACGCTTCATCACCTGCCCGAACATGTGAAGAAGGACATCGGCTTGCTGGCCGACGATCCCGTTCTGACGCTCGAACGCATCCGAGATCGGAAGATTTAAGCGCTTGCATCTATCCCGGACTTCGGCGATAGATGCCGGCGTCCATCCGACGCATCGATACCCGAGGAGACGATCCATGCTCGCCATTCACCGAAGCACCCGCCAAAGCGGCTTCTACCGCCAGGTTACCGCCTCGATGAACAAGCCGGCCGGCATGTTCGTCGCGACCGACGCAGACCTCATAGGATCCATGAGATTTCCTGGGTGTGGTGATGCCGATCTACCTGACGTTGAAGCGCGGACCTAAGCTCTATGTGGAATATGCCCGCTGGACGCGGCCCGGTGCCTGGCCCGGTGCCTGGATCGAGGTCCGGCGCGAGCGCGGCGAGCTTCTGCTCTGGCTCGGCCGATGGCACGCGATCTACACACCGGCGCGGTGGTCGCCCGGAACGGCCGGAACATCGCGGGGAGTCCTGAATGGCGGGAGCCGTCCGACATGACGAGATCGCCTCGCTGATGCGGGTGCTGGAGGAGTTCCGCAAGCTCGATCCCGACCTGCCGATCCAGTATGCCCTGTCGTTCCTGACCCTGGCGGAGAACGAGGGCATCTCGATGCGGGAGCTGGCGGAACGCCTCGGCATCGCCCAATCCTCGGCGTCGCGCAACGTCGCGGCGCTCAGCAAATGGCACAGCTTCGGCAAGCCGGGGCTCGACCTCGTCCAGGCGGAGGAGGACCCGCGCGAGCGTCGGCGCAAGATCATCTCGCTGACGCCCAAGGGCCACGCGCTGATCGCCACGCTCCGCGACCTGATGAACCGCGAGACGCGGCGCGCGAAGTCCGCGTGACGGTGATGATCCTCGCAGTCCGCATCGCAGCCGCCTTGGCGGCCCTGGTCCTCGCGTCTCTCCCCGGCGGCGGCCATGCGGCACCCAAGCCGGAGCTGCGAAGCTTCACGGCGCCCGCGGCCCGCGACGACGACCGCCCGCGCCCGGACCGCGCGCCCCTGGTCGGCGTCGAACAGCGGTTGCTTCCGCCGCCCGGAGCCTGGAATATTCCGGCCGGGATCGGCGATACGGTCTTCACGCTGGCCTGCTCCGCCGGCGAGGCCGCCGCCCTGGCGCCGTCGGCGGCGATGCGGCCGGCCGCCCGCTGCCCGGAGCCGTTCACCGTGATCGTCGAGCAGCCCTGATCCCCAAGCCCGATCCCGTTTCCAGCCGAAAGCTCCCATCATGATCGACCTGGACCGCGTCAGCGGCCTGATCCGCCGGACGGCGGAAGAGAAGATCCTGCCCCGGTTCCGCAACCTGGGCGCCGGCGACGTCGTCGAGAAGGGGCCGGGCGATCCGGTCACGATCGCCGACACGGAAGCCGAGGAGATGCTGGCCGGCCTGCTCGGCGCCGCCTATCCCGACACCCTGGTGATCGGCGAGGAGCTGGTCTCCCGGGACCCGTCCGCCCTGGACGCGCTGCTCGGGGACAAGCCGGTCTGGGTGATCGACCCGGTCGACGGGACGTTGAATTTCTCCGAAGGGGTCCCGGTGTTCGGGACGATCCTGGCCTATGTCGTCGGGGGCGAGATCCGGGGCGGCTGGCTGCACGACCCGATCAACGACGTCACGGTCGCGGCCACGCTGGGCGGCGGTGCCTGGTCGGATGGCCGGCGCCTTGAGGCCGACCGGACGACGCCGCTCTCCCGGGCGGTCGGCTCCGCCTACTGGAACGCCAGGGACTGGCTGGAGCCGGACCCGGTCCTGGCCGCGTCCGGTATCGTCGGGGAGATCCGCAACCACCGCTGTTCGGCGCTGGACTATATCGACCTTGCGCTGGGCCGCCGGCACTTCGTGCTGTCCCAGGGATCGAAGCCGTGGGACCACGCCGCGGGCGTGCTGGTCGCCCGCGAGATCGGCGGTGGCGCGTCGTTCCTGGACGGCGCCGACTACGACGTGATGCGTCTCGACGGCCGCGTGCTGGCGGCGGCTTCACGGGAAGCCCTGGACGCCATCCGCGCGGTCTTCTGACGCCGTCCATCGTAGGTTGGCCTTCGCCCGGCAGGGCGAACGCCGACGACATACAGGAACGTCGGCGTGTGCCGTCGGCGTTCGCTTCGCGAAGGCCGACCTACGACAGCATGCGGCCGAGCCGCTTGCCGCCGAAGATGTGGACGTGCAGGTGCGGCACTTCCTGGTTGGCGTTCTCGCCGATGTTGGCGAGGATGCGGTAGCCGTCGCCGGCGAGCCCGTGGTCGCGCGCCACCTTGCCGACCGCCCGGACGAAGGCGGAGATCTCGGCGTCCGAAGCCTTCTCGGAGAAGTCGTCGAACGAGACGTACGGCCCCTTGGGGATCACCAGGATATGGGCCGGGGTCAAGGGATTGATGTCGTGGAAGGCCAGGGTGTGCTCGTCCTCGTGGACCTTCTTGGACGGGATCTCGCCGCGCAGGATCCTGGCGAACACGTTGTTGGGATCGTAGGCCATCATTTGCCCCCGCTGCCTTGCTTGCGTGATTTCTTTTCGGCGATGCCGCTGATGCCTTCGCGGTCCGCCAGGATTCCGTAGACGGTCTCCGGCTTCACACCGGCGTCGGCCCAGAGCACCATCAGGTGGTAGAGCAGGTCGGCGGATTCCTCGGCCAGCTTCTGCTTGTCGCCGCGGATCGCCTCGATCACCGCCTCGACCGCCTCCTCGCCCAGCTTCTGGGCGATCTTGGGCGTGCCGCGGGAATAGAGCTTGGCGGTGTAGGAGGTCGCCGGGTCCTGGCCCCGGCGGGACAGCACCGTCTCGAACAGCCGGTCCAGCACGGCGGCGCTGACGCCCTGCCCGCTCATGCCGCGGCCTGCCCGGGCTTCGAGGTGTCGCGGATGTCGATGCCGGCCTTCGCCATGTGCGCCTTGGCCTCCCCGATGGAGAAGATGCCGAAATGGAAGATCGAGGCCGCCAGCACCGCCGTCGCGTGGCCGTCCCGGATGCCCGCCACCAGGTGGTCGAGCGTACCGACGCCGCCCGAGGCGATCACGGGCACGCGTACGGCGTCGGCGACCGCACGGGTCAGCTCGATGTCGAAGCCGGACTTGGTGCCGTCGCGGTCCATGGAGGTCAGCAGGATCTCGCCCGCCCCGTACTCCGCCATGCGGCGCGCCCAGTCGACCACGTCGAGGCCGGTGCGGTTCCGCCCGCCATGGGTGAAGACCTCCCACTTGCCGGGGCCGACCGACTTGGCGTCCACCGCCACCACCACGCACTGGGAGCCGAACTTCTCCGCCGCCTCGCGGACGAAATCGGGCCGGGAGACGGCGGCCGTGTTGATCGAGACCTTGTCGGCCCCGGCCAGCAGCAGCTTCCGGATGTCCTCCACCACGCGCACCCCGCCGCCGACGGTCAGCGGCATGAAGACCTGCTCCGCCGTGCGGCTGACCACGTCGTACAGGGTGTCGCGGGCTTCGACGCTGGCGGTGATGTCGAGGAAGGTCAGCTCGTCCGCCCCCTCCCGGTCGTATAGCCGGGCCTGCTCGACCGGGTCGCCGGCGTCGATCAGGTCCACGAAGTTCACCCCCTTGACCACCCGGCCGTCCTTGACGTCCAGGCAGGGGATCAGGCGCATCTTGAGCATTCAGGCCTCTTCCCCGGCATAGTCGGGGCCGGGCTCCACGGGGGACGACAGCAGGGCCAGCGCCTCGGCCGGATCGATCCGGCCGTCATAGAGCGCCCGGCCGCAGATCACGCCCTCGATGCCGGTATGCTCGACCTTCTTGAGCGCTTCCAGGTCGGCCATGCTGGAGACGCCGCCCGAGGCGATCACCGGCGTGGTCAGCGCGAAGGCCAGATCGGCGGTCGCCTCGACATTGACGCCGCCCATGGCGCCGTCGCGGTTGATGTCGGTGTAGATGATCGCGGCGACGCCGGCGTCCTCGAAGCGGAGCGCCAGGTCGAGCGCCTTGACGGTGGAGGTCTTGGCCCAGCCTTCGACCGCGACGAAGCCGTCGCGCGCGTCGATGCCGACCGCGACGCGGGACGGGAAGCGCCGGCAGGCCTCGCGCACCAGTTCGGGGTCGCGGACGGCAACGGTGCCAAGGATCACCCGGCTTATGCCGCGGCCCAGCCAGTCCTCGATCGTCTTCAGGTCGCGGATGCCGCCGCCGAGCTGGACCGGCATGGAGACCGAGGACAGCACGCCCTCGACCGCAGCCGCGTTGACCGGACGGCCCTCGAAGGCGCCGTTGAGATCGACCAGGTGGAGCCACTCGAACCCCTGGTCGGCGAAGGACTTCGCCTGGGCTCCGGGGTCGGTGTTGAAGACGGTCGCCTGATCCATTTCGCCCCTGACGAGGCGGACGCAGGCACCATCCTTGAGGTCGATCGCTGGATACAGAATCATGTCGGCGCTTCGGTAAGGGGCTGGGGGGACGGCAGGTCGGTGGAGGTCAGGTCCTTGTAGAAGAAATGACCGGCGAGGCTCTGGCCGCGGACGTTGGCATAGAGCGGGTGGGTGCCCCAGCGCCGGAAGCCCAGCGTCTCGTACAGCGCGATCGCCGCCCGCTGGGTCTCCCGCACGTCCAGGTTCAGGACCCGGTAACCGGCCTCGCGCGCCGCCATCTCGACCGCTCGGACCAGCATGCGGGCGAGACCGTGGCCGCGCGCCCAGGGCGCCACGAAGGAGGTGGTCAGCTGGGCGGAATGGCCCTGCGCCTCGTTGTTGCGGGGCGGCGCCACGAGCTGGGCCGATCCCGCCACCACGCCGTCCAGGCGGGCGATGAACAGGTGCCGCTCCGGCACGATCAGGACGCCCTTCCAGTACCGCTCCATCACGTCGCGGGGCGGCGGATCGACCCAGCCGAAGCCGCCGCCGTCGCGGATCGCGAGGTCGGCGGCGTCGCACAGGTCGTGGAGGTCCGCGGTGCGGAACTTCGAGACGCGCTCGACGGTCGCGGCGGTGGCCATCTCGTCCATGGCTCAGGGCCGCCAGCGCAGGAAGTTGGCGATCAACCGGAGCCCGGCGGCCTGGCTCTTCTCCGGGTGGAACTGGGTCCCGACCAGGTTGTCGCGCCCGATCACCGCCGCGACCGGACCGCCGTAGTCGACGCTCGCCAGTTCGGTCGCGCGGTCGGCGCAGGCGAAGCGGTAGGAATGGACGAAATAGGCGTGGTCGCCGTCATGCAGCCCGGCCAGCACCGGGTGGTCCGGCCGTTCCATATGCAGATCGTTCCAGCCCATGTGGGGGATCTTCAGCGACGGGTCGGCGGGATCGATGGAAACGACCTCGCCCGGTATCCAGCCCAGCCCCTCCCAGACCCCGTGCTCGACCCCGCGCTCCGCCATCAGCTGCATGCCGACGCAGATGCCCAGGAAGGGCGTGCCGCGGGTCAGCACCGCCTCCTCCATGGCCTCGACCAGGCCCGGCACCGACCGGATGCCGGCCATGCAGTCGGCGAAGGCGCCGACGCCGGGCAGCACGATGCGGTCGGCCCGCCGCACCGCCTCGGCATCGTCGGTGACGGCAATGGCGGCGTCGACGCCGGCCTCCAGGGCCGCGCGCTCGAACGCCTTGGCGGCGGACCTGAGATTGCCGGAGCCGTAATCGACGATTGCTACGGTCATGTGGTCAAAAATTCCCTGAGCCTTGCGCCCGGCGCCCCGTCAGAGCGTGCCGCCGAGCGTTCCCTTGGTGGACGGCACGGCGTCGGCCTTGCGCGGGTCGATCTCGACCGCGGCGCGCAATGCCCGGGCCAGCGCCTTGAAGCAGCTTTCCACGATATGGTGGTTGTTCTCGCCATACAGGTTCTCGACATGGAGCGTCACGCCGGCGGCCTGGGCGAAGGCCTGGAACCACTCCTTGAACAGCTCGGTGTCCATGTCCCCCAGCTTGTCGCGGGTGAAATGGACCTTCCAGATCAGGTAGGGCCGGTTTGACAGGTCGAGCGCCACGCGGGTCAGCGTCTCGTCCATCGGGACGGTGGCCTCGCCGTAGCGGCCGATGCCCTTGCGGTCGCCCAGCGCCTGGGCGAAGGCGGTGCCGATGGCGATCCCGCTGTCCTCGGTCGTGTGGTGGAAGTCGATATGGAGGTCGCCTTCCGCCTGGACCGTCAGGTCGATCAGGCTGTGGCGCGAGAGCTGTTCGAGCATGTGGTCGAGGAAACCGACGCCTGTGGAAATCTTGTACAGGCCGGTCCCGTCAAGGTTCAGCGAAACCTCGATCCGGGTTTCGTTGGTGGCGCGTCGCAGGCTGGCCTGGCGCGCTGATCTGTCGGGCTGTGCGTCCATGGCGGGGTTTTAGCAGGGATGGATGGGCGATGCCAGCGGGGGATGAACCCCCGGTACGCCTACTTCGTACGCCCTTCCGGAACCCTGTCCGGGGGTGTCGGGAAGGTTTCGCGGCGCGGCGCGGCAGATTGACCCGTTCTCACGGCACACGGGTGTAGGCTAATGGTTGGACCCCTCATGGTCGTGGCGAAAGAAGTCCATGGTGTCGAGTCGCTTGTGGATAACTCTGGGGATTGGGTTGTTGGCATCCTGCCTCTCCGGCTGCGGGGTCAATGTCCGCAGGGCGGAGATCGCGGAGCCACCGACCCCGCCGCCGGAGAGCCGCCGCGTGCCGGTCCGCTTCGGAGAGCTGCAGGCGAAGCTGCGGCGCGGCGACGTCATAGGCGGCTATGTCATTGGCTTCACATGCATCGGGCCGTTCGACCCGATCACCTGGACCAGCGGGCGCGCGATGATGGACCGGGCGGAGGTTGCCGACCTGTTCCATGAGGAGATGAGCACCGCCGGCTATGACGTGGCGGGCAACCCGAACCGCCTGTTCGAGGTGGCCGAGGACGAGGAACGGGCCGAGCTGGTGGTCTCCGCCCAGATCACCGATGTCAAGATGAATGTCTGCCGCAAGATGGGATTGTGGCTGGTCCAGTCCGACATCGTCGGGGAGGAGGTCGAGGCCTCGATCAAGGTGGACTGGACCGTCTATTCCCGCCTGGAAAGGCGCATGGTGCTGCGGACCTCGACCTGGGGATATCATGCCGGCGGCGCCGCGACCGAGGACGGCAAGGCCCTGGCGATGGAGCAGGCCTTCGCGGGAGCCGTCGCCAACCTGGCGGCCGATCCCCGCTTCGCGGCGGCCGGCTTCGCGGCGCCGGACGCCGGTTCGACGATGCCGGCCCTGGAGACCGGCGGCGGGATCGGAGGCGGGATCGGCGGAGCCGGTCCCGCCGGGGTGGTGCCGGACGGTGCGGCACGCCTCCAGGCGGTCAGGCTGGCGGCGCTGCCGCCCTTCACGACTCCGATCCAGGACCATGTGGACGCGGTGACCGGCGCCACGGTGCTGGTCTCGGGCGGGAGCGGCCATGGTTCCGGCGTGCTGGTCAGCCGGGACGGGCTGCTGCTGACCAACCACCACGTGGTCGGCGAGGCCGAACGGGTGCGGGTCGTGCTGGCCGACGGCACCGCGGTGGTGGGCAAGGTCGAGCGCCGGCACAAGCCGCGCGACGTGGCCCTGGTCCGGATCGAGGGGCGCGGCCTGCCCGCCCTGCCCGTCCGCACCCGCCCGCTGACCGTCAGCGAGGATGTCTACGTCGTCGGCGCGCCGCTGGCGGAGCGGATGCGCGGCACCGTCACCCGCGGCATCGTCAGCGCGATGCGGCGCGACCGCCTGACCGGGCTGGAGGAGATCCAGGCCGATGCCAGCGTCCAGGGCGGCAACAGCGGCGGTCCGCTGGTCGACGCCCAGGGCAACCTGGCGGGCCTGACCGTCTCGATGCGCACCGTGCCGGGCAGCCAGGCCTCGGCCGGGCTGAACTTCTTCATCCCGATCGGCGACGCGCTCGACCGGCTGAGGCTGCAGGTGGGCGGGCCGGAGATCGGGGATTGAAGGGATTGTCGGCTCGCCCCACATGGCGGTAGGACATTTGACGGTATTTTTCTGCGATAGGCCCCGATCCCGATGAGTTCCAACGATCCGATCCAATGGCACGGCACCACGATCCTGTGCGTCCGCAAGGGAGGCGACGTGGTGATCGCCGGTGACGGCCAGGTGTCCATGGGCCAGACCGTGATGAAGTCCAACGCGCGCAAGGTGCGCCGGCTGGCCGGCGGGGACGTGATGGCCGGTTTCGCCGGCGCCACGGCCGACGCCTTCACCCTGTTCGAGCGGCTGGAATCCAAGCTGGAGCAGCATCCCGGCCAGCTTACCCGCGCCTGCGTCGAAATGGCCAAGGACTGGCGGACCGACCGCTACCTGCGCCGGCTGGAGGCGATGATGGCCGTGGCCGACCGCAACGTCAGCCTGGTGCTGACCGGCAACGGCGACGTGCTGGAGCCCGAGGACGGCCTGATCGGCATCGGCTCCGGCGGCAGCTTCGCGCTGGCCGCCGCCCGCGCGCTGGCCGACGTCGAGGGACTGGATGCCGAGACGATCGCCCGCAAGGCGATGCGGATCGCCGCCGACATCTGCGTCTATACCAACCATAACGTGATCGTGGAAAAGATGTGATGGCGGAGGAGTTTGAATCACAGCCCGAGAGGCATATCCTGTTAGCGAACGGCGCCGACGGCGCTCCTGATGAAGAAAAGCCAATGACCTCCTTCAGCCCCCGCGAGATCGTCTCGGAACTGGACCGCTACATCGTCGGACAGCACGATGCCAAGCGTGCGGTCGCGATCGCGCTGCGCAACCGCTGGCGCCGGCTCCAGCTGCCGGAAGGCCTGCGTGAAGAGGTGCTGCCCAAGAACATCCTGATGATCGGCCCGACCGGCGTCGGCAAGACGGAGATCGCGCGCCGGCTGGCGAAACTGGCCCAGGCGCCGTTCCTGAAGGTGGAGGCCACCAAGTTCACCGAGGTGGGCTATGTCGGCCGCGACGTCGAGCAGATCGTCCGCGACCTGGTCGAGATCGCCATCACCATGACCAAGGACAAGCTGCGGAAGGAAGTGGCCTCCAAGGCCGAGCTGCGCGCCGAGGACCGCGTGCTGGATGCCCTGGTCGGCACCAACGCGGCTCCGGAGACGCGCCAGAAGTTCCGCAAGATGCTGCGCGAGGGCACGCTCAACGAGCGCGAGATCGAGATCCAGGTGGCCGACACCGGCGTGCCGGGGATGCCGACCTTCGACGTGCCCGGGATGCCCGGCGCGCAGATGGGCATGCTCAACCTGAACGACATTTTCGGCAAGGCGTTCGGCGGGCGGACCAAGACCCGCCGGCTCTCGGTGGCCGAGAGCTACGAAGTCTTGATGGCCGAGGAGTCCGACAAGCTGCTGGACCAGGAGACGGTCGTCAGCGAGGCGATCCAGTCGGTCGAGCAGAACGGCATCGTCTTCCTGGACGAGATCGACAAGATCTCCGCCCGGACCGAGGGCCGCGGCGGGGCCGACGTCAGCCGCGAAGGCGTCCAGCGCGACCTGCTACCGCTGATCGAGGGCACCTCGGTCGCGACCAAGCATGGCACGGTCAAGACCGACCACATCCTGTTCATCGCGTCCGGCGCGTTCCACGTGTCCAAGCCGTCCGACCTGCTGCCCGAGCTGCAGGGCCGCCTGCCGATCCGGGTCGAGTTGAAGGCGCTGACCCGGGAGGACTTCCGCCGCATCCTGACCGAGCCGGAGGCCAGCCTGATCAAGCAGTACAAGGCGCTTCTGAAGACGGAAGAGGTCGACCTGGAATTCACCGACGACTCGATCGACGAGCTGGCGAGCCTCGCCGCGGAGATCAACACGTCGGTGGAGAACATCGGCGCCCGCCGGCTGCACACCGTGATGGAGCGGCTGCTGGAGGAGATCAGCTTCAACGCCAGCGACCGCGGCGGTCAGACCATCACGATCGACGCCGACTATGTCCGCACCCAGGTATCCAACCTGGCGAAGAACGCCGACCTGTCGAAGTTCATCCTGTAGTGGATCCTCTCGTCCTGCGGTGCGGATCGGAGTAGGTCGGCCTTCGCCCGCAGGGCGAACGCCGACACCCCGCACCGAAGCTCCGGCCGGGGTGTCGGCGTCGGCCTTCGGCCGAGGCCGACCTACGATGGCTCCCGTCTATTGTTTTCACTCGGAGAGCGGGAGGGGGCGCTGGACGGCGCCTTTTTTCGTAGGGGCGCGCCGGGCCGGGCGGCTGGCGAGGATCTGCGGGAGGGTCGCGGGGGTCAGGTTCCAGACATCGACGCCGACGTCGAACTGGCGCAGCATGGGCGCCAGCCGGCCGTGGCTGTGGCCGTGCAGGTTGACCGACTTGCGGTGCATGCCGTTCCAGGTGCGGAAGGCGTAGTGGCACAGCACCAAGTGGGTGCCGGCCACCTCGATCTCGGCATAGGCCGAGACGGTCTCCCAGCCGGCGGATCTCAGGACCGCCGGGCCGTCGTTGTTGCCGGCGATCAGGTGCTTGCGGCCGTTCAGGCGCAACAGCAGGTCGTCGACCCGGCGCTCGTTCAGCCGGACCGCGAAATCGCCCAGGTGCCAGACCGTGTCGTCAGGGCCGACCGTCTCGTTCCAGCGCGCGACCATGGCCTCGTCCATGGGACCGGTGGAGTCGAAGGGCCGGCCGTACATGAAGATGACGCGGTGGTCGTTGAAGTGGCTGTCACTGGTGAAGAAGACGGTCATGAGGTTCCGGAAATCCAGTCCCCGGTCAGGACGCGCCGGCCAGCCACATCGGGTTCTTCAGCTGCTTGAGCAGGGCGCCGTGGGCTTCCAGCTCGGCCTCGGTCGGGGCATGGGCGCGCGGCGCGCGGCGGACGCGCTCGATCCTGACCGGGCCATCCTCATCGCCGCCGGCACCGCGCCGGTTGCCGGCGAGCACGAGGTCGGGCTGCCGGCCGCCCTGGAGTTCCAGATAAACCTCGCCCAGGAGCTGGGCGTCGAGCAGCGCGCCGTGCAGCGTTCGGTTGGAGTTGTCGATGTTGAAACGGCGGCACAGCGCATCCAGGCTGGCGGGAGCGCCGGGAAACTTGCGGCGCGCCATCTGCACGGTGTCGAGGGCGCGGGTCATGGGCAGCGTCGGCATGCCGAGCCGCTTCAACTCGGCATTGATGAACCGCATGTCGAATTCGGCGTTGTGGATGATCAGCCGCGAGTCGCCGATGAAGTCCAGGAACTCGCCGCAGATCTCGGCGAACACCGGCTTGTCCCTCAGGAACTCCTCCGACAGGCCGTGGACCGCGAAGGCCTCCGGCGGCATGTCGCGTTCCGGATTGATGTAGAGGTGGAGCTGCCTGTCGGTCGGGACGAAGTTGATCGCCTCGACGCAGCCGATCTCCACGATGCGGTGCCCGGTCAGGGGATCGAAGCCGGTCGTTTCAGTGTCGAGGACGATTTCGCGCATGGGGGTGCTTCACCGTGACGGGGCTGTATCTGCGGGGCGGCCAGACGCGGGACCTCCGGCCTGTGACCAATCTGACGATGCCGGCCAGCGCGCGCAAGGAGTGGGCTCGGCCGAGGCCGGTTTCCACCACGAAATCGGCGCGGCTGCGCTTCTCGCGGTCGGGCATCTGGCGTCTCAGGATTCCGGCCAGTTTCTCCACGGTCATGCCGGGCCGGGCCAGCACGCGGGCGCGCTGGATCGCGGGCGGCGCCGTGACGCACACGACGGCATCGACCCGCCGCTCGCCGCCGGTCTCGAACAGCAGGGGAATGTCCAGCACCGCCACGGGGATGCGCCGGGCGGCGCACAGGCCGAGGAAGCGGCGCTGGGAGCGCTGGACCAGCGGGTGCAGAATCCCCTCCAGCCGGCGCAGCGCCTGCGCGTCGCGGAACACCACGGCCCCCAGCGCCTGCCGGTCCACCGCACCGTCCCGCACCGTGCCGGGGAATTGCCGCTCTATCGGGGGCACGGCGGCACCGCCCCTGCCGAGGAGGCGGTGGACCGTGGCGTCGGAATCATGGACCGGGACGCCCAGCCGCTTCAGCATCCGGGCCGCCGTGCTCTTGCCCATGCCGATCGAGCCGGTCAGGCCGAGGACGATCATGGCTTTTCACGTAGGCCGGCCTTGGCCCGGAGGGCGAAGGCCGACATGTCGGCCGGAGCATCAACCGGGGAATGTCGGCGTTCGCTTTCGGCGAAGGCCGACCTACGGCGTACGACCTCCCGGCATCCGGGCATCAGAGGCCTTCCAGCACGAACCGGCGCAGCTCCGGCGTGACTTCGGGCACCCGGCCGAACCAGGCCTCGAAGCCGGGGCGGGCTTGGTGGAGCAGCATGCCCAGCCCGTCCACCACGGGGTTCCCGCGCTCCATCGCCGCCTTCAGGAGCGGGGTGTGGAGCGGCGTATAGACGATGTCGGTCACCAGCGCCGCCGGGGGAAGCCGGTCGAGATCGAGGTCGAGCGCCGGCTGGCCGCCCATGCCCTGGGTGGTCGTGTTGACGACCAGGGCGGCCCCGTCCAGGGCGAAGGCGCGTTCCTGCCACGGCAGCACACGGATCGGGCCGCCCAGCTCGGATGCCAGGATGTCGGCGCGGTCGCGGGTGCGGTTCAGCAGGCGGACCTCCGGGGCGCCCGCGTCGGCCAGGGCCACCAGGATCGCCCGGGCGGCGCCGCCGGCGCCCAGCACCACGGCGGGACCGGCATCGGCCCGCCAGTCCGGCCGGTCGGCGCGAAGATTCTCCATGAAGCCGAAACCGTCGGTGTTGCGGCCCTCGATCGTGCCGTCCTCCCCCACCACCAGCGTGTTCACGGCGCCGATGCGGCGCGCCACCGGGTCGACCCGGTCGCAGGCGGCCAGGGCAGCCTCCTTGTGGGGCACGGTCACGTTGGCGCCGCGCAGGCCCAGGGCCGGGAGGGCCCGGACCGCCTCGGCGATTCGGCCGGGGGGACCGCCAGGGGGATGTAGGCGCCGTCGATGCCGTACCGGTCGAGCCACCAGCCATGGAGCCGGGGCGACCGGGAATGGCCGACCGGCCAGCCCATCACGCCGGCGACCGCCGCCTTTGCTGTCAGGATCATCGGGCCGCCGGGATCATGATGCCAGGATTCGCCTCTGTCTCAGATAGTCCAGCACCGGCAGCAGGGGCATGCCGAGGATGGTGAAGTAGTCGCCCTCGATGCGGTTGAAGAGCTGGCTTCCCAGCCCCTCCAGCTGATAGGCGCCGACCGAAGTCAGCACGGCATCGCCCATCGCGTCAAGATATCGGTCGATGAACGGGTCGCTGAAGTCGCGCATGGTGAGCGTGGCGGCGTCCACATGGTGCCACTGGCGCTGGCCGTTCATCAGGGCCACCACGCCGGACACCAGCCGGTGCCGCCGGCCGCGCAGCGCCTGGAGGTGGGCCTTGGCCTCCGCCCGGTCCGCCGGCTTGTCGAACCAGGCGCCGTCGCATTCCAGCATCTGGTCCGCCCCCAGCACCAGGACGCCGGGGTAGCGCGAGGATATGCGCTTGCCCTTCAGCTCGGCCAGGGCCTCCGCGACCTCCTCGGCGCTCAGGCCGGCGACGCGGAAGCTGTGCTTGATCTCCTCCTCGTCCACCGCGGCGGCCTCGGCGACGACGGCGACCCCGGCCCGCTCCAGCATGGCGCGGCGGGCCTTGGAGGCCGAGGCGAGAATGACGGGATTTTCCGAAAGGAATACCGGCTGCTCCGTCATGACTTCTCGCTCTCCAGGGCGGCGCGGGCGGCGGGCGAGCCGGTCTGGCGCCGGGCCAGCAGCATCATGATCTCGGCCGCGGTCTCCTCGATCGAGCGGCGGGTCACGTCGATCACCGCCCAGCCGTGGCGGCTGTAGAGCCGGCGCGCCTCGGCGACCTCCTGGCGGACCACCTCCGGATCGACATAGTCGGTGTCCTCGCCCTGGTTCAGCAGTCTCAGCCGGTTCCTGCGGATCTGGATCAGGCGGTCGGGGTCCTTGGTCAGGCCGACGATCAGCGGCCGGGTGACCTGCGACAGCTCGGGCGGCAGCGGGCAGCCCGGCACGAAGGGCACGTTGGCCGCCTTGATGCCGCGGTTGGCCAGGTAGATGCAGGTCGGCGTCTTGGAGGTGCGCGAGACGCCCATCAGGATCACGTCGGCCTCGTGCAGGTTCCAGGTGCTCTGGCCGTCGTCATGGGCCAGCGCGAAGTCCATGGCGTCCATCCGGCTGAAATACTCGGCGTCCAGCATGTGCTGGCGGCCCGGCTGGCTTTGGCTCTCCAGCCCGAGATAGGCGGCCAGCGCATTGATCAGCGGGTCGAGCACGGGGATGCAGGGCACCTGGAGTTCGCGGCAGGTCTCCTGCAGGCGGCGGCGCAGCTTCTCGTCGACCAGGGTGAACATCACGAGGCCGGGATTATCCTTGATCCCCTCGATGACCATCTCGAGCTGCCGCGTCGTCCGGACCAGGTTCCAGAAATGCTCGATCGGCTGGACCTGGTCGAACTGGGCCACGCAGGCGCGCGCGACGCTGTTGATCGTCTCTCCCGTCGCGTCGGACACCAGATGCAGGTGGAACTGCTTCAGACTTGAGTTCATGCCAAAGGTCAGCCTGTGTATATCTCGATGATTACCGGGGATAAGTCGGCCTTTTTCCGGGGTGGCGCGTCATGGCGGGCCATTGATGATCGTAATGCCCCGGAATGCCGGTGACCTGCCCCCGCTGCGGATAATTACATGGGTCGCCGTGAGAGTCGCGGACAGCTCTCCGTTCGGGGCTGTTATCCCCATGACTCCCAGAGTTGTTGAGTCTATAGCATTACCGATGGAATCGCTCAAACGATCCAGAAGAGGTCCACAAATCCGGGTGACCTTCCCACAGCCTGTGGATCATTGTGGGGATGAAATGTAATCACCGGTTTCCACAGGGATCATCCACAGCCACCCTTCTTCTATAAAAGGAATCAGGATAGAAGAGGGTCTTGGCCCTGAGTGGGGATAAGGCTTTCCGAGCCCTCGGCCCCGCCTTCTTTCGGAATGGAATTTCGCACCTTGGAAAGCTCGCAGAAGTTGTTCATCCGCGCCTTGAACGGGGAGACCCTGGCGAGGCCCCCGTTCTGGCTGATGCGTCAGGCCGGCCGGTATCTTCCGGAATACCGGGCGACCCGGGCGCAGGCGGGCAGCTTCCTGGACCTGTGCTTCGCGCCCGAGCTGGCGGTCGAGGTGACGTTGCAGCCGCTCCGCCGCTACGGCATGGACGCCGCGATCCTGTTCTCCGACATCCTGGTGGTGCCGCACGCGCTGGGGCAGAAGCTGGACTATGTGGAAGGCGAGGGGCCGCAGCTCGACCCGATCCGCGAAGCCTCCGGCCTGAACCGGCTGTCGACCGATGCCTTCCACGAGCGGCTGGCCCCCGTCTACGAGACGGTGCGGCGGCTCTCGACCGCGATCCCGGAGACGACGGCGCTGATCGGGTTCGCGGGATCGCCCTGGACGGTGGCGTGCTACATGGTCGAGGGCGGCGGCTCGAAGGAGTACGCCCACGTCAAGCGGTTCGCCTACGGGGATCCGCAGGGTTTCCAGGCGCTGATCGACCTGCTGGTGCGGACGACGGCGGATTATCTCTCGGCCCAGATCCAGGCCGGGGCCGAGGCGGTCCAGGTGTTCGACAGCTGGGCCGGCGTGCTGCCGGCGCCCGAGTTCCGCAAATGGGTGATCGAGCCGACCAGGCGGCTGGTCGAGCTGCTGAACGCCCGGCATCCCGGCGTCCCGGTGATCGGGTTCCCGCGCGGCGCCGGCGCGATGTACCGGGAATACGCCGAGACGACCGGTGTCACGGCGCTCGGGCTCGACACCACGGTGCCGCCGGAATGGGCCGCGGCCGAGCTCCAGCCGAAGCTGCCGGTGCAGGGAAACCTGGACCCGATCATGGTGGTGGCCGGCGGCGACGCGATGCGCGAGTCCGCGACCGGCATCCTGCGCAGCCTGTCCGGCGGTCCGTTCGTGTTCAATCTCGGCCACGGCGTGGTCCAGACGACGCCGCCCGAGCATGTCGGACAGCTTGCCGCATTGGTCAAATCCTGGCCCGATCTAAGTCAAGGCTGATCGAAATCATGCCCCGTCCCATTGAGGACTGGACAAATCAACCGGATGCAACCAGCTTCACCACCATGCCGAACCAGAAAATCGCTGTCGTCCTGTTCAACCTGGGTGGACCCGACAGTCCCGAAGCCGTCCGACCGTTCCTGTTCAACCTGTTCAACGATCCGGCGATCATCCGTATCCCGGGGTTGTTCCGGACGCCGCTCGCCCATCTGCTGGCCAAGCGGCGCGCCAAGCCGGCGGGCGAGATCTACGAGATCCTGGGCGGCAAGTCGCCCCTGTTGGAGAATACCCAGGCCCAGGCGCGCGCGATCGAATCGGCGCTGGCCGACATGGGCGAGGTCAAGTCCTTCATCGCGATGCGCTACTGGCATCCCATGAGCGACGAGACCGCCGACCAGGTGCGCCGGTTCGACCCCGACCGGATCGTGCTCCTGCCGCTTTATCCCCAGTTTTCCACCACCACCACGGCGTCGTCGGAGAAGATGTGGTTCCAGGCCGCCAAGGCGGCCGGCCTCGACAAGCCGACGGTCACGGTGTGCTGCTACCCGACCGAGCCCGGTTTCATCCAAGCGGCCGCCCGGCTGATCCGGAGCGGGGTGGAGGAAGCGGCGGGCCACGGCACGCCGCGGGTGCTGTTCTCGTCCCACGGGCTGCCGAAGAAGGTGGTCAAGGGCGGCGACCCCTACCAGTGGCAGTGCGAGCGGACGGCCGAGGCGATCGTCCAGGAACTGGGCATGCCCGGCCTGGACTGGGTGAGCTGCTACCAGAGCCGCGTCGGCCCGCTGGAATGGATCGGCCCCTCGACCGATTCGGAGATCGAGCGGGCGGGCGTCGACAAGGTGCCGCTGGTGGTGGTCCCGATCGCCTTCGTGTCCGAGCATTCGGAGACGCTGGTCGAGATCGAGGTCGAGTATCGCGAGCTGGCCCACGAGAAGGGCGTACCCCACTTCGTCCGGGTGCCGACCGTCGGCATCGAGGACAGCTTCATCCAGGCTCTCGCCGGGCTGGTGCGCCGCGCCCTGGCCGGCGAGGTGGCGATGTGCTCCCAGGCGGGCGGCCGGATCTGCCCGGACGGCTTCCAGGGCTGCCCGCAGCGGGCCCGCCAGCTGACCAACCGCCAGTCCTCCCCCGCCGGACAGCAGGCCAGGCGCCCCCTGGCGGCCGAGTGAGGGCCGAGGATTGCTCTACGATTGGGTGAAGGCGTTCCACGTCATCAGCATCATCGCTTGGATGGCGGGGCTGCTCTACCTGCCGCGCCTGTTCGTTTACCACTGCGAGGCCCCCGCCGGGTCGGCCACGTCGGAGACCCTGAAGGTGATGGAGCGCAGGCTGCTGCGCGCCATCATGAACCCGGCGATGATCGCCTCCTACGTGTTCGGCATCTGGCTGCTGGTCCTGAACCCGGGCTGGTTCGAGATGGGCTGGATCCACGCCAAGCTGGCCTTCGTGGTGGGCCTGACCGCCATCCACATGATGATGGCGGGTTGGCGCCGGAAGTTCGCCGAGGACCGCAACCAGCGGCCCCAGCGCTTCTTCCGCATCATGAACGAGGTGCCGACCCTGCTGATGATCGGCATCGTCATCTTCGTGATCGTCAAGCCGTTCTGACACGGGGCGGCGGTGTATCCAAAGCAGCGTCCTCGACCCACGGGGCCACCGTGATCACCCCCGCCGCATGATCCGCCGCGCCACAGCCTTCTCCGCCTCGACGATGAGGAAGGTGGCGAGGCCGAATCCGGCGAGGATCAGCCAGTCGGTGCCGGCGATCGCCGCGGTGCCGAACAGGTCCTGCATCACCGGCACGTAGGTGAAGGCGAGCTGGAGCAGCAGGCACAGCGCGATGGAGATCAGCACCGGCCGGCTGCCGAGGATGCCCCGCACGGACAGCACCGGGTTCATGATGGCCCTGGCGTTCCACAGGTAGAAGATCTCGCCGACCACCAGCGCGTTGACCGCGACGGTGCGGGCCTGCTCCAGCGGCGCGCCCGAGGATTGCATCCACAGGAACAGGCCGAAGGCGGGGATGACCAGCAGGACCATGACGAACAGGATCCGCCAGATCATGTAGCCGGTCAGGATGCCTTCGCCCGGGCTGCGCGGCGGCCGGCGCATGATGTCGGGCTCGCTCGGCTCGAAGGCCAGCGCGAGGCCCAGGGTCACCGCGCTGATCATGTTGACCCACAGGATCTGCACCGGCGTGATCGGGAGCATGGTCCCGGCCAGGATCGCCGCCAGGATGATCATCGCCTGCGCCGCGTTGGTCGGCAGCAGGAACAGGATGGTCTTGCGCAGGTTGTCGTAGACCGTCCGTCCCTCGGCCACCGCCCGGGCGATCGAGGCGAAATTGTCGTCCGCCAGCACCATGGCGGCCGCCTCCTTCGCGGCCTCCGTCCCCTTGTTGCCCATGGCGATCCCGACATCCGCCCGTTTCAGCGCCGGCGCGTCGTTCACCCCGTCCCCGGTCATCGCGATGGTGGCGCCGTCGGCCTGGAGCGCCTCGACCAGCCGCAGCTTGTGCTCGGGCGTGGTGCGGGCGAAGATGTCGGTGGTCCGTGCCGCCTCCAGCAGCCCGCGCCCGTCGAGCCGGTCGAGGTCGCGGCCGGTGAGCACCGGGGTTCCCCCAGGCCGAAGGCGGCGCCGATCGCCCCTGCCGTCACCGCATGGTCGCCGGTGATCATCTTGACCCGGATGCCGGCGGCGGCGCAGGCCCTGACCGCCTCGATCGCCTCCTCGCGCGGGGGATCTATCAGCCCGACCAGCCCCAGCAAGGTCAGGCCGCCGGTGACGTCGGCGAACTCCACCGTGCCCTGGTCGGCGCCGGCGTCCCGGACGGCGATACCCAGCACCCGCTGGCCGTGCGCGGCCATGGCCTCGATACGCCGGTGCCACTCGGCGGCGTCGACCGGCGCCTCGCCGTCGGGCCTGCGTTCCGCCGAAGCCATCTCGAGGATCCGCTCCGGCGCTCCCTTGACGTAGATTCGCCGGGAGCCGCCGGGGCCGCGGTGAAGGGTCGCCATGAACTTGTGGTCCGATTCGAACGGGATCAGGTCGATCCTGGGCCAGTCCCGGTTCGTCCCGGCCTGGTCCAGCCCTGCCTTCAGCGCCAGGGTCATGAGAGCGCCGTCGGTCGGATCGCCTTCAAGGTGCCACTCCCCGTCCCGCTCGGACACCGAAGCGTCGTTGCACAGCAGGACGGCCCGCGCGATCTCCGCGAGGACGGGGTCGGCGGCCGGGTCAGCCCGGTGATCCGCCGCCTGGCCGTCGGGCCTGAACCCGCCGGACGGCTCGTAGCCGATGCCGTCCACGTCGTAGGCGGCGCCGGCCGTCACGATCCGGCGGACCGTCAGCTCGTTCCGCGTCAGGGTTCCGGTCTTGTCCGAGCAGATGACGCTGACCGCCCCCAGCGTCTCGACCGCCGGTAGGCGGCGGATGATGGCGTTGCGCCGGGCCATGCGGGTGACCCCGATGGCGAGCGTGATGGTCATGACCGCCGGGAGCCCTTCCGGGATCGCCGCGACCGCCAGGCCGACCGCCGCCATGAACATGTCGTCCATGGCGAAGCCCTGGATCCAGACGCCGACCGCGAAGGCGAGGGCGGCCAGCGCCAGGATCCCCACGGTGAGCCACCGGCCGAACGCGGCCATCTGGGCCAGCAGCGGCGTCGTCAGGGTCTCGACCCCGGCGATCATGGTGCTGATCCGGCCGATCTCGGTGCGGTCGCCCGTGCCGACCACCAGCCCGGTCCCCTGCCCCACGGTCACCAGCGTCCCGGAGAAGGCCGCCGGGGTGCGGTCGCCCAGGGCGGCGTCCGGGGCCACCGGATCGACCGACTTGGAGACCGGCACCGATTCGCCGGTCAGCGCCGATTCCTGGATCTGGAGGTTGCGGGCGGCGATCAGGCGCAGGTCCGCCGGCACCTTGTCGCCCGAGGCGAGCTGGACCAGGTCGCCGGGCACCAGCTCCTCGGCGGGGATGGTCCGGCGCCTGCCGTCGCGGATCACGGCGGCGTTCGGCGACAGCATGTCGCGGATGGCGTCCAGCGCCTGTTCCGCCTTGCCCTCCTGGATGAAGCCGATCAGGGCGTTGATCACCACCACGCCGACGATGACCGCCGCGTCGACCAGCTCGCCCAGGGCGGCGCTCATGGCCGCCGCCGCCAGCAGCACATAGATCAGCACGTTGTTGAACTGCACCAGGAAGCGAACCAGGGCGCTTCGCCGGGGGGAGGCGTCAGCCGGTTCGGCCCGATCCTGGCGAGCCGGGCGGCGGCCTCCTCGGCGCTCAGCCCCTGTTCGCCCGTGCCGAACCGGCGGAGCGCATCCGGAGCGCCGACCGCATGCCAGGCTTCCGGCGCGTCGGAGGAGCCGGTGCCGTCAGGAGCCGGTGCCGGCCGCGGCCGGGTGTCGACGGTCATGATGTCCTCCAAGATTGTTGGCCCTGTGCCTGAATTGGTTTCAGCAGGCGGGATCACGAACGCAATCGTGCGTCATGTGGCACCTCAGCGACAACCCGCCGCAGTGGCCGTCGCGGCGGGACGGCGCCTATCCGCGGATATAGAGCTTCGGTACAGTTCCGGTTTCGTTTGACTTGTCAATCCGGTTCGTATATCCATATCTTTATCAGAAGGCCCAATCCCGAGAATCCTTTTATATTCTCGAGCGTCCCGCCCGGGGATGCTCCGACGGCCGATAGCCTCATCTCTGCCGCGCTGCCCAAGCAAATGCGCCCGGCATTCAACTGCCGCTTCCGTCCCCCACAGGCTCCCGATGAACCTCCAAGAGTTGAAATGTAAGACGCCTGCCGAGTTACTGGCGTTCGCCGAAGAATTACAGATCGAGAACGCCAGCACCTTGCGCAAGCAAGATATGATGTTCGCCATCCTGAAGCAGCTCGCCGACAACGAGGTACCGATCTTCGGGGACGGCGTGCTGGAGATCCTCCAGGACGGCTTCGGATTCCTGCGCTCGCCGGAATCCAATTACCTGCCCGGTCCGGACGACATCTATGTCAGCCCGAGCCAGGTGCGGCGCTTCGGCCTGCGCACCGGCGACACCGTCGAGGGACAGATCCGGGCGCCGAAGGACGGGGAGCGCTATTTCGCGCTGCTCAAGGTCAACACGATCAATTTCGACAGTCCGGACAAGGTCCGGCACAGGATCAACTTCGACAACTTGACCCCGCTCTACCCGGAAGAGCGGCTGAACATGGAAATCGAGGATCCGACCAAGAAGAACTTCACCGGCCGGATCATCGACCTGGTCGTCCCGCTGGGCAAGGGCCAGCGCGCGCTGGTGGTGGCGCCGCCGCGCACCGGCAAGACGGTGATGCTTCAGAACATCGCCCACTCCATCGCCCAGAACCATCCCGAAGTCTACCTGATCGTCCTGCTGATCGACGAACGGCCGGAGGAAGTGACCGACATGGCGCGCAGCGTGCGCGGCGAGGTCGTCAGCTCCACCTTCGACGAGCCGGCGGCCCGCCACGTCCAGGTCGCCGAGATGGTGATCGAGAAGGCCAAGCGGCTGGTCGAGCACAAGCGCGACGTGGTGATCCTGCTGGACAGCATCACCCGCTTGGCGCGTGCCTACAACACGGTCGTCCCCAGTTCCGGCAAGGTGCTGACCGGCGGCGTCGACGCCAACGCCCTGCAGCGGCCGAAGCGCTTCTTCGGCGCCGCCCGCAACATCGAGGAAGGCGGTTCGCTGACCATCATCGCGACCGCGCTGATCGATACCGGGTCGCGCATGGACGAGGTGATCTTCGAGGAGTTCAAGGGCACCGGCAATTCCGAGATCATCCTGGACCGCAAGATCAGCGACAAGCGCACCTTCCCGGCGATCGACATCACCAAGTCGGGCACGCGCAAGGAAGAGTTGCTGGTCGACAAGGCGACGATCTCCAAGATGTGGGTCCTGCGCCGCATCCTGATGCCCATGGGCGTCACGGACTCGGTCGACTTCCTGCTGGACAAGCTGAAGCACACCAAGAGCAACTCCGAGTTCTTCGACTCGATGAACCAGTAGACCGCTCCTGGCGGACATGAAAAAGGCCTTTGCTTCCTCCTTGCGGAGAGAGGCGAAGGCCTTTTTCATTTGCCAAGGGAGATCCACGGCTTTCCGGCACAGCAACACTCCCTTGTCGTCATGACCGGACTTGATTCGGTCATGACGACAAGAGAACGGGAATGCCGCCGGAAAAGCTTCTCCCGGTTGAACGGCGACAGCCGCGGATCAAGCCCGCGGATGATTGCTGTATCGGTCGTCAGGCCGTGGTCTGCTGCGGGGCGGTCTGGCGGCGGTAGAGGTCGGTGAAGTCGATCGGGTTGATCATCAGCGGCGGGTAGCCGCCGTCGCGGGTGGCGTCGGCGACGATCGCCCGGGCGAACGGGAACAGCAGGCGCGGACCCTCGATCAGCAGCACCGGCCGGATATGCTCGTCGGCGAGGCCCTGGAGGGTGAACAGGCCGGCATAGGACAGTTCGACCAGGAACGCGGTATTCTCGCCGACCTTGGCCTCGCAGCGCATCTCCAGGACGACCTCGTAAAGCGTCTCGCCGACCTGCTGGCTGCGAACGTCGACGCCGACCGAGACCTGGGGAGCCGGCTGGCCGGGCAGCAGGGTCTGAGGGGCGTTGGGATTCTCGAACGAGAAGTCCTTGACGTACTGGGCGTTGATGACGATCGGCAGGGCGGTGGGGCGGCTCTGGCCGGCGTCGGACTGGTCGGTCATGGTGATCTCCTGGTGAGCGCGTGAATTCGGCGCATGCGCGGATTATGTCGGTTCTGCGCGTCTGGTGCTGTGGCTAGCACGGAATCACGGGGCACGGCAATGAACGGGTGGCGTCAGGACGCGGTCCCGGGGAGACCCGGACGGGGCGCCCCGCGGGGGTTGAACTCGACGATGGCGCAGTTCGTCACCTCCTCCCCGGTCAGCGCGCGGATGAAGCCCCAGTGGCTGACGACGCCCACGTGCCGCTCGTCCTTCATCCCGGCGGCGATGGCGCGGAACTCGGCCGCGCGCATCATGACGCCCTCCTCGTTCTCCTCCTGGTCGGGCCACCAGATCTCCGGCACGTGGTCGAACGCCAGGTACGGCCACCGCTTCTCCAGCTCCGAGCGAGGCGTCCCGATGTCGCACATGAAATGGGCGTGCTCGCCCAGGATGGGCTGGACCTCGATCGGCAGTTCCAGCACCTCGGCGATGATCGAGGCGGTCTGGAGCGCCCGCGTATAGGGGCTGGCGAGCAGGCGTTTCAGGCCCCGGTCGGACAGCTGGGCCGCGGCGGCCACCGCCTGGGCGCGGCCGGTTTCGGTCAGGCCCGGATCGATCAGCCCGGGATCGACGCGTTCGATCGCGAAGGCTGCGTTGAACTCGGACTGTCCATGTCGGATCAGAAGCATGATGGGATGTCACCGGCCATGGGGAGGGCGCCACCGGCTATCGGGCGGGGGGCTATCGGGCGGGGGGCTGCCGGGCGGGGGAAGGTCGGTCTGGTCCGGGGGACCGGGCGTGACATCGGTGAACTCTCCCTCGATCACGCCGGGCGGCGGCCTGTTCGTCCTGCGGGCGAAGGGATCGTCGGGATTCACCTCCATTCCGTCGACGAACACGCGCATGCCGCCGCGCTTGCCCAGCAGGGCGATCAGGCGGCGGCGAAGAAAACCCCGGAAGGCCGGGATGAAAAGCAGGGCGCCGAGCGTATCAGTCACGAAGCCCGGTGTCAGCAGGAGCACTCCCGCCGCGACCAGGCAGAAACCGTCGAACACCTCGGCGACCGGCAGTTCGTTGCGGGCAAGGCTCTCCTGAGCCCGCCGAGCCACCGCGAAGCCTTGCACGCGCAGCAACGCCGCCCCGGCGAAAGCCGTCAGGAGGATCAGGGCAAGGGTCGGCCACAAGCCGATCAAGCCGCCCACCTGGATGAATACGGCGATTTCTATGATCGGAAGGATGATGAATGCGAGGAGGATGTACATGCGTGTCCTTGCTCTTTCCCCGGTAACGGCCTATCTACGAAAAGAGGCGTTTGTCGAAACCGGTACGGGGATTACCGGTACGGGGATTCGGCTGACACCGTACACATACGCTCTTCACGCGGTACAGTTAATACGCGCCCGGCTGACGGTCTAGGGCGAACCGACCAGGACATGTTCAATGGGCGAGGGGTTTTATTTCATCGATATCCTGATATTCGCCATGATCGCAGCCTTTCTCGTGTATCGGCTGCGCGGCGTTTTGGGCCGGCGTCACGGTGAGGAGCGCCAGCGACCCAACCCGTATACTCCGCGGCCAGGCCAGGAGGGTGGAGACAACGTCGTGACGTTGCCGGATCGCGGGCGCCTGCCCGTGGACCTTCCACCACCGGCTCCCGACGAGCCCTACTCGCTCGCGGCTGGCATCGCGCAGATCCAGGCCAACGATCCGACCTTCGACGAAAAGACCTTCGTCCAGGGCGCCCGTGGCGCGTTCGAGATGGTCGTCACCGCCTTCGCGCAGGGCGACACGCCGACGCTTCGGCCGTTGCTGAGCGACGACGTCTACGACAATTTCGCCGCCGCGATCCGCACCCGGCAGGCTGCCGGCGAGAGCCTGGAGACCCAAGTGATCGGCATCCGCGACTCGGACCTGATCGAGGCTCGGATGGAAGGCCGGACCGCCTTCGTCACGGTCAAGTTCGTCAGCGACCAGGTCAACATCACGCGCGACAAGGCGGGCAAGGTGATCGACGGCGATCCCGAGCAGCCGCTGGAGGTCGTGGATATCTGGACTTTCGCGCGCAACACCCGCTCGCGGAATCCGAACTGGACCCTGATCGAGACCCGCGTTCCGAACTGACGGGCCATGGGGCCGATTGGGTAGATGCTTTCCCGCTTCATGAAGACCACCGGCACCGCGCTCGCCGCGTTGCCGGCCGTCCTCCTGGCGTTCCTTCTCGCCGCCTGCGCGCCGGAGGCGCCCAAGGAGGCCGAAACCGTCCCGCCCAAGCTGACGCTGACCCCGGCGCGGTTCGAGGATCTGCCGGGCTGGCAGACCGATACCCAGGCCGATGCGCTCGACGCCTTCGCCAAGTCGTGCGGCAAGCTGGTGGTTCAGCCGGCCGACCGGGCCCTGGGTGCCGCGGGCAGGATCGCCGACTGGATCGCCCCCTGCGAGGCGCTGGCGCGGGTGCCGCGCGGCGACCATGGCGCCGCCCGGGCTTTCTTCGAGACCTGGTTCCTGCCCTATGCGGCGGCCGACAACGACAAGCCCGAGGGACTGTTCACCGGCTACTACGAGGCGGAACTGCGCGGCTCGGCCCTGGCGGGCGGGCGCTACTCGGTGCCGCTCTACCGAAAGCCCGACGACCTGGTGATGGTCGACCTGGGCGAGTTCCGCGACGCCATGAGGGGCGAGCGGATCGCCGGGCGCGTGGTCGACGGCAGGCTACGCCCCTATGAGGACCGCGCGAAGATCGAGGACGGCGCCTTGAGGGGCCGAGGCCTGGAGATGGTCTGGGTCGACGATCCGGTGGACGCCTTTTTCCTGCATATCCAGGGCTCCGGCCGGGTCGTGATGGAGGACGGCAGCGTCGTCCGGGTCGGCTACGACGGCCAGAACGGCCATCCCTACGTCGCGATCGGCCGCGAGCTGATCGCCCGCGGTGCGCTGACCCGTGAGACGGTGTCGATGCAGTCGATCCGGGACTGGCTGGATGCCCACCCGGCCGAGGCCGCCGACCTGATGAACCGGAATCCCTCCTTCGTCTTCTTCCGGCCGTTGACCGGCGAGGGTCCCGTGGGAGCCCAGGGCGTCGCCTTGACGCCGGGCCGCAGCCTGGCGGTCGACCGGTCCTTCGTGCCCTATGGCGTGCCGGTCTGGCTCGACGCCCAGGATCCGCTCGACGCCGCTGCGCGGGTCCGCCGCCTGATGGTTGCGCAGGACACCGGCGGCGCCATCCGGGGCGTCGTGCGCGGCGACGTGTTCTGGGGCCATGGACCCGAGGCCGAGCTGCGGGCCGGGAAGATGCGGAGTCCCGGCCGCTACCATCTGCTGATCCCGCGCGCGGTGGCGCCGGTCGGCTGAAGCGCCGGGCGATGGTGGTTGCCACGACTGGTAATACCAACTAATTACACGGCACATGGCACCAATCCGGCCTGGAGATCCAGCGCCGCGGGGACGGAAACAATGGACAGCGAGATAAAGACGCCCCGCGTGGGGCTTTTCGTTACTTGCCTGGTCGACCTGTTCCGGCCGACCGTGGGCTTCGCCGCGGTCAAGCTGCTGGAGGACGCCGGCTGCTCGGTGGAAGTGCCGGCCTCCCAGACCTGCTGCGGCCAGCCAGCCTACAATTCGGGCGCCCGGGCCGACACCAAGGAGATCGCCCGCGGCGTGATCGAGGCGTTCGAAGGTTTCGACCATGTGGTCGCACCCAGCGGGTCGTGCGCGGGCATGATCAAGGAGCATTACGGCGAGCTGTTCGCGGACGAGCCGGAATGGGCCCAGCGCGCCGCCCACCTGAAGCACCGAACCTATGAGCTGGTCTCGTTCCTGGTCGACGTCATGGGGCTGGACGCCGTCGACGCCCGTTATGCCGGCACCATCACGTATCACGACAGCTGCTCCGGCCTTCGTGAGCTGGGGGTGAAGCAGCAGCCGCGGGCGCTGCTGCGCTCGGTCGAGGGGCTGACGCTTGCGGAACTGCCGGGAGCGGAGGTCTGTTGCGGATTCGGCGGCACCTTCTGCATCAAGTACCCGGAAATCTCCAACAAGATGGTCGGCGAAAAGATCGCCGATATCCAGCGTACCGGGGCGGACACGCTGCTTGCCGGCGACATGGGCTGCCTGTTGAACATGGCGGGCAAGCTGAAGCGCGAGGGTGCCGCGATGAAGGTCCGGCACGTCGCGGAGGTGCTGGCCGGCATGACCGACGAAACGCCGCCAATCGGCGACACCCGCGCCCGCTGATGTGCGGTATATAGGTGACCCGGGACCAGGGAACTCCGGTCGAGTGTTGAGGAACGCCTGAGATGCAGAGCACGAGTCACGCCTTCAAGGACAATGCCCACGGCGCGCTGGCTGACGAACGCCTCCAGAGGGCGCTGGGCAAGATGAAGGTCGGGTTCCAGGACAAGCGGACGCGGGCGGTCGACCGCCTGCCGGAGTTCGACCAGCTGCGCGACCAGGCGCGCGACATCAAGAACCACGTGCTCGACCATCTCGACCTCTATCTCGAACGGTTCGAGGAAAAGGTCGCGGCCAACGGCGGTCACGTCCATTGGTGCCGCACGCCGGGCGAGGCGCGCGACACGATCCTGCGGATCTGCCGCTCGGTGGATGCCAAGGTCGTGACCAAGGGCAAGTCGATGATCGCGGAGGAGATCGAGCTCAACGACCATCTGGAGAAGAACGGCCTTGAGCCGGTCGAGACCGACCTGGGCGAGTACATCATCCAGCTCCGCAAGGAAGCGCCCAGCCATATCATCGCGCCGGCCGTCCACCTCAACAAGGAGGACGTGGCCGCGACCTTCATGAAGACACACACTGGCCTGGACCCGAACCGTTCCCTGGAGGAGCCGCGGGCGCTGGTCAACGAGGCGCGCCAGATGCTGCGCCAGAAGTTCCTGGCCGCCGACGTCGGCATCACCGGCGCCAATTTCCTGATAGCCGAGACCGGCTCCACCGTGATCGTGACCAACGAGGGCAACGGCGACCTGACGCAGACACTGCCCAAGGTGCATATCGTGCTGGCCAGCCTGGAGAAGGTCGTCCCGACGCTGGAGGACGCCTCGACCATCCTGCGCGTCCTGGCCCGCTCGGCGACCGGCCAGGAGTTCTCCTCCTACACGACTTTCTCGACCGGGCCGCGGCGGCCGGAAGACCTGGACGGGCCGGAGCAGTTCCACGTGGTGCTGCTGGACAACGGCCGCACGGGCATGCTGGGCACCGAGTTCCAGGACATGCTCCGCTGCATCCGCTGCGGCGCCTGCATGAACCACTGCCCCGTCTATGGCGCCGTGGGGGGCCACGCCTATGGCTGGGTCTATCCCGGGCCGATGGGGTCGGTCCTGACGCCCAGCCTGATCGGTGTGCAGGAGGCGGGGCACCTGCCGAACGCCTCGACCTTCTGCGGCAAGTGCGAGAGCGTCTGTCCCATGCGCATCCCCCTGCCCCGCATGATGCGGCACTGGCGCGAGCGCGAGTACCAGAACAAGATGGCGCCCCAGGCCTACCGGTACGGGCTGGGGCTGTGGGCCTGGTTCGCCAAGCGGCCGAAACTGTACCGGATAGGGGCCAACACGATGACCGGGATGCTGGGCTTGCTCGGTCGCCGCAAGGGCCGCTTCCGCTCGCTGCCGCTGGCCCGGGGCTGGACCGACTGGCGCGACATGCCGGCGCCCGAGGGCAGGACCTTCCAGCAGCTCTGGGCGCAGCGCCAAGCGGATCGGGGCCGGGGATCCGGCGGGAAGGCGGCCTGAACCATGTCGGAAGCCCGCACCCAGATCCTGACCAGCATCCGCCGCTCCCTGAAGCGCGACGGCGCCAGCCCGGAGATGGCCGCCGCCGTGGACGGCCGGCTGACGGAGCATCGGCGCAACCTGGTGCCCGACCGGACCAACCTGTCCGCGTCGGACAAGGTGGACCTGTTCGTCTCCATGGTGACCGAGGTGGCCGCGACGGTCGACCGCCTGCCGAACCTGTCGCGGGTTCCCCACGCGGTGGCCGATTACCTGGCGAGCCAGAACCTGCCGGCCGAGGTGAAGGTCGCCCCAGACCCGCGGCTCGACACCGTCCCGTGGAACAAGCGGCCGACCGTGACCGTGGACCGCGGCCGGGCGGCGGACCGCGACCTCACCAGCGTGACCGCCGCCTTCGCCGGCATCGCCGAGACCGGCACCCTGATGATGCTGTCGGGCCCCGAGCATCCGACCACGCTGAACATGATGCCGGACACCCATATCGTCGTGCTGCGGGCCGACCAGATCGTCGGCAGCTACGAGGACGGCTGGGATGCCCTGCGGCGGCGCGGGCGGGACATGCCCCGGACCGTCAACTTCATCACCGGACCATCCCGTACCGGCGACATCGAGCAGACCATCCAGCTCGGCGCGCACGGCCCGCGGCGCCTCCACATCCTGCTGATCGACGGCGCGGGCGTCTGAGGACGCGGGCGGCGGGCGACGTGGAGACGAAATGAACAGAATGCCCCCACGCCGCCGCCGCACCGTGACGTCCGACGAGCACAGCCTCTGGCGCATGGCGATGCGTGACACCGATCCCCTGCCCGGCCGCGAGATCCCCGATCCGCCGGCACCCTCCCCCGCGCTTCCGGCGCTGCCGGTCGAGATCTCCCCGGCCGTGCCGGACGGGTCGCCGGGACGCGGTGGCGGTCTCGCCGTTTCCGGCCACCGCAACCGGCTGCCCGCCCTGGACCCCGCATCGCCGCCCGGGCTGGACCGCCGGACCGACGACCGGATGCGCCGGGGCCGCCTCGGCATCGAGGGCCGGATCGACCTTCACGGCATGACCCAGTCCCAGGCCCACGCGGCGCTCAACTCGTTCATCCTGCGCGGCTGGCACGAACAGCGCCGCATGGTCCTGGTCATCACCGGCAAGGGATCGGCCGCAAAGGGCTCGGGCGGCCAGGGCGCCGGAATCCTGCGCCAGATCGTTCCGCGCTGGTTGAACGAATCGCCGCTCCGCCCGTTGGTGCTCGCCATCCAGCGCGCCCAGCCGAAGGACGGCGGCGACGGCGCGCTTTATGTCCTGCTGAAACGACGGCGTTGATTCGTGACTCCCTTCGGTGCCCATATCCGCGAGTTGCGCGCCCAGCGCGGCGTCACCCTGAAGCAGATGGCCGATGAGCTGGAAGTTTCGTCGGCCTATCTCTCCGCCCTGGAGCATGGCAAGCGCGGTCAGCCGTCGATCATGCTGGTCCGGCAGATCTGCGCCTATTTCCAGATCTTCTGGGACGAGGCCGAGGCGGTGGAACGGCTCGCGGAGATGAGCCACCCGCGCATCGTGGTCGATACGTCCGGCCTGACGCCGAAGGCGACCCTGGTCGCGAACCTGCTGGCCGACCGCATCCGGTCGCTTGACGAGGCGACCATAGACCGGCTTCTGGAAGTGCTGAACCGGTAGGTTCCCCATCGAAACGCTGCTCCGGAAGCGTCAGGCACCCGGACCGGCACCAATGGCATCATCACCCTGTTGAATCGGGTGACGAGGGAGGCATCGATGATCCGGTCCATAGTCATGCTGGCGTTGGCGGCGGCCGTGCTGGGAGGATGCGCCAATCCGCGGACGGAAGCGGCGGCTCGGGCAAACACGGCGCTGGTCGGAATGCCGAAGGAACTGCTTTATTCCTGCGCCGGGGTTCCCGACCGTACCCAGCAGGTCGGAGATACCGAGCGGCTGACCTATGTGCGGGGCATGACCTTCACGCAGGTCGAGACCGACTATGACGGTATCGGGATCGGCGGGCGGCGCTTCATCCGTCCGCGGACGACGGTGCACCGCCAGAACTTCCAGTGCGAGGCGACCTTCACCATACGGGACGGCACCGTCGAAAGCCTGGATTACAACCAGGGCCGCGACCTGGAGTCCTGCGGCACGATCGTGGAAACCTGCATGGCTGTGATCCCGACACCGCGCTGACTGGGGGGCTGACTGGGGCGCTGACTGGGGGGCTGATTGTGGAGATGCCGGGATCGGCGTGTTTCACGTGAAACGTCACGGCAGCAGGAGCGACGACCCCTTGGTGGCGCGGGCATGCAGTGCCCGGTGGGCTTCGGCCGCGTCGCGGAGCGGGAAAGTCTGGCGAACCTCTATCTTCACGTCGCCGCTATGGACCACGTCGAACAGGTCGGCCGCACAGGTCATCAGGTCGTCGCGTTTCGCCGTGTAGGAGAACAGCGTCGGCCGGGTGACATAGAGGGATCCCTTGGCCGCAAGGATGCCGAGATCGACCGGAGGCACCGCGCCCGAGGATTGCCCGAACAGGATCATGAGGCCCCGCGGGTGCAGGCAGTCCAGGCTGTTCATGAAGGTGTCCTTTCCGACCGAGTCATAGACCACCGGCACCCCCGCTCCGCCGGTGATCTCCTTCACCCGCTCGACGAAGTTCTCGCGGCTGTAGACGATCGGGTGCGTGCAACCGTTCTCCCGAGCCAGCTCCGCCTTCTCGTCGGATCCGACTGTCCCGATGACGGTGGCGCCCAGCTTGCGGGCCCACTGGCAGAGGATCAGGCCAACGCCGCCGGCCGCGGCATGGACCAGGATCGTTTCGCCCGGCTGGACCTTGTGGCAGGACCGCAGCAGGAACTGGGCGGTCATGCCCTGCAGCATCATCGCCGCCGCTTGGCGGTCGTCGATCCAGCTCGGCAGCGGGACCAGCTTGTCCGCCGGCATCAGGCGAACCTCGGCATAGGCTCCGATCGGGCCGCCCGCATAGGCGACGCGGTCGCCGGGCTGGAAGCTGGCGACCCCCTCGCCGACCGATTCGACCACGCCCGCCCCTTCCATGCCGGGGATGCAGGGAAGTTCGGGGACCGGGTAAAGACCGCTGCGGTGGTAGGTATCGATGAAGTTGAGCCCGATCGCCGACTGCCGCATCTTGACCTGTCCTGGTCCGGGGCCGCCGACTTCGACCTCCTCCCATTTCAGGACCTCGGGACCGCCGGCCTGATGAAAGCGGATGGCGTGAACCATTGTCTTCGGACTCCCTCTCGTTCTTGTCGTGCTTGTCGTGCCGCTTCTGGACGTGTCGCTTCCTGGTTTGCAGGGGCCGGCTCAGGCCGTCAGATGCTCTTTCAGGAAAGCGGCCGTGCGCTGGTTCGCCAGGTCGGCGGCCTGCTTGTCGTAATGGGCGCCGCCGACGCGGGCGAAGGCGTGGTCGCAGCCGGGATATGTGTGGACGGTGACGCAGGAGATCTTGGACAGCGCGTCGCGGATCTGCTGCTGGGCCGGGGCCGGGACGAACTGGTCCTTCTCGGCGATATGGGCGAGGTACGGCTTGGTGATGGCGCTCGCCTCGTCGAGGTTCTTCTCGATCCCGACGCCATAGTACGAGACCGAGCAGTCGGCGTTGGACCGGGTCGCCATGAGGTAGGCGAGCTTGCCGCCCAGGCAATATCCCAGCGTGCCGACCAGGCCGTTGCAGCCCTCGGTATCGCGCAGGACGCCCAGGGCCGCGATCAGGTCGTCCACGCCCTTGACCTCGCTGAAGCCCTTGTACAGCTCGAAGGCCTTGGCCCACTCCTCGTCGGTCTTGTCGGTGATCTGGATGCCGGGCTCCTGGCGCCAGAACAGATCGGGGCAAAGGGCGAGGTAGCCCTGAGCGGCCAGATCGTCGCAAATCTCCCGCATCACATGGTTGACGCCGAAAATCTCCTGGATCACCACGATGCCGGGTCCGGTGCCTCCGGCAGGCTTCGCGAGGTATCCGGTAAAGGTGCCGCCGTCGGCCGCGTTGATCGTAACGTCGGTCATTCCACCCTTCTCTTTCTTGAACTGTGCCGTGGATCATGGGTTCCGGCCCGAGGTATGACCTCGGGCCGCGCTGGCGACGACACGATATAGGCGCCGTGGCGCCTTGTCACGATACGGGTGTACTCAGGTCGGATCAGGTCACGATACGGGGGCGTGCATCAGAAGCGCCTCGTGGCCCAGCAGCCAGTCCTTGGTGGTCAGCCCGCCGAAGCCCGAATAGCCCCCCTTCCCCGCCCCGCCGACAACGCGATGGCAGGGGATCACGATCGGCAGGGGATTGCGGCCGCAGGCCCCGCCGACGGCCCGGGGGGCGGAATCGAGCTGGCGGGCGAGGTCGCCGTAGGTCGCGGTCCTGCCGCACGGGATCTCCACCATCGCCGCCCAGACCCGCTTCTGGAACAGGGTGCCGTGCGGGCGCATCGGCAGGTCGAAGACCGTGCGGTGCCCGTCGAAATATTGCCGGAGCTGGCGCGCCGCCTCGTCCAGCACGGCGTCGCGGTCGGCCGCGGTCTCGCCCGTGTCCCAGTCCAGCGCCGTCAGCGCGCCGTCCAGGCTGGTGAGGTTCAGGCGTCCCAGCGGGCTTTCGATGGTCAGGCGTCCCATGCCGTCACTTCCTCGTCAGGTTGATCTTGAGGTCGGCAGCGTCGGTGATCGGGGCGGAGCAGGTCATGTTCGCGCAGACATAGGCGGTCGCCTTGCCGGCCACCATGCCCTTGCCCTTCGCCGGGTGCCCGTCGGGCAGGCCGGTCTCCGGGGCCAGCAGGGTCATCACCACCGATGGAGACGAGGTCGCCCGGACCGTGTCGAGCAGGGCTTCGGTGTCGGCGGCTCCCCTGTTCCCCACCACCACGAGCTGGATCGCAGTATAGAGCAGTTCGGTGTTGTTGAGCAGCGTGGAAAGGGGGAAGAAGTTGCGGGTCAGCTCGCCGGAGAAGGCCTGGACCACCGCCTCGGCCCGCTGGTGATAGCTGTCGTCCCCGGTCATGTTGAACAGCCGGGCGAGCACGCCGACCATGGTGCCGTTGCCGGCGGGAACCGCGTTGTCGTGGGCGGTCTTGGTACGCACGATCAGGCGCTCGGCGTCGTCGGCGGTGAAGAAGTAGCCGCCGCTGTCCTGGTCCCAGTAGTGCCGGTCCAGCACCTCGACCCAGCCGCGGGTCCGGTCGAGATAACGCGGCTCCCCGGTCACCTCGTACAAGGCCAGCGCGCCGCGGGCCATATTGGCGTAGTCGTCGAGCGAGGCCGGGTTCTTCAGCTGTCCCCGGCGCCAGGTGTGGTACAGCCTGCAGTCCCGGACCATGGTTCCGGTCACGAAGTCGAACGCCGCGGCGGCGGCGGCGGTCCAGTCCGGCCGGCCGAACACGAAGCCGGACCGAGCGAGCGCCGCGATCATCAGCCCATTCCAATCGGCCAGCACCTTGTCGTCCCATCCGGGATGGATGCGGCGCTCGCGCGCCTGCCACAAAATGGCCCGCATCCGGGCAAGGCTCGCCTCGTGGTCCTCGTCGCCCAGCTCCGGCTTGGCGGTGCGGTTCAGGATGTTGGTGCCTTCCCAGTTGCCCTGGCGGGTGACGTCGTAGGCCGCCTTGAAGACCGCGGCGTCGGGGCCGAGGATGTCGTCGATCTCCCGTTCCGACCAGACGTAGAAACGCCCCTCCTCGCCTTCGCTGTCGGCGTCGAGCGTGCTGGCGAACCCGGCGACACGCCCGCCGCCGGCATCCTCCGCCAGCATCTCGCGCAGGACCCAGTCCACCGTCTCGGCGACGCGGATCTTGAACAGCGGCTCGCCTGTCTCCTGCCAGACCAGGGTCAGCAGATCGATGAGCTGGGCATTGTCGTAGAGCATCTTCTCGAAATGCGGGGCGAGCCAACGGTCGTCGGTGGAGTAGCGCGCGAAGCCGCCTCCGAGATGATCGTAGATGCCGCCCTGGCACATGCGGCCGAGCGTGTTGGTCACGGCGGTCTTGCAGGGTTCCCTGCCCGTCCGCTTCCAGGCGTGCCACAGCAGGGTGAACAGCGAGGTCTGGGGGAACTTGGGCGCCGACCCGATGCCCCCGTTGAAGGGATCCACCTCGCGGACCAGCCGGTCGGCCACCTGGTTGAAGACGCCCGGCGTGATCGAGCCGCCGGAATGGTTCTCCGCCAGCTTCTCCAGGCTGTCCTTCAGAGCCGTGACGTTGCGGGTCACCTTCTCCGGCTCTTCATGGTACGTCGCCGCCACCCCGCGCAGTACCTCCGGCAAACCGGGCCTGCCGTAGCGCGATGCTGGCGGGAAATAGGTCCCGCCCCAGAACGGCTCGCCCTGGGGCGTCAGGAACATGGTCAGGGGCCAGCCGCCGGACTGTCCGAGCAGCGCCAAGGCGGACTGGTAGATGGTGTCGAGATCGGGCCGTTCCTCCCGGTCCACCTTGATGTTGACGAACAGCTCGTTCATCAGCCCGGCGATCTCGGGATTCTCGAAGCTCTCATGGGCCATCACATGGCACCAGTGGCAGGCCGCGTAGCCGATCGACAGCAGGATCGGTTTTCCCTCTTTCCTCGCGCGGTCGAAGGCCTCATCTCCCCAGGGCATCCAGTGCACCGGATTATCCCTGTGCTGGAGCAGGTAGGGGCTGGTTTCATGGGCCAGCATGTTTGCGGACATGGTGCTCGCCTTTATCTGAGAGGGTTGCGGCATTGCGGCAAAGAACGGGTGCTGTCGTTGCGCTTGCACATCCTATCTGTATAGTGAAGCGCGCCGACGAGTGCGCTCAACCCCAATCTGCGTGGGGCTACCCCGGCGGGGGACGTGGCCCAAGAGGTTTCGAGCATGAAAATCACCGTCGACATCGATTGTACTCCCGAAGAAGCACGGCATTTCTTCGGTTTGCCGGATGTGAAGCCGATGCAGGATGCCCTGATGCAACAGATTCAGGACCGCATGAGTGCCAACCTGCAGGTCATGGAACCGGAAGCGATGCTGAAGACCTGGCTGCCTGCCGGCCTGCAGGGTTTCGAGCAGATGCAGAAGATCTTCTGGACCCAGATGAGCAACGCCATGGGCAAGGATGGAAAGAAGTGAGTGATCCGGAACTGATCTACAGCAGCCATGTCTTCTGCTGCACGAACCTGCGTCCCGAGGGTGCCAAGCGCGGTTCCTGCGCCGCGAAGGGGTCGGAGAAGCTTCGGAATTACATGAAGGCCCGCGCCAAGGAACTGGGTTTGGAGCCGAAGGTCCGGGTCAACTCGGCCGGCTGCCTGGAAAGGTGCGAACTGGGGCCTGCCCTGGTGATCTATCCCGAAGGCGTCTGGTATACCTTCACGTCCCAGGAAGACATCGACGAGATCCTGCAGACCCACGTGATCGATGGCAGGCGGGTCGAGCGGCTGATGCTGATGCCCGGCCAGACGGAGCCCCGGCCCGAGTCCCTCTCCGTCGCTCCCGCCTGATCCGGTGATCCCGACCATCTTCGCCCCGGCCACCGCGCCGGGGCGCGGGGGCGTCGCCATCGTCCGGGTCTCCGGACCCCGGGCCGGCGACGCTCTCACGACCCTGTCGGGCCGGCCCCTACCCGCCCCGCGCATTGCCGCCGTCGCCCGGCTTGCCGATCCGCGCAGCGGGGAGTTCCTTGACCAGGGGCTGGTGCTCTGGTTCCCGGCGCCGCGCAGCTTCACCGGCGAGGACGTGGCCGAATTGCATGTGCATGGCGGCCGGGCGGTCGTCGCCGGATTGATCGACGCGCTGTCCGCCCTGCCGGGCTTCCGGATCGCCGAGCCCGGGGAATTCAGCCGGCGCGGTTTCGAGAACGGCAAGTTCGACCTGACCGCCGCCGAGGCCATCGCCGATCTGGTGGATGCCGAAACCTCCGCCCAGCGCCGCCAAGCCCTGCGCCAGATGGAAGGCGAGTTGGGCCGGCTCTACGAGGATTGGCGCCACCGGCTTACCCATGCCCTTGCCCATCTGGAAGCGGACATCGACTTTCCCGACGAGGATCTGCCGGAAGGCGTTTCCGACCAGGTGCGCCCGGTCCTGGAGTCCCTGATCGCCGGCCTACGGGCACATCTCGACGACAAGCACCGGGGCGAGCGGCTGCGCGACGGAATCCACATCGCGATCCTGGGCGCGCCGAACGCCGGCAAGTCGAGCCTGCTGAACGCGCTGGCCCGGCGGGAAGCGGCGATCGTGTCGGAGCGCGCGGGCACGACGCGCGACGTGGTGGAAGTCCACCTCGACCTGGGTGGCTATCCCGTCGTCCTGGCCGACACCGCCGGTTTGCGCGAGGCCGCCGACGAGATCGAGTCCGAGGGCATCCGCCGGGCGCTGGCCCGGGCGGCTCAGGCCGACCTGAAGCTCGCGGTTTTCGATGCGACGTCGCTGCCCGACCTGGATGCGCAGACCCTGGCGGTCGTGGACGAGGATGCCTTGGTCGTGCTGAACAAATGCGACCGCGCCGCTGTGCCTGAAATGGCAGTCGGCGGACGCGCGACGTCGGCGGTTTCCGCCGTGACGGGAACCGGCCTCGCCGAGTTGCTGGAGAGGTTGACCGCCGAAGTGGTGCGGCGGTTCGAGGCGCCCGGTGTTCCGGCCCTCACCCGTGCCCGCCATCGGTCTGCGTTGGAGGAATGCGTGGCTTCGCTCGAGCGTGCGCTTTCGGCGCCCCTGCCCGAACTGGCTGCCGAGGATGTCCGGATCGCGATCCGCGCACTGGGACGGATCACCGGCCGGGTGGATGTGGAAGATTTGCTGGATGTCATATTCCGGGATTTCTGCATCGGGAAGTGACCGCTGTTTCACGTGAAACGCGCCGGTTCGGGAAGTTCAAGGGATCACGGATGCACACGGATGGATCGGATGGGCACGGATACATGCCGGGCGGAGCCGATGCCGGTCAGATCCGTGTTCATCCTGATTATCCGTGTTCATCCGTGATCCTTCCCGCTTCGAAACACCCGCTCCCCGGCAATCCGGCTTTGACCTCAACCCGTTCAGTCAATAAAGTGCCCGGCATGCGGAATTATGATGTGATCGTGGTCGGCGGTGGCCACGCGGGCTGTGAGGCTGCCGCGGCGTCGGCGCGCATGGGTGCGCGCACCTTGCTGCTGACCCATAAGCTGGAAACCGTCGGCGAAATGTCGTGCAACCCGGCCATCGGCGGGTTGGGCAAGGGCCATCTCGTCCGTGAGATCGACGCCCTGGACGGTGTCATGGGCCGGGTGATCGACCGTGCCGGCATCCAGTTCCGTATCCTGAACCGCAGCAAGGGCCCTGCCGTCCGCGGTCCCCGCGCGCAGGCCGACCGCAAGCTCTACCGCGAAGCCATGCAGGCGGTCCTGGCGGAGCAGTCCGGCCTGGACATGCTGGGCGATGCGGTGGAAGACCTGATCATCGGTGCCGACGGGACGGTGGCCGGCGTCATCACCGGCAGCGGCCGGCAGATCCAGGCCGGGGCCGTGATCCTGACCACGGGGACGTTCCTGCGCGGCATGATCCACCTGGGCGAGGAGAAGATCCCGGCGGGCCGCGTCGGCGAGGCTCCGGCCCTTGGCCTGTCCGAGACCCTGGCGCGCGCCGGTTTCCCGCTCGGCCGGCTGAAGACGGGTACGCCGCCGCGCCTGGATGGCCGCACCATCGACTGGGCCGGGCTGGAGTGCCAGCCGGGTGACGACCCGCCTCCCCCGTTCTCAACCCTGACGGACCGCATCACGACGCCTCAGGTTCCCTGCCACGTGACCTGGACGACCTCGGCCGCCCATGAGGCTATCCGCGCGAACCTCCACCGGGCGCCGATGTATTCCGGCCAGATCCAAGGCGTCGGGCCGCGCTACTGCCCGTCGATCGAGGACAAGATCGTCCGCTTCGCCGACAAGGAGCGTCACCAGATCTTCCTGGAGCCGGAAGGGCTGGACGACGACACGGTCTATCCGAACGGCATTTCGACCTCCCTGCCCCGTGACGTGCAGCTCGCCGTGCTCAAGGCCATTCCCGGGCTTGAGCACGCGGTCATGGTGCGTCCCGGCTATGCGATCGAGTACGACTACGTCGACCCGCGCGAGCTGACCCCGACGCTGGAGACCCGCCGCCTGCCCGGCCTGTTCCTGGCCGGACAGATCAACGGCACGACGGGGTACGAGGAAGCCGCGGCCCAGGGGCTGATGGCCGGGATCAACGCGGCGCTACGGTGCGGCGGCGGCGACACCTTCGTGCTGGATCGGGCCGATGCGTACATCGGGGTCCTGATCGACGACCTGATCACCCGAGGCACCACCGAGCCCTACCGCATGTTCACGTCTCGGGCCGAGTACCGGCTGCTGCTGCGGGCCGACAATGCCGACCAGCGCCTGACCGCGAAGGGCATGGCCGTGGGCTGCGTGGGAAGCGTCCGGTCGGAGCGGTTCGCCGGGAAAGCGGCGGGCCTGGAAGTCGCCCGCGCCCTCGTGGGCCGTCTTCAGGCGACTCCCAACGAATTGTCGCGCCAGGGCATCAACGTCAATCATGACGGCGTGCGCCGCACCGCGGCGGACCTACTGCGCTATCCCGACATGGACCTGGGCAAGCTGGCCCGCCTGTGGCCGGAGCTTTCCGAAATGCCGGGCGACATCGCGGAGCAGATCGAGATCGACGCGCGCTACTCCGGTTATCTCGACAGGCAGGAGGCCGACATCCGCGCCTTCCGCAAGGACGAGTCCCTGCTGCTGCCGGAGGACCTGGATGTCGACTCCATCGGCAGCCTTTCCACGGAAATCCGGCAGAAGCTGCGTCAGGCACGCCCCGCCACCCTGGGAGCGGCGGCGCGGATTCCGGGCGTCACGCCGGCCGCCGTGGTCGCCTTGCTCCGTCACGTGAAGCGCCGCGATGCCCGTCTCAGCGCCTGAGGACGTTTTTCCCGGTGTTTCACGTGAAACACGCAACCGTCTCCAGGTCTATGCGGACCTCCTGCGGAAATGGCAGCCGGCGATCAATCTGGTCGGCCCTCGGACCCTGCCCCATCTGTGGACGCGGCACTTCGCCGACTCCGCCCAGCTCCATCCCTTGGTTCCGCCGGGTGCCCGGACCCTTGTTGACTTCGGCAGCGGGGCGGGTTTTCCGGGGCTGGTGCTGGCGATCCTGGGAGTTCCCGAGGTCCACCTGATCGAGAGCGATCAGCGCAAGGCCGCTTTCCTGCGGGAAGTCGCTCGCGCCACCGGCGCCACCGCGACCATCCATGCGGTCCGAATCGAACAGGTCGAACCCTTCCCCGCCGATGTGGTGACCGCCCGGGCCCTGGCTCCACTGGCCAATCTGCTTGGGTTCGCCGCCCCTTTTCTGGCGCCGGGCTCGATTTGCCTGTTCCCCAAAGGCCAGCAGGCCGAAGATGAAGTATCGATCGCTGCGAAGACTTGGAATATCACCGTCGATCGGATACAGAGTGTCACCGACTCCAGCGCCAGCATTCTCCGCGTGAGCGAGGTGTCCCGTGCCTGATGTCACCCGCATTTCCACCGTCGCTCCAGAGGCCAAGATGTCCCGCGCCCGCGTCATCTCCGTTGCCAACCAGAAGGGCGGCGTCGGCAAGACCACCACGACCGTCAACCTTGCCACCGCTCTCGCCGCCGTCGGCAAGCGCGTCCTGATCATGGACCTGGACCCCCAGGGCAACGCCTCGACCGGCCTCGGCATCGAGCGGTCGAGCCGCACGGTCGGCACCTACGACGTGATCTTCGCGGAGGTCCGGGTCGAGAACGCCGCGATCGAGACCTCGGTCCCGAACCTTTGGGTGGTCACCTCCTCCCAGGATCTGTCGGGCGCGGAGATCGAGCTGGTCGGCGCCGAGCAACGGGAATACCGGCTGCGCATGGCGCTCGCCCACAGCGCCCTGAACTACGACTATGTCCTGATCGACTGCCCGCCGGCACTGGGCCTGTTGACGCTCAACGCCCTGGTCGCGAGCGACGCGGTCATGGTGCCGCTCCAATGCGAATTCTATGCCCTCGAAGGTCTCAGCCACCTGATCCGGACCATCGAGCGGGTCAAGCGCGCCTTCAATCCCGGCCTGGATATCCATGGCGTCGTGCTCACCATGTTCGACAAGCGCAACAACCTGTCCGACATGGTCGCCGCCGATGTCCGCGGTTTCTTCGGGGAGAAGGTCTACGACACGGTCATCCCGCGGAACGTCAAGGTGTCGGAGGCTCCCTCCCACGGCAAGCCGGTGCTGATCTACGATCTGCGCTGCCCGGGCTCCCAGGCCTATATCCACCTGGCGAGCGAAGTCCTCAAGCGTGAGAAGAAGAGGCTGACCGCCTGATGGAAGAGAACAAGCGCCGCTCGAACCTCGGCCGCGGCCTCAACGCGCTGTTCGGCGAGGCTGCCGCCGACGATCTGGTGGAGACAGCCGACAAGGGCAAGCAGACCCGGCAGATGCCGATCGAGTTTGTCACGCCCGGCAAGTTCCAGCCCAGGCGCCGGTTCGACCAGGAAGCGATCCAGAGCCTCGTGGACTCCGTGCGCGAGCGCGGCATCCTTCAGCCGCTGCTGGTCCGCCAGCATCCGGACGATCCCAAGATCTACGAGATCATCGCCGGCGAGCGCCGCTGGCGGGCCGCCCAGCTCGCCGGGCTGCATCAGGTTCCGGTCGTCGTCCGCGAGTTCACGGATCGGGAAGCGCTGGAAATCGCGCTGATCGAGAATATCCAGCGGCAGGATCTGACCGCCCTGGAAGAGGCCGAGGGCTACAAGCGGCTGATGGACGAGTTCGGCCACACCCAGGACGCCCTGGCGAAGGCGCTGGGCAAGAGCCGCAGCCATATCGCCAACATGCTCCGGCTGCTGACACTGCCGCTTCAAGTGAAGCAGCTGGTCCAGGACGGCTCGATCACCGCCGGCCATGCGCGGGCCCTGTTGTCGGTCCCCGATCCGGTGGCGGCCGCCCATCAGGTGGTGGAGAAGGGCCTGAACGTGCGGCAGGTCGAGCAACTTGCCCGCGACGCGCAGAACCCGAGGGAGGAGCCGGCGCCCCCCGCGCCGGTCGGCGCGGCAGCCCCGGCATCCCGCGGGGCCGCCGCATCCCGGCCCGGCAAGGACCCGGACACCCTGGCCCTGGAGCAGGACATCACCGGCCGCCTGGGACTCCGCGTCAGCATCAGCGCCCAGGGTCAGGGCGGCACGCTGAGCATCCAGTACCAGACGCTGGACCAGCTGGACGAGGTGATCCAGCGCCTGACGGGGCAGTAGGGTCGGCCGGAGCCGGCTTGCCTCGCGTCAGCCCAGCTTCCGGGCCACCAGATCCGCCAGCTTCACTTCCGGACGCGCGCCGACATGGCTGATGACCTCGGCCGCTGATATGGCGGCGATCCGGGCGCAGTCGGGCAGGCTGCGGCCATGGGTATAGCCGTGCAGGAAGCCGGCGGCGAACAGGTCCCCCGCCCCCGTGGTGTCGACCAGGCGGTCGATCGGGTCGGCCGGGATCTCGAACACGTCCCGTTCCGTCACGACGACGGATCCTTTTTCGCTGCGGGTCAGCACGACGGTCTCGCATCGTCCCCGGACCGCGGCGAGGGCTTGGTCGAAGCTGTCCACCTGGTACAGGGCCATGATCTCGTGCTCGTTGCCGAACAGGATGTCCACGTGGTTGTCGACCAAGTCGGCGAACTCGGCCCGGTGACGGTTGACGCAGAAGCTGTCGGACAGGGTCAGGGAGAGCTTGCGGTCGCCAGCGTGGGCCAGCTTGGCGGCCTTGAGGAAGGCTTCCTTGGCGAGCGGGCGGTCCCAGAGATAGCCTTCCAGGTAGGTCACCTGGGCGCTCCGGATCAGGTCCGCGTCGATGTCGTCGGGGCCCAGCTCGACGCAGGCGCCGAGATAGGTGTTCATGGTCCGCTGGGCGTCGGGCGTCACCAGGATCAGGCAGCGGGCGGTGGGAGCGCCCTCCGTCGCCGGCTTGCTGTCGAAACTGACCCCGACGGCCCGGATGTCATGGCGGAACACGGTGCCGAGCTGGTCGTCCTTCACCTTGCCGATATAGGCGCCCCTGCCCCCGAGGGAGGCGATGCCGGCCATGGTGTTGCCCGCGGAACCGCCGGACATCTCGATGCCCGGTCCCATCCTGCCGTACAGCTCTTCGGCCCGGTCGGCGTCGATCAGGGTCATGGCGCCCTTTTCCAGGCCGTTGGATGCGATGAAATCATCGTCGGCATGGGCGATGACATCGACGATGGCGTTGCCGATGCCGACAACGTCGAGGGTGGCCTGGGACATGCGGGACTGCATCCTTGTTCTGTTGGGAAGGGTTCTGGCGGGAAGGTTTTGAGGATCAGTGCGGCCGGAGTATAACGGCCGGCAACTTCCGTACAAGTCCGGCCCTCGAACCTGATCGCGATGCTTCACATGATCCCTGCCCTCGTCCGCGCCATCGGCCAGCTCTCCGACCCTCCGGTCCGCAAGGTCGTCTGGCTGAGCGTCTTCGGCGCCATCCTGGGCTTCCTCACCATGGCCGGCTTGGCCTGGATCCTGCTGTTCCAGACCCAGCTCACGGAACTGCCCTGGCTGGACGCGACCATCGACGTGCTGGGCGGCCTGGGCGTGTTCGCCCTGGCGTACCTGTTCTTCCCGGCCGTCGTGGTGACCATCTCCGGCCTCCTGCTGGAGCGCGTGGCCGTGTCCGTCGAACGGCGGTACTATCCGGGCCTGCCGCCCGCCGAGGGCCAGGGTCTGGGGGCCGAGATCTGGAACGCGGTCAAGTTCCTCGCGATCGTCGTATTCCTCAACCTGCTCGTCCTGCCGGTCTACCTGTTCCCGGGCGTCAACATCGCGGTCTTCTACATCCTGAACGGCTACCTGCTGAGCCGCGAGTACTTCGAACTCGTGGCGCTCCGGCGGATGAAACCATCAGCGGCCCGGACGCTGCGCAAGGCAAACAGTGCCAGGCTGTTCCTTGCCGGAGTCATCGTCGCCTTCTTTTCGACGATACCTTTGGTCAATCTGCTGGTTCCCGTTGTGGCGACGGCCTTCATGGTGCACATTTTCTATGGGCTCACAGGAAACTTGCACCGAGCTGCCAAACAGTAATAAAGCGTTAACCATGACGGCTCATTTTTGGTCAGCCGTCATCCACCCTGCCTTGGGGGCCATCGCCCATGTTTCGACGCAAGTCACCGCCCACCGGACCGCTGAAATCCGAAGGCGCCATGCCGGTCGAGCCGGCCGCGCCCGAAACGGTGGCCACCGAGCCGCCGGTGCGTTCCCCGTTTGCCGATAAGGGACAAGATATGTCGCCGATCAAACCGCCGTCCTCCAGCACCTCCTTCAAGCCCGAGATTCCGCGCCGCGTGGTCGAGATTCCGGGTGCCCCGGCGCGTCGCCCCATGGGCGAGGGAATGGCGGCGCCTTCGACCGGCTCTTCCGTTTCGGGGTCGTCCCTGTCCAGCAGCGCCACCGAGATGCGCAAGCTGATCGTCGGCCGCGACATTTCGCTTTCGGGCGAGATCACCGCCTGCGACGTGCTGGTGGTCGAAGGCACGGTCGAAGCCAAGCTGCGGGACGGCCGCAACATCGAGATCGCAGAGTCCGGCCTGTTCAAGGGCAGCGTCGAGATCGACGAGGCCGACATCGCCGGCCGGTTCGAGGGCGACATCAGCGTGCGTGGCCGCCTGCGCCTTCGCTCCACCGGCAAGATCAACGGCTCGATCCGCTACGGCGAACTGGAGGTCGAGGCCGGCGGCCAGCTGATCGGCGAGATCCAGGTGCTGACCGCCAATTCGGCCTCCATCGCGCGGATGCCGGCGACCCCGGCCGAGCCGCCGGCGGCTTCCGAGGTGGCGCAGGCTTCCCCCTACCCGGCCGTGCATTCCGGCGGCGCCGAGTAAGCTTCCGGGCCTTGGCCGGAATGAAGAACCCGCCGGTGGGGCCGCCGGCGGGTTTTTTCGTCCCCTCCGTCAGGGGCGGAAGCCCGGTGCCGCTCTCAGAACATGTGGCCGCTGCGTTCGGCCTTGGTCTTCAGATAGGCCTCGTTGTGGCCGTTGCTGGGGAAGACGTGGGGCACCCGGTCGACCACCTCGATCCCGCAGCGCGCCAGCTGGCGCAGCTTGTCCGGGTTGTTGGTCAACAGCCGCACCTGGGAAAACCCCAGCTGCCGCAGCATCTCCGCCGCCGGAAGATATATGCGCTCGTCGGCGTCGAACCCCAGGATCTCGTTGGCCTCGACCGTGTCGAACCCGTCGTCCTGAAGCTGGTAGGCCCGCAGCTTGTTGACCAGCCCAATGCCCCTGCCCTCCTGCGCCAGGTAGAGCACGATGCCGCTGCCCTGCCGGGCGATCTCCGCGATGGCGCCGCGGAGCTGGTCGCCGCAGTCGCAGCGGAGCGAGCCCAGCAGGTCGCCGGTGAAGCACTCGGAATGCAGCCTGACCAGCGCCGGTCCGTCGTCGGCCGACGGATCGCCGATCACGATCGCCAAATGCTCGACCCCGCCGTCGGGCGGACGGAAAGCCAGCACCCGCGTGTTCTCGGCATCGACCAGCGGCACCGCGGCGTCACCGACCAGGGACAGCGTGCGTGCCGCGTGCGTCTGGTAATCCAGGATGTCCCGGGCCCGCACCAGCATCAGGTCGTGCTTGGCGGCCCAGTTCACCGCCGTGGTTCCGCGCGGCAGCCGGACCGGTGCGACGACGGCGGCCGGCAGCAGGCGCGCCAGCTTGGCAAGCGCCACGGCCGCTCCCTCGCGCGTGCCGAGCTCGGCCGGCTCCACGCTTAGCGCCGGGGCGACGCCCTTGGGATTCCGCCGCGTCGGATCGACCAGTTCGTGGATCATATCGGCATCCAGGCCGCCGTTCAGCGACAGCGTGACCACCGGCGCCTGCTGCCCGGACAGCCCGATCGCCGCGGCACGCGGCCGGGTGACCGCGAGCACCGGGGATGCTCCGGCCGACTTCTTGAGACCGTCCAGCGCCTCCGCCGTCACCGCTTCCGCCGACAGCGCCAGGGCGAGGCCTCCCTCCAGATCCTCCACGAGAACGGGATCGCCGCGCCGCAGCTCGCCGATCGCACGATCGACCGATCGCAGGGCCGTCTGATCGAGAGGTTGGGACAGGTCGTCCGTCAGTTTGGCGAGACTGGGGGAGGTCATTGTTCTTTTCTTGATGTTCGTGAAGGGCAGGGCACGCTGTCAGATGTCGGTCGGGGTAGGGCTGGCGGCGGGCTCCCCGTCGCGATACCTGTCGGTCCGCGCCCGATCGTCCGCGCCAGCCTTCACCAGCCAAAGCGTATCGACCGCGAAGGAGAAAAGCAAAAGGGCAAGTGCCGCTGCGGCCGCAAGGCTGCTGAGCGGCGGTTCGACCACCGGCAGGATGCAGGCCAGGAGGACCGCGATCTGCACGACGCAGATGACCCGCCGGCGCTGGCTGAAGGGCAGTTCGGCGTTCAGCATCGGCCAGATCCAGCCGGCGGCGACGAAACCGTAGCGCGCCAGCCCGATCGCCAGCACCCACGCGCCCGCCTTGCCGTCCTGCCACGCCAGGACCGCGAGGATGCCCATCAGGACCGTATCGAAGTTGATGTCCAGCTGCTTGCCGTAGGGGCTCGCCATCCGGGTCCGCCGGGCGACCCACCCGTCCACCCCGTCCAGCGCCAGCGCCAGCAGCGCCGCCAGCGACACGACCCACAGGGCTTCCGGCGAAAGATGCGGGACCACCGGGATCGTGCCGCCGATCAGGCTGGCGATCACGCCGCGCAGCAGCGTCACCCGGTTGGCCGCTCCGAAACGGGCATGGGGCGCGTGCCCGCGCAGATGGAGCAGCAGCAGGACCGCCATGACCGCGTAGAAACCCATGGCGGTCAGGGGATAGATGCCGGGCAGGCCGGCCAGATCGCCCAGCGCCACCGCCGCGGCCGCCGTCAGGACGGCGCCGACGGCCGTGTGCAGGGCGACGCTGCAGACGAGCCGGGCCGCTGCCGGCATCTCTTGCCCGGGCCCCCGCCGGGCGCTGTCGGTCGATCCGTAAGCCATTGACGATAATTGGTGCATAAAATGCGATGGTAAAGGGCTTATGCCCTGTCGGTCGGCACCCGCGGGAATTACCTTGAACGGGGGACTGGTAAATCGCGGCGAAGAGGGCAACTGGTGACGCTTGATCATGGATAGCACCGAACGTTCCCTTCCGGGCTCCCTGCCCGCCTCCCCGGCCGCCCCTGATCCGGATCGGCTCTGGCGGACCATCCTCGACCTCCGGCACGCCCGGACGCGCCCGGACCAGCCGCCGACCGCCGACGCCATCCGGCGAAGCATCCCGCCGGCGGACCGCGAGAGTCTCCTCCTGTGCGACCTCTATCTTCCCCTGTGTGCCGAAATGCCGCGCGGAAGCTATGCCGTGGCCCATCTGGGGCAGAGCCTGGACGGCAGGATCGCGACTCTGTGCGGCGCCTCCCAGTGGGTGACCGGTCCCGAGGACATCCTGCACAACCACCGCATGCGCGCCTTGTCGGACGCCGTCCTGGTCGGGGCCGGCACCGTGCGGCACGACGATCCCAAGCTGACCGTCCGGCTGTGCGAGGGGCGCAACCCGGTGCGGGTCGTGGTCGACACCAACCGCCGGCTCGACGGCAGCCAGGGAATTTTCCACGACGGCGCCGCGCCGACCCTGCTGCTGTGCGCCCACGATCTGGCTCGCCCCGGCGAGCGCGTCGGCGCCGCCGAAGTCGTCGGGCTGCCCCGGTGCGGCGCGGGGCTGGACCCCGCCGGCATCCTGGCGCTGCTGGCCGACCGGGGCCTGCGATTCGTCTTCATCGAGGGCGGCGGCGTGACCGTGTCCCGCTTCCTCCAGGCCGGCTGCCTCGACCGGCTCCAGGTCACCGTGGCGCCGCTGATCCTCGGCTCCGGGCGGCCCAGCTTCACCTTGCCGGAGATCGAGACGATCGACTGCGGACTGCGGCCGAAGTCGCGCCATTTCGTCCTGGGAGCGGATATCCTGTTCGATTGTGACCTGCGTGGCTGATCCTGTCCGACCCGACGCGCAGCCGGATACCGCCACCGCGTTCTGGACCGTGGCTCCCGGCCGGGGAGAATTGCGCCGAGCGCCCCTGCCCGGCCCGGGTCCCGGCGAGGTGCTGGTCCGCGCCGAAGTCAGCGCCGTCAGCCGCGGCACCGAGAGCCTCGTGTTCCAGGGCAAGGTGCCGCCGGAGCTGTTCGACAGCATGCGCTGCCCGTTCCAGGAAGGCGACTTCCCCGGCCCGGTCAAGTACGGCTACTGCATGGTCGGCGTGGTCGAACGGGGTCCGGCCGCGCTGGCGGGCCGGCTTGTGTTCTGCCTGCATCCGCACCAGGACCGGTTCGTCGTTCCCGCCGACGCCGTCGTGCCGGTCCCGGACGGCGTGCCGGCCGACCGCGCCGCGCTGGCCGCCAACATGGAGACCGCGGTCAACATCCTGTGGGACGCCCTGCCCCCGGTCGGCAGCCGGATCGCGGTGATCGGGGCCGGCGTCGTCGGCTGCCTGACAGCCTGGCTGGCGGCTCGGATTCCGGCCGCCAGGGTCGAGCTGATCGACGTCGACCCGGCCCGCGCCGCCGTGGCCGATGCCCTGGGCGTCGGGTTCGCCCCGCCGGAGGCGGCGGCGGGGGACTGCGACATAGTGATCCATGCCAGCGGCAACCCGGACGGCCTCGTCACGGCATTGGCGCTCGCCGGGTTCGAGGCCACGGTGGTGGAGGCGAGCTGGTACGGCACCCGGCCGGTCGCGGCTCCCCTCGGCGCCGCCTTCCATCCGCGCCGTCTCCGCCTGCTATCCAGCCAGGTGGGTGCGGTGGCGCCCGCCATGCGGGCGCGCTGGAGCTACCGCGACCGCTTGACCCTTGCCCTCGAACTGCTGAAAGATTCAAGGCCGGATATCCTCTTGACCGGATCGTGTTTGTTTGCTGACCTAACAGATATTTTTCCCAAACTCGCGCTGACGCCCGGCGATCAGCCCGGAAATCAGATCTGCCACCTGGTCCGCTACGGCGGAACCCAATGACGAACCGGAACGGAGGACTTCGCCGATGTACAGCTTGACCGTTCGGGATCACATCATGATCGCGCACAGCTTCAAGGGCGCGGTGTTCGGCCCGGCCCAGAAGCTCCACGGCGCCACCTTCGTATGCGACCTGGAGATGCGCCGGCGCAGCCTCGACGCCGACGGCCTCGTGGTCGATATCGGAATGGCCGCCGCCCTGCTCGCCGAGGTCTTGAAGCCGCTGAACTACCGGAACCTGGACGAGGTCGAGGAGCTTTCCGGGGTCAATACGACGACCGAGTTCCTGTGCGGCGAGATCCACCGCCGCCTGAGCGCCCGCATCCTGGACGGCGCGCTGGGCGAAGGCGGGCAGGGGCTCGAGAGCCTCAAGGTCACCCTGCACGAATCCCATCTCGCCTGGGCCACCTTCGAGGGTCCGCTCCAGGGGGATTCGGCTCGATGAGCCTGGACGTCCATCTGGTTCTGCCCGGCCGGCTCGACCAGAAGACCGGCGGTTACATCTATGACGCCCGCATCGTCGCGGGCCTGCGGGCGCGCGGTATCGCGGTCCATGTCCACGAGCTGCCCGGCCCCTACCCGATCGTCGACCAGGAAGCGATCTACGAGGCGGACCGCGTGCTGTCCCGCCTGCCCGACGGCGCCCTGGTGGTGATCGACGGGCTGGCGCTGCCCGGTGTCGCCGGCAGCCTGATGATCGAGAACCACCGGCTGCGCCTGGTGGCGCTGGTCCACCATCCCCTGTCGCTGGAAACCGGGCTGGACGAGGCGCAGGCGCGCACCCTGCGGCAGCTCGAACAGGGTTGCCTCGCCCGCGTCCACCGCGTCGTCGTGACCAGCCCCTATACCGCGGAAGCGCTGCTCTCCGGGTTCCACGTGACGTCGGACCGGCTCGGCGTCGTCGAGCCCGGGACCGACCGGCCCGAGGCGCCCGCCGCCGGTTCCGCGACGCCGGAGCCCAACCTGCTGTGCGTCGCCACCGTCACGCCGCGCAAGGGGCATCTGCTGCTGGTCGAAGCCCTGGCCGGCCTTGCCGACCTGCCGTGGAAGCTCACCTGCATCGGCAGCACCACGCGCGATGCCGGCGCCGCGGCGGCGGTGCAGGACGCGATTTCCCGCCACGGGCTGACCGGCAGGATCGCCCTGATGGACGAGATCGGCCCCTCGGCGATGCCCAGCCAGTACAACGGCGCCGACCTGTTCGTGCTGCCGTCCTATTACGAGGGATACGGGATGGCGCTGGCGGAGGCGCTGTCCCATGGGCTGCCGATCGTCAGCACCCGCGCCGGCGCCATTCCGACAACCGTGCCGGAGGATGCCGCGATCCTGGTTCCGCCCGGCGACGCGGCGGCGCTCCGCGACGCGCTGCGGCGGGTGCTGACGGACGCCGGGCTGCGTTCCCGGCTGACCTCGGCGGCGCGGTCCGCGGCCCGGCGCCTGCCGACCTGGAACGACGCGGCCGACCGTTTCGCCGCCGAGCTGGCCAGTCTGGAACCTCGGCTGCGCCTGTGCGTCATGGGCGATTGAGCATCCGGGAGACGGGACATGGGCGGCTTCGACCGCGACTGGCTGCGGCTGCGGGCGCCGTTCGACGATGCCGCCCGGGACAGATCGCTCACCCGGCGGTTCGCCGCGGCGCTGCCGGACAACCCGCGCCTGCTCGATCTCGCCGCCGGCACCGGCGCCAACCTGCGCCACCTGTCGCCCCGCCTCCAGCGTCCGGGCCAGCGCTGGGTCCTGGCCGACCATGATTCCGTCCTGCTCGGCGCGGTGGCGGAGGAACTGGCCGCCTGCCCGCCTCCCCTGCCCGCTTTCGAGACCCGCCGGATCGACCTCGCCCGCGATCTGGAGACCCTGGACTTCAGGCAGTTCGACGCCATCGTCGCGACGGCCCTGTTCGACCTCGTTTCAGCCGCCTGGATGGACCGCTTCGTCGCCGCCCTGGCGGGGGCGCCCAGACCGGTGCTGGTCACGCTGAGCGTCGACGGGCGGCTGGGCTGGTCGCCCGACGACCCCCAGGACGCGGCGGTGCGCGGCTGGATCGAGCGGCATCAGGCGACCGACAAGGGCTTCGGTCCCGCCCTTGGACCGGAAGCTCCGACGCGGCTGGCCGATGCCCTGCGGGCCAATGGTTTCGCGGTGACGACGGCCTTCAGCGACTGGACCATCGGGCCGGCGGACGCCGCCATGCATCTGTCGCTGATCGAAGGCTACCGGGGCGCGGCCCGCGAGATCGCGCCGGACGGCGACTCTCCAGCGATCGAGGGCTGGGCGGAACGCCGCCGCGCGGCCGTCAAAGCGGGTGTCCTGAAGGCCCTGGTCGGGCATGTCGATATTTTCGCGGAACCGCGCTGAAAGCCTTTGACAGCCGCCACCCGCCACAGTATCTAGCCGGTCCGCGCTGCCCAGGTGGCGGAATTGGTAGACGCGCAGGTTTCAGGTACCTGTGGCAGAAATGTCGTGGAAGTTCGAGTCTTCTCCTGGGCACCATCCTCCGAGGGTGGTTTCAAAGCAGCGCGGCGGCGAAGGGCGGGTCTCCCCCGCCGCTCCGATCGGCCTATGTCTCTCCCGGTACCCGACACGCGGTACGTCATCGACGCGGGAGGACAGACATGGCCAAGGCACTCTGGAAAGGCGCAGTGATCGCGGAGTCGGACAGCTTCGAGCTGGTCGAAGGCAACGTGTATTTCCCGCCGTCCGCGCTCAGGCGCGATTATTTCAAACCGTCCTCCACCACGACCCTATGCCCCTGGAAGGGTACCGCCCATTACCACACGCTTGTGGTTGATGGCGTCGAAAACCGCGATGCCGCATGGTATTATCCGGAACCCAAGGAAGCGGCGGCGGCCATCAAGGATCATGTCGCGTTCTGGCGGGGAGTCGAGGTCCAGCGCTGAGGATCCCGCATCGGCTTCCCCGTCCGGGGCCGGTGCCGGGGTCCTGGCGCCGAACGGGCCCTAACAGGGGATGCGATGACGCCGGGCAAGAAGATCCTGCTGGTCGATGACGACGTGGCGCTGCGCCAGTCGCTGGCCGAACAGCTTCATCTCCTCGAGGAGTTCGAGACGGCCGAGGCGGACGACGCCTCGACCGCACTCAACCTCATCCGCCATGGCGTGTTCGACGCCGTCCTGCTCGACGTGGGGCTGCCCGACATGGACGGGCGCGAACTGTGCCGCCTGATGCGGCGGGAAGGCGTGCGCAGCCCGATCATCATGCTGACGGCGGCCGGCACCGACAGCGACGCCATCCTGGGCCTCGACAGCGGCGCCAACGACTACGTGACCAAGCCGTTCCGGCTCAGCGTGCTGCTCGCGCGGCTGCGTGCCCAGTTGCGCCAGTACGAGCAGAGCGAGGATGCGGTCTTCTCGATCGGCCCCTACACCTTCCGTCCCAGCGTCAAGCTCCTGATGAACGAGGCCGGCAACCGCAAGATCAGGCTGACCGAGAAGGAGACGGCGATCCTCAAGTTCCTCTACCGCGCCGGCGAGAAGGTGGTCGGCCGCGACACCCTGCTGGGCGAGGTCTGGGGCTACAATGCCGGGGTCACCACCCACACGCTGGAAACCCATGTCTACCGCCTGCGCCAGAAGATCGAGCGCGACCCCTCCCATGCGGAGATCCTGGTGACCGAACCGGGAGGGTACCGGCTGATTCCCTGAGCCTTGCGGGAACCGGCGGAGATTGAATAGACAAGTATGGGACTCTTTGCCGCTCCCAAGTAACCATTATTAAATTTTTGTCATCTGTACTTGGTCTCCTGCAAACTACTTCCTTCCATCCCCGGGCCGGTTATGATGCCGCCTGTCCGTCGCCATGCCTCCGGGGTCCCATGGTCACCATCGTCGCTCCCGCTGCCGCCCGGTCTGCTGCCGTCTTCCCCATGGCGGAGCCGCGTCTGTCGGTGGTCGTTCCCGTCTATAACGAGGCCGGGAACGTCCTGCCGCTGCTTGTCGAGATCAGGGCGGCGCTCTCCGCGTTCGTGGACTACGAGGTGATTTTCGTCGACGACGGCAGCGACGACGGGACTGCCGGCCGGCTCGCTGAGGAGCGGGGCGACGTGCGCGTCGTCCGGCACTCCGCCCGTTCGGGCCAGAGCGCCGCGGTACGCACCGGCGTCCGGGCCGCCCGGGGCACCTGGATCGCGACGCTCGACGGCGACGGGCAGAACGATCCCGCCGACATTCCCAACCTGCTGGACCGGGCGATGATGCCCGATGTGCCGACGCTGGTCGGCGGGCTCCGCCGCGAACGCCGCGACGTCTGGTCCAAGCGGGTCGCCACGAGGATCGCCAACGGATTGCGCCAAGCCGTCCTGGACGACGGCTGCGCCGATACCGGTTGCGGCATCAAGGTGTTCCGCCGCGACGCCTTCCTGGATCTGCCTTACTTCGGGGCGATGCACCGGTTTCTTCCAGCGCTGTTCCAGATCCACGGGCATCGGGTCGCCTTCGTCGACGTCAACCACCGGCCGCGCCGATGCGGCATGTCGAAGTACGGCAACCTGGCACGGGCGACCATCGGTATCGTCGATCTGATGGGCGTGCTTTGGTTGAAACGCCGTACCCGCCTGCCGGACTCGGTCCTGGAGGACTGTGCCGGGCAGGTCCGCTGATCGATCGATGGCGCGGCATCGATACAGGCTTTATCGGGTGATCGAATGCTCTCCGTCTGGACGGCGATCGGGTTCTTGGGTCAGGCGCTGTTCTCGATGCGCTTCGTGATCCAGTGGATCCAGAGCGAGCGCCTCAAGCGCAGCTTCGTGCCGGAGGTCTTCTGGTATTTCAGCATGGCCGGCGGGATGACGCTGCTGGCCTACGCCATCTATCGCGAGGACCCCGTGTTCATCATGGGGCAGGGTCTCGGGCTGGTGATCTATTCCCGCAACATCTGGATGATCTGGCGCGACAAGTGGAAACCGGCCGGCGACGACACGGTTCCCGACGACATCGGGCACGCGTCGGCGTCGTGAGCGTCGCGGACACGTCCTCCGGGCGTCTCTTCCCGGCATCGCTCAAGCGGATCGGACTGGCGGCGGCGCTTGCGGTGCTCTGCCTGGCCCTGTTCCTGCCGGGCTTCTTCTCGCTGCCGCCGACCGACCGGGACGAGGCGCGCTTCGCCCAGGCGACCCGGCAGATGCTGGAAAGCGGCGACTTCGTCGATATCCGCTTCCAGGGCGAGGCCAGGCACAAGAAGCCGATCGGCATCTACTGGATGCAGTCGGTCGCGGTGACGCTGGCCGGCGGGCCGGACCGGGCCGCCATCTGGGCCTACCGCCTGCCGTCGCTGGCCGGCGCCGTCCTGGCCGTCCTCCTGACCTTCCGGATCGGCACCACCCTGTTCGGTCCCCTCCCGGGCGAGCGCGCCGGGTTCCTGGCCGCGGCGATGCTGGCCGGCACCGTCCTGCTCGCGGTCGAGGCGCGCACCGCCAAGACGGACGCGGCGCTGCTGGCGACCGTGCTGGGCGCGCAGGCGGCGCTGGCGGAGGCGTGGCTGCGGCGGAACGGGCCGGAGGCCCTGTCCACCGGCCTCGTGCTGCTGTTCTGGTGTTCCCTCGGGGCCGGCATCCTGCTGAAGGGGCCGATCATCCTGCTGGTGGTCGGCGGCACCGCGCTGGGGCTGGCGCTCGTCGAGCGGCGGGCCGGCTGGCTGGCGGCGCTGCGGCCCCGGCTGGGCCTGCCGGTACTCCTCCTGATCGTGGCGCCCTGGCTGGTCCTCATCACCATCAAGACCCAGGGCGCCTTCTTCGCCGAGTCGGTCGGCCATGACATGCTGGCCAAGGTCGCCGGCGGACAGGAGTCCAAGGGGTTCCCGCCCGGCTACTACACCCTTCTGTTTCCGATCACCTTCTGGCCCTGGTCCCTGCTGGCGATCCCGGCGGTCCCCTGGGTCTGGGCCAACCGGCGGGATCCCGCGGTGCTGTTCTGCCTGGCCTGGGCCATTCCGACCTGGGCCGTCTTCGAGGCGGTGCCGACCAAGCTGTTCCATTACGTGCTGCCGGCTTATCCGGCGCTGGCGCTGCTGACCGCGCGCGCCGTGCTGGACGGGTTCGGCGGCCGGCGGCGCTGGCTCACCGCGCTGTCGATCCTGCTGTTCCTCCTGATTTCGGCGGTGCTCGCCGCCGGGACGACCATCCTGCATGCCGTCATCGAATGGACCCTCGATCCGGTGGCCCTGCTGCTCGCGGTCGCCGTGCTCGCGGTGCTCGGCCATGGCGCCCTGCTGCTGAGCCGGGGAAAGTTGCGTCACTCGGTCGCGGTGCTGAGCGCCGGCTCCGTCGGGATGTACCTGCTCGCCTTCCAGGTTGTTCTTCCCCGCATCGACAAGATCTGGATCAGCCCGAGGGTGGCCGCCGCGGTCGCCGCGGCGCGGCCCTGCCCCGGCTCGACCCTGGTGTCCGTCGGCTTCACCGAACCCAGTGTCGTCTTCCTGGTGGGGACCGGGACGGTTCTTTCCGGCGACGGCCGGGTGGCTGCCCACCGCCTCGCGGACGATGCCTGTGCGCTGGCCCTCGTCGATCTGCCGCAGGACGATGCCTTTCTGGCCGAAGCCGAAGCCAAGGGATTCCACCCGATTGCCATAGAAACAATTAGTGGTCTAAATTATTCGCGCGGTACGAAGCCGATGATGACCTTGTATCGTCGTCACGACGTAACCCCCTGGTAACAACTTACCTTTACTAGTGTCCGGCCACGGGATGGAGCTTCGGCCCCGTCCTTTTGTCAAATCGTAGGCAACGGCGGGGCCACGATGCGAATTCCGTTCACCGAAGACCAGACGCGGCCGGTCCGGTACACCTTCTGGTGCCTGCTGTTCCTGTTCGGCCATATGGTGTCGAATCAACTGGACCGCACCGTGCTGGAGTTGGCGCGGTCTGCCGATCCGGGACTGCTGGCGGTTTTCCGAACCATCACGGAAGCGGGGGACAGCAAATGGACGCTGGTGCCGACCGGCGTACTGGGGCTGGGACTGATGGCCGCCGGGTGGTTCATCCTGGCCGACCGCCGTGCCGCGGCGATGGCCCGGTGGGCCGGTTCGGCGTTCATGTTCGTCTTCGTGTCGGTCGCGCTCTCCGGGATTGCCGTCAACATCGCCAAGGTCATCATCGGCCGGGGCCGGCCGACGCTGCTGGAGCAGTCGGGTTTCTCGGGGTTCGATCCGCTGATCCTGGACGCGAACTTCCATTCTTTTCCCTCCGGGCATACCAACACGGCGGTGGCTTTCGCCCTCGCGGTCTCGTTCCTGCTCCCGTCCTGGCGCGGCACGCTCCTGGCCGCGGCCTGCCTGATCGGACTCAGCCGCATTGCGGTGAATGCCCATTTCCTGACCGACGTGTTCGGGGGCGGTGTCCTGGCGGTCGTCACGACCTATTGGCTGCGCGCCTGTTTCGCGGCGCGGGGATGGGTCTTCCACCGGGAGACCGGGGGAGCGTACCGTTTCCTCTGGCCCGGCCTGCTGCTCCCGCTGGCGACCGGCCGAACCCTCCGGCGCCTGTGGGAGACCGGGGCCGTCCAGCCTCCCGGCCGCGTCCGGCAGGCGTGACGAAAAAAGGCTCCATCGACCGATGCCGACGGAGCCGAAGTTTGCTTTACATGGAGGAACCGCACCACAGATGCGATGTCCTCGTTATAGGCCGTATTGGTTAACACCGGATTAAGGTTAATGGAGATAATGCCCCAAATCCGATTTTTCCGGGCTCGACTTCATCAGGGGCGTCAGCTCTGCTTGCCGCGCCCGGTCTTGTTCTGCAGTTCGTCGATCCGCCGCGAGGCATCGGCCTTGTTGAGCGAAGCGTCGAAATCCTCGTTCGCCTCTTCGCTCAGGGTCTTCAGGTAGGATGCCTGCGCTCCGGTCATCGGCTCGTCGCCCGTGGTCCAGTCCGACGGGTCCTTTTCCGTATTGGACGGGGTGCCGGCATCGGGTGACTTCGGGCTTTCGTTCCCGCTGTTTGCCATGGTCCCAAGCTCCTCTAGTAACGGTTTCACATTATCAACAGGCTAGTATTGTTCATGTTTCGTTGCTATCTGGAATTTTTCTCGACTCCGTCCCAACCGCTCGCCACATTAAGAACCATGTGCGAAAGACATAACAATCGGCGGCGCCCTTGATGCCGCCGTCAGCAGATTTCGTCGTCCGATTCTGGGGTGTCCGAGGCAGCATCCCGTCGCCTGGCCCCGAGACGGCGCGATATGGCGGCAACACCACCTGCATAGAGGTCCGGTGTGGGGATCACCTCATGATCTTCGATGCCGGTACGGGGATCCGCCCGTTCGGCACCCAGCTGGCGCCAAAGGCGCCGCTGGATCTCGACCTGTTCTTCACCCATACCCACTACGACCATGTGGCGGGGCTGCCGTTCTTCGCCCCGGCCTTCGACCCGCGCAACCGGCTGCGCCTGTGGGCCGGCCACCTGCCGCCGCCGCAGACGATCCGGTCCGTGCTGTGCGACATGATGATCGCCCCGCTGTTCCCGGTGCCGCTCTCCGCCTTCGACCATTCCTGCACCTTCAACGATTTCGAATGCGGGGCGACGCTGACTCCAGGGCCGGGCATCACGCTGAGGACCGGGCCGCTCAACCATCCCAACCGGTGCTGCGGCTACCGGGTGGAGTTCGAGGGCAGGGTGCTGGCGATCGTGACCGACACGGAGCACCGCGCCGAAGGGCTCGACCCGGCCGTGCTCGACTTGGCACGCAGCGCCGACGTGATGGTCTATGACGGCATGTATACCGACGCGGTCTATCCGCGCCATGTCGGCTGGGGCCATTCGACTTGGCAGGAGGGGTGCCGGGTCGCCGATGCCGCCGGGGTAGGGCGGGCGGTGATCTTCCACCATGAGCCCAACCACGACGACACCGTCATGGACGGCATCGCGGCCGAGGCGGAAGCCATGAGGCCGGGAACCCTGGTTGCTTTTGAAGGCATGATTCTCAACCTTTAGGAGATCAACGGTAGGGATCGGCGGCGTCGCGCAGCCCGTCGCCCAGGAAGTTGAAGGCCAGCACCACCAGGATGACCGGGACTACGGGCAGCATCAGCCAGGGATAGAGGGCCACGACGTTGATGTTCTGCGCCTCGTTCAGAAGCACGCCCCAGCTGGTGATCGGCGGCCGGAGCCCCAGGCCTAGGAAGGACAGCGCCGTCTCGCCCAGGATCATGCCGGGAATCGACAGGGTTGCCGAGGCGATCAGGTGGCTCATGAAGCTGGGCAGCAGGTGACGGCCGATGATCCGCCGCGGGCTGGCGCCCATCAGCTGGGCGGCGGTGCAGAAATCCTCCTCCCGCAGGGCCAGCAGCTTGGAGCGCACCGCACGGGCGAGGCCGGTCCAGTCCAGCAGGCCCAGGATCAGCGTAATTCCGAAATAGATCAGGATCGGGCTCCAGGTGACCGGCAGCGCGGCCGACAGCGCCATCCACAGGGGCAGCTCCGGAAAGGAGCGCAGCACCTCGATGAAGCGCTGGATCACGTTGTCGACCCAGCCGCCGTAATAGCCGGCGATACCGCCGATCACGATGCCCAGGACGAAGCTGATGGTGATGCCGATCAGCCCGACGGTCAGGGAGATGCGGGTGCCGTACAGGATGCGGCTCAGCATGTCGCGGCCCAGCCGGTCGGTGCCGAGCAGGAACAGTGTGCCGCCCTCCGCCGGGCAGATCAGATGCAGGTCCGCCGGGACCAGGCCCCAGAAATCGTAAGGGTCGCCCCGGCAGAAGAAGCGGATCGGCTGCACGTCCGTCCTGTCCACCGTATAAACGCGCTGGAGCGTGTCCATGTCGAGCTGGTAATCGTAGCCGTAGACGAAGGGTCCGACGAAGCTGCCCTCGTGGAACAGGTGGACCGACTGGGGCGGCGCGTAGATGTGGTGGATGTGCCGGCTGTCCAGCGCGTAGGGCGCCAGGAACTCCGAGATCAGGGTGGTGAAATACATCAGCGCGAGGACCGCGGCCGACAGCACCGCCAGCCGGTGGCGCTTCAGCTTCCACCACATCATGCGCCACTGGGACGCCATGAAGTAGCGTTCCTGCTCCGGCGACATCTGCTCGACGGAGTAGGGGTCGAACGGCGCCGTCGAGACGTAGTGTTCCAGCCGGCCCGTTCCCATGGGATCGGCGGTCATCGCGTCGCTCCGCCTTCGAGCCGGATGCGGGGATCGAGCGCCGCCAGCGCCAGATCGGACAGGAAGACGCCGACCACGGTCAGCAGCGCCAGGAACATCAGGAAGGACCCCGCAAGATACATGTCCTGGCTGCGCAGCGCGTCGAGCAGCATCGGCCCCGTGGTCGGCAGCGACAGCACGATGGACACGACCGCGGCGCCCGAGACGATCTGCGGCAGCAGGTTGCCGATGTCGGCGATGAAGGGATTGATGGCCATCCGCAGCGGGTACTTCCACAGCACCCTGGCCGGCGTCAGGCCCTTGGCCCGGGCGGTCACCACATACTGCTTGTGCAGCTCGTCCAGCAGGTTGGCGCGCAGGCGCCGGATCATGCCGGCGGTGCCGCTGGTCCCGATCACGATCACCGGGATCCAGAGATGTTCGAGGATCGACAGCACCTTGCCCCAGCTCCACGGCGCATCCAGGTAGGCCGCGTCCATCAGTCCGCCGATCGAGGTGCCGAAGGTCACGTTGGCGAAGTAGAGCAGCACCAGCGCCAGCAGGAAATTGGGCGTGGCCAGTCCCAGGAAGCCCAGGAAAGTCAAGCCGTAGTCGCCCAGGCTGTACTGGTGGGTCGCCGAATAGATTCCGATCGGGAACGACACGACCCAGATGAACACGATGGTCGCGAAGGACACCACGATGGTCAGCAGCATGCGGTCGCCGATCACGTCGGCGACCGGGCGGTTGTACTCGAAGGAGAAGCCGTAATCGCCGGTCAGCATGCCGCCGACCCAGACGAAATACTGCTCGATCATGGGCCTGTCCAAGCCGTAACTCTCCCGCAGGAACTGCAGGCGGCTCTCGTCGATCGCCTCGCCCCGGCTTTCCAGCTCGGTCATCAGGGTGGTCAGGTAGTCGCCGGGGGGAAGCTGGATGATGACGAAGGTGATCGCGCTGATCGCGAGGAGGGTGGGGATCATCACCATGATCCGCCGCACGAGGAAACCCAGCATGTTGATCGATCGTCCCTTCGTCGCCCCTGTTGATCCTGTTCGGTCCCGTTCCGATCCGCCCGCCGGTCAGCCCGGCTTGGCGAACCAGAAGGTGTCGGGCCGGTAGATGCCGAAATGAGCGCCCGGGTCCCAATTGTAGATCCCTTCGTCCGGCACGTTGCGCAGGGTGGAGCGCACGACGACCGGCTGGAGGGTTCCGTTGACTAGCCCGATGGTGAAGACCTGGTCGGCGTGGATGCCCAGGATGCGGTGCCAGACCTCCGCCCGCGCCGATGTGTCGGGCGCCGTCCGCCACCGGCCCATCAGATCCATCAGCTCGACCGCGGCGGGCAGGGCGGGCTTTTCGCCCGCGGTGCCGCCGGTCTGGTAGAACTGGCCCCATTTCGGCCATTGATACTGGTTCTGGTCCATCGGCACGAACTCGGTCGGCGCCATGTCGGCCGTGGGGATGCCGTTGTCCACTCCCTTGGCGATCGCCATCAGGGTCTGGCCGGAATAGATCCGATTGCGCAGCACCTCCAGCTGGGACGGCTTGGTGAAGAGCTTGACCCCGATCTTCCGCCAGCTATCGGCGATCAGTTCGAGGACGTCCACTTCCTCCGTGCTCTCGCCCGCCGTCTCGACGATGATCTCCATCGGGCGCCCGTCGGGCATCAGCCGGATATTCTCGCCGCCCCGGCTGGTCAGTCCCATCTCGTCGAGCAGCCGGTTGGCTTCGCGCACGTCGAACCGTGTCCAGGCCTGCCGGTATTCCGGCCGGAACAGGGGCGAGCGGGGCAGCACCGTGTTGTTGGACGGATGGGCGAGGCCGTAATAGATCGCCTGGTTGATCTCGTCGCGGTCGATGCCGAGCGACAGCGCCCGGCGGAAGCGGACGTCGCGGAACAGGTCGCGCCAGACCGGATCGGCCGTGTTGAGGTTGGGGAACAGCGCCAGATGGGCGCCGTTGCCGGTCTTCCACAGATCGACCTTGTAGCCGTTCCGCTTGGCCGCCTGCTTCAGGAAGGTGTAGTTGTCGAAGCGCAGATAGCGCGCCTGGAGGTCGGCCTCGCCGGCCCCGGCCTTCGCCGGGATGATCTTGCCGTCGGCGATCTGCACCAGCAGCCGGTCGATATAGGGGAGCTGGTTGCCCGCCGGATCGACCCGGTGATAGTAGGGATTGCGCACGAAGACGAACCGCTCGGCCGGCGCCGCCGTGGTGTTGATCCAGGGCTGGAGCGTCGGCATGTCGGGATTGTCGTTGTCGTAGGCGTTGTCCATGCGGTTGTGCAGGTGCGCCCAGCTCTTCTGCCCCGCCGCCTTGGCCCGCTCCTTCAGCTGGCCGGCGTCGGCGTATTTCACGTGAAACTGCTTCAGGTAGGCCGCGGGGCCGAAGATCTCCAGCGGCCGCGCCGCCGCCAGCGACGGCAGGAACAGCGGGTTCGGCTCCTTCCAGGTGTAGCGTACGGTGGTCTCGTCCAGCACTTCGAACAGGGGGGGCTCGCCGCCGGCCAGCATCTCCGGCGGGGGGCCGAAGGGCGGCACGTCCTTGTTCAGGATCACGTCTTCCCACCAGTAGCGGAAATCCTCGGCGGTGAAGGGCGATCCGTCCGACCAGCGGTGCCCGGGCCTGAGATGGAGCGTGAAGACCCGGTTTTCCTCGACCTCGATCGACTGGAGGATGTCCGGTTCGAGCGTCAGGTCCGTGGTGTACGTCATCAGGCGGGCATAGAAGTACGCGAACATGATGCGTACGTCCTTGGCCCGCGCCATCAGCATGGTCATGTCGCCGCCCGGCTGGCCCTGCTGCGCCCCATCCTCGTCGAATGTCACGATCCGGGGATCGGCCGGCAGCCGCTCCCCGACCGGCGGCAGCTTTCCGGCGGCGACCTGCTCGGCGAAATAGGGCGTCTCGACCGCGGCAGCCGCGGGAACCGTCGCGAGGAACGCGATCGCGGCGAGGGCCAGGCAGCCGGCGAGGAGGCGGTGGAAGCTCATGATGCCAGATCCAGGAGGGCGGGGCGGGCGGTCGCGCGGACGAGGTGGCCGTCGCCCAGGTCGATCATGCCGGGATGGGCCGTGCCGTCGATCGTGAAGGGTGCCGGCCAGGCGCCGGGGTCGGAGGCGCGGCCTTCGCCCAGCACCTCCAGGTCGAGCCGGCATTCCGGGTCGGGGTCCGGCACGGCCGCGAGCAAGGCGCGGGTATAGGGGTGCACCGGATTGCGGAACAGGGCGGCGCGGGTCGCCACCTCCACGATCCGGCCCTGGCACATCACCATGATCCGATCGGCGATATAGTCCACCACGGCCAGATTGTGGGAGACGAACAGGTAGGTCAGCCCGAGCTTCTCCTTGAGGTCCTTCAGCAGGTTCAGGATCTGGGCCTGGATCGACACGTCCAGGGCCGACACCGGCTCGTCGCAGATCAGCAGGTCGGGCCGCAGGGCCAGGGCCCGGGCGATGCCGATGCGTTGCCGCTGGCCGCCGGAGAAGCTGTGCGGGTAGCGCTTCAGGTGACGCACGTCCAGGCCGACCAGGTTCATCAACTCCTTGACCAGCACCCGGCGATGCTCGTCGTCGCCGATGCCGTGGATCACCAGCGGCTCCGCCACGATGTCGAACACGGTCATGCGCGGGTTGAGCGAGCCGAACGGGTCCTGGAAGATGAACTGCTGCTTGCGCCGGAAGGCGACCAGGGCGTCGTTCTCCAGGTCCAGCACGTCGATGACGCGGCCCCGGTCGTTGAACAGGATGGCCCCCGTGTCGGGCTTGAGCGCCCGCATCAGGATCTTGGACAGGGTCGTCTTGCCGCAGCCGGACTCGCCGACCAGCCCCAGGCACTCGCCGCGGCGGATCTCGAAGCTGACATCGTCCACCGCCAGCACGCCGGCGCCCGTCCGCTTGCGGTTGAACCAGCCGGTGCCGCCGGTCTCGAACCGCTTGCTGACGCGGGAGACGGTCAGCAGCGGGCCGGCCGCGTCGGCACCGGCCGGCCAGGGTTCCCGGGTGGTCTCCAGCAGCTTGCCGCCGGCCGACTTGATCTCCCGGATCGGCACCAGCCGCTCGCCCGGCTCCATGTGGAAGCGGGGCACCGCGCGCAGCAGCGCCTTCAGGTAGGGATGGCGGGGCTTGGCGAAGATGTCGCGCATCTCGCCGGCTTCCATGACCTCGCCCCGGTACATCACGACCACTTCCTCGGCGACGTTGGCGACGACGCCCAGGTCATGGGTGATCATCAGAACCGCCATGCCCAGTTCGCCCTGGAGGTCGCGGATCAGCTTGAGGATCTGCGCCTGGATCGTGACGTCCAGCGCGGTGGTCGGCTCGTCCGCGATCAGCAGCGACGGGCGGCAGATCAGGGCCATGGCGATCATGGCGCGCTGGCGCAGGCCGCCGGACAGTTCGAACGGGTAGGTGTCGACGGCCCGGGCCGGATCGGGGAAGCCCACCAGCCGCAGCATGTCGCGGGTCAGTTCGCGCGCCTCCCCCTTGCCGACGTCGCGGTGGAGCAAGACCGCCTCGCCCACCTGGTCGCCCACCGTGTGCAGCGGCGACAGGGAGGTCATCGGCTCCTGGAAGATGATCGAGATGTTGCCGCCGCGGATCGCCCGCATGGCGCGGCTCTCCGGATCGAGCCCGGCGATGTCCACGGTCCCGGGCAGCCGGGGATCGGCGAACAGGATCTCCCCGCGGGTGATGCGGGCGGGGCGGGGCAGGATGCCCATGATGGTCTGGGCGACCACCGACTTGCCGGAACCGGACTCGCCGACCAGGGCCACCGTGCCGCCGGGGCGGACCCGGAACGAGATCCCGCGCACGGCGTGGATCACGCCCTCGGCGACGCGGAACTCCACATGCAGGTCGCGGACGCTCAGCAGGTCGGTCATCGGGACCAGCGCGCCGTCCGCACGTCCGAGGGATCCACGCCGGCCTGCGGATCGGCGTCGATGCCGAGTGCCGCGAAATTGCTGATCGTCGTCTCGGTCATCCCGATCCTCTTGCTGCGCGCGACGTCCGCCACCCGCTCGGCGATCTCGTCGAAGCCGTCGAGAGTCGACTCGAGCCGGACGGTCTCCCCGGAACCGGCACCCTTGAGCTTGAGCTGCATCCAGCCGAGGCCGCGATCCCGACGAGTAGAATAATAGTTTAAACGTACCTGAGCCAAATGTTCCCACGAAATCGAACCGCCCAGCGGTCCGCGGGCGGCGATCCCGTTATCGTCCATTTCGATGACGGTGGCGTGACGCTGGGCCGTCCGGGCGCCGAACACCACGAAAAGGGCCGCAGCCATCATCATGGGTACCGCGACCCAGGGGCTGAGCGGGATCAGCAGCGGCGGGACGCCGGTCAGCGCCAGCCCGGCGGCGGCGCGGGCATAATCGCCATACAGGGGGGGAGCCGGATAGCGGAACTGTTTCACGGGGGACACCTGAAGGGGGGGCTCCTGAAAAGGGCGGGGGCATCGAGCCAGCCGACGGCCGGGTGCTCCGACGCGGCGGCCAGGAACCGGTCGAGGAAGCGGCGGCACGGGTCGTCATGCACCAGATGGTGGGTCAGCAGCCCGGTCGCCTCGCCGGGATCGGCGGCGCCGGTCCGGCGCGCCGTGAGGTGGCGGACCAAAACCCCGATCGCGGCCTCGGTCCCGGCGAAACCGCCGCCGCCCCGCCAGTCGATGACGTCCACATGGGTGTTGACCTGGACCAGCCCCGGCACGGGACAAGGGCGGGGCCGGGCGTTGAAGGTGGACAGGCCGGCATAGCCGAGGGCCGGCAGCCGGGATGTCGCGTCCGCCGCGATCCGGTTCCACGGGGGAACCAGGACGGGCAGGGGACCGAAGGGCCGGAGCAGGCGCCATCCCTCGGCGAGGTCGGCGAGAACCGCCTCCGGGCACCGGGCTGAACCCAGTTCCGCCTTCTTCGCCGGCGGGGTCTCGTGGTTGGCGTGGGACAGCCCGTGCTGGAGCACCGAGGCGCCGGGCCAGCCCCGCAGCTCCTCCGCCAATTCCGGCGTCGCTCCCGCCGGGATCACGGCGAGCGCCACCGGCACGCCGCCGGCGGTGGCGGCGTCGCGCAGGCGGTCCAGGGCGGGGGAGGGTGAAACCGCGTCGTCGTCGCGCCACCACAGGGTGGCGGTCCGGCCGGTCTCCGCCCACAGGTCCAGTTCGCGGGCCAGGGAGTCCCAGATGTCATGTTCCGTCATGACGCGGCCTCGATCAGCAGGCGGGCGGTGGCGGCGGCGCCGTCCACGTCGGGGGCGAAACCGGCGGGCGGCGCCGCCGCCAGCGCGCGGCCGATCGCACCGGCCAGCCGTTCCGGCGTCAATCCGTCCTCGGGAACGATGTGGAGCAGCCCGCGCCGCTCGAACAGGCGGGCGCGGTCGGTCTGTTCCGTCTCGTTCCCGGCCGAGAACGGCACGACCACGGCCCGGCACCGGGCCTGCATCAGGTCCATCAGCGTATTGTACCCCGCTTGGCTGATCGAGAGGGTGCAGCGGGACAGCAGCTCCGGGAAGTCGGGCCGTGCCCGCTCCACCGTCACGCCGGCGGGGGCGTCGTCGCGCAGGGTCCGGAAGTCCGCCTCGCCGATGTCGGGACCGGCGAGCAGGCGCCAGGGGGATGACGCTAGGGGTGTCAGTGGGCGCGCCGCCAGGGCGGTCCGCAGCAGCGGCAATCCCACGGCCCCGCCGCCGACCGAGACGACCACCTCCCCGGTGCCGTCGCCGTCCGGTCTCGCGGCCGAGTGGGCCGGCGCGCGGGCCGGGGCGACGTAGCCGGTGTAGCGGATCAGGTCCGCGATCCGGTGCGCCTGCGGGAAGGTGGCGTCGAAGGGCACCACGGCGGGGTCGCCGTGGACCAGCACGAGGTCCAGGTGCCGCCGCGCCACGTCGGCCATCTCGACCTCGCGGGCGGGATCGTCCTTCGCCACCAGGATGTCGCGGACGGAGGCGGCGACGACCCTGGGACGCCCGGGGCGTTCCAGCAGGGGCAGCAGTTCGAAGCGGAACGGGCGCCGGCCGAAGGGGTAGGTTTCCAGCAGCAGGATGTCGGGATCGACCGCGTCCGCCAGATCCAGCAGCGCCGCGCGGCGGCGCTCCCGCCAGGCGTCGTCCAGGGGCCGGTCGCCCTCGCCGACCAGGCGCTTGAAGCTCTTGTCCGCCGACCGGGCCGGCGGCAGCTGCACGACGCGGGCATTACCGTAATCGACGCCCGAGACCGGGAACCCGCCGGACGCCACCGTGACGTCCAGCCCGGCCGCCGCCATGGCGCGGGCGATCAGCGCCGCCCGCCGGACATGTCCGATGCCGAGCAGGTGCTGCACCCAGACGAGGGCCTTCAGGGGGGTCTTCAGGGGCGGGCGGATGTCATGAGTCGTCATGATCCGGCGGGCCATGGCAAGGCTTCACGGCGCCAAGCATTTCCTTCCTCGTCATGCGCGGGCTTGACCCGCGCATTTACGTGCAGACCGGCGCGGCGGAGTTTGCGCGTGGATGGCCGGATCAAGTCCGGCCATGAGGAAAGGGGGGTGTCGGTGCCTGCCTCTCGCCGAGTGAAGACTTCAGGACGACAGGCATTTCCTTCATCGTCATGCGCGGACTTGACCCGCGCATCCACGCGCTGACCGTCGTGGCGGAGTTCGCGCGTGGATGGCCGGATCAAGTCCGGCCATGACGAAAGGGGGGCGTCGGTGCCTGCCTCTCGCTGAGTGAAGGCTTCACGGCGCCAAGCATTTCCTTCCTCGTCATGCGCGGGCTTGACCCGGCCATCCCCGCGCTGACCGGCGCGGCGGAGTTTGCGCGCGGATGGCCGGATCAAGTCCGGCCATGACGAAGTGGGGGCGTCGGTGCCTGCCTCTCGCTGAGTGAAGACTTCAGGACGACAGGCATTTCCTTCCTCGTCATGCGCGGGCTTGACCCGGCCATCCCCGCGCAGACCGGCGTGGCGGAGTTCGCGCGCGGATGGCCGGATCAAGTCCGGCCATGACGAAGTGGGGGCGTCGGTGCCTGCCTCTCGCTGAGTGAAGACTTCACGGCGCCAGGCATTTCCTTCCTCGTCATGCGCGGGCTTGACCCGCGCATCCACGTGCAAACCGGCGTGGCGGAGTTTGCGCGCGGATGGCCGGATCAAGTCCGGCCATGACGAAATGGGATTGGTGGCGGCACCGCGGCGGTTCGTCGGCGACGTAGGTCGGGTAGAGCGAAGCGGCACCCGACGCAAGCCGACGCGTGGGTGTCGGTTGCCGCTTCGCTCTACCCGACCTACGGTTTCTGACGAATGGGCGACAGCCGTGCCGGACAGCCATGGATCAAGACCGGCCATGATGGCAGGGAGGCGGAGAACGTCAGCGGATGTCATCATTTTCCGAGCCCCTGGACTACCGCCAGCATATATAATCATAGGAATTTAGTCAAATCTCCAGCGCGATGTTCAGCTCGGCCACGGTGGGGGTGCCGTCCGCCGCCAGGGTGAAGCGGTGGGCGCAGCCGTCGAGGAGTTTATGGGCCGGCTTGTCCGTCATGTCCCAACATGTGGCCATGGCATAGATCGCGCGGATCACGCCTTTGTGGGCGACAGCGCCGGCCGGCAGGCCGGCGGCGGCCGTCTCCGCCAGCCAGGGACGCAAGCGGTCCTGCACCTCGCGCGGGCTCTCGCCTCCCGGGCCGCGGAAGTCGAGGCCGCGGGCCTCCCACGCCGCCATCAGGTCGCCCAGCTCGGCCCGCAGGCCGGCGAGGGTCCGGCCTTCCCAGGCACCCCAGTCCATCTCGACCAGCCGGGCGTCGGGCACGGGGTCGAGCCCGAGGATCGCGGCGGTGGCGGCGGCGCGCTTCAGCGGGCTGGCGACCCAGGCCCGGTCCCGGAGCCGGTCCGGCAGCGCCCAGGCGCGGACGACGCCTTCGCCTTCCGGCGACAGCGGGATGTCGGTGCGTCCCTGGATCAGGCCCTCGGTGTTCCAGGCGGTCGGACCATGGCGCAGGATGAGAAGATCGGTCATCGGGACCTTGCGAGGCTGCGGAGCAGGGTGTCGAGCGTTTGGGAAGCGCCGTCGAAGCCGTGCTCGGCCGCCGCGATGCGGGCGGCTTCCCGGCCGAAGGCGCTTCGCCGGACGGAATCGGACAGCAGCGCCGCGACGGCGTCGGCGAAGGCGCTTTCGTCCCCGACCGGGGTCAGCAGGCCGGTCGAGCCGTCGCGCACGATGTCGGGCACGCCGCCGGTGCGGCCGGCCACCACGGGCAGGCCGGCGGCCTGCGCCTCCAGCAGCGCCATGCCGTAGGCCTCGTTGACGGCGGGCCACACCATCAGGTCGGCGGCGGCGTAGCAGGCGGCCAGCCGGTCGGGCGGCAGGGCGCCCAGGAAGCGGAGGCGGCCGGGATCGACGCGGCCGAAGCTTTCCTCGACGCAAGCCCGGCGCGGCCCGTCGCCCACCGCCAGCAGCCGCCAGTCGTGGCCGCCCAGCCGTTCCAGGGCGCGCGCCAGGACGCGGAACGAGCGCTGCTTGTCACCGCCCCGCATCATGCCGACGGCCAGCAGCCAGGGCACCTCCGGGTCCAGCCCCAGCGAGCGGGCGAGTCCGGCGCGGTCCGCGGCGCGGTCGCGCGGGGCCGGCGGCTCGACGAAGGGGCGCAGCAGCGTCAGCCGGCCGGGCGACCGGAGCAGGGGATACAGGCACTCCGCGTCGGCCGAGTTGAGGGAGATCACGGCGTCGGCGCGGGCGATGGCTGCCGCCGCCGCTTCATGGCCGAGCGCGAAGGGGCCGCCGGCCTGCTTGGGCGCGAAGGAGGCCTCGGCGACCACATAGGGGATGCCCAGCGCGGCGCTGACGGCGGGTCCCAGCCAGTCCGGCGCCTTGTGGTACAGGTGATAGGTGAACCACAGGTCGGGCGGGTCGCGCCGCAGCCGCGCGGCCAGCCGGTCCGCCAAGCGACCCCCGAGGTCGGCGAGGCGCCGGTGCCGGCCGGGCCGCTTGCCGTCGTCCCAGCTCCGGAAGCCGCAGGCCAGATCGACCCGGTGCCCGGCATGGCCGAGCGCCGCCATCAGCAGCCGCGCCATGCGGCGGTCGCCCGAGGGCGTGGGGTGCGTCGGCGCCTTGAGGGGAGCGTAGAAGGCGATCCTCATGCCGGGCCGGCCCCTTTACTCCGGACCGCCGGAGGTCAGTAGCCCGGCCAGATGGTCGAGCCCGGCCCCGGCGCTGAACCGCCCGCGGACCCGGCTGCCGCCGGCCGCCGCCAGACGGCGGCGCGCTTCGGGATCGCGGCCGAGGGCGGCGAGGGCTTCGGCAAGGCCGGCGGCATCGCCTGGATCGACCAGGATGCCGGTCTCGCCCTCGACCACCAGCTCGGGGATGGCGGCCATCCGGGTCGCGACCACCGGCAGCCCCATGACCTGGGCCTCCATCAGCACGTTGGGCAGGCCGTCGCGGTCGCCGTCTCGCGCCAGCCGGCTGGGCAGGAAGAACAGGTCGGCCTCGGCATAGTGCCGGATCACCACGTCCTGGGACCGGGCGCCCTCCCAGGAGATCCGGCCGGCGAGGCCCAGCCGTTCGGCCTCCGCCTTCAGGGCCTTCAGCCCGGTGCCGCCGCCGACATGGACCCAGCGCCAGTGCAGCCCGGCGGGAAGCCTGGCAAGGGCTTCCAGCGCCACGTCGAACCCCTTCTTCTCCACCGCGCGGCCGACCGAGAGCAGGACCAGCGGGTCGGCCGGGTCGCTGCCGTCCCGGGGAGGCCGCGCCGGCACCTCGGCCGGGAAGCGGTCGAACTCCAGCCCGTGGTAGAGCAGCCGGACCCGGTCCGGCACGGGCGCCAGCTCCGCCAGATGGGCATGGCCGAGGCGGGTGCAGGTGACGCCCCAGCGCGCCTCGGCCAGCTTTTCCCGCTTCTCCCAGTCGGGGATCGTCCAGATGTCCTTGGCGTGGGCGGAAAAGCTCCAGGGCAGGCCCCGCATCAGGGCGGCGTAGCGGGCGACGCTGGCGGGGGTGTGCAGGAAATGGGCGTAGATCCTGCTGGTGCCCGGCGGCAGCTCGGCCGCCAGCACCGCCGCCTGCCCGAATCGGCGGACCCGGTTCCGGGTGCGGTCGCGCGCGAGGTCGCGGAGCCAGACCGCACGCGCCCGTCTCCAGCCCGGCAGCGCGCGGGCGGCCCCCAGCGCGCGGGCGAGCCGGGCCGGCTCGTCGTGGAGATATTCCGGCAGGTAGGTCACCGGCGCCCGGAGCTGGTGGTGCAGCGCGTGGGTGGTCTTGTCGGTCGGGTGGCGCAGGGAGAACAGGGCGAGGTCGACCCCGCGCTGCTCCAGCCCCACCAGTTCCTGGGCGATGAAGGTTTCGGACAGCCGGGGCCAGCCTTTGACGACGACGCAGACGGTCAAGATCAACAGCCTATGGGTCAGGCCCTGCGGCGCAGGGTGGCGCGGCGCGCGGGGCGCCGGGGTTCCGCCAGATGGCGGGCGGCCAGGCGGTTGACGTTCTCCAGCCCGTCGAGCAGGCCGGGGACGATCACGTCGGAAGGAACCTGCTGTTGCGGCAGCTGGCGCAGCGCCGTCGCCATGGCGCCCGGGTCGCGCACGCTGTCGTCGGGCAGCATGCTGACCAGGCCAAGCTCCTGCGCCCGGCTGGCGCGGATGTACTGTTCCAGCCGGGGAACCATGCGCGGCACGATCAGCGCCCGCTTGTCGAACGACAGGATCTCGCAGAAGGTGTTGTAGCCGCCCATCGCGACGACGCCGATCGCCTTCGCCATCAGGCTTTCGAGCTGGGCCTCGAAGGTCAGCGTCTCGACCTTGGGCAATGCCGCCGCCCGCGCCGCGAACTCGTTCTGAAGTTCGCGCTGCATGAAGGGGCCGAGCACGATCAAGGCGCGGTGGGGCAGCCTGGGATCGTGCTCGTAGGCGCGCAGGACCCAGTCGACCAAGTTCTCGCCGTCGCCGCCGCCGCCGGGCGTGACCAGGATGAACGGCTCGTCCGGCATGTCCGGAAGTGCCGGGTGGACGGGGGCGCTGCGTTCCAGGTATCCGGTATAGACCATCTTCCGGCGCACCGAGGGCGGCACCCGGACCCCGTCGAGCGGGTCGCAGATCTGCGGCAGGCCGTAGACCCACAACTCGTCGTAGAGCTTGTCCAGGGCCGGCATCACCTTCTTGCGCTCCCATTCCGGCCCCAGGGCCGACGGCTCGTCCATCACGTCGCGCAGGCCCAGCACCAGAGGCGTGCCGCGGGCCTTGAGCACCTGGAGGGTCTCCAGCACCTCGCCCCGCAGGCCCAGCGGCTCCTTGTCGACGATGAACAGGTCGGGATCGAAGATCTCCGCGGTGTGGCGGATGATCGATGCCCGCATGGCGAGCGTCTCTTCGATGTCGATGTGCAGGTTCAGCGAGGTGTACTCGCCGTTGCGCAGCTTGATCACCCCGGGAATCCGGACGAAATCGACCCGGCTCCGGAAATCGAAGCTGCCGATGATCGGCGACCCCGACAGGATCAGGACGGACATGTCCTTGTGCTGCTCGACCAGCGCATGGGCGATGGTCCGGCAGCGGCGCAGATGGCCGAGGCCGAAGGTGTCGTGGCTGTAGATCAGCACGCGGCTGTGCTCGCGCGTCTGTTCGCGCACCTGTTCCCGGATGTCTTCCCGGCCTGCCCCGATGCGGTTGCTCATGTGCGTCTGCTCACGGTGTCCACTCCGGCAGTTCGGCCAACCTGTGAAGCCTGGAACCCATAGGGGTCAATGCCATCGTCTGTCTCTAGCAGAATAGCTGGGTATCGACCATGTGAATTGCCGGGTGCCACACCATCAGGTACTCTCGGTCCCACTTTTTTCCTGCCCGGGCGGACCAGCGCAGGAACGCTTTTTCGGACATCAGTGCTATGGAAAAGAGCATCTTTCGCTTCGTGCTGCGCTATAGTACGCGGCAGCAGGTGGTCATTCTCCTGCTCACTCTGTCCTCGTTCCCGTTCCTTTATTATTCATTGGAACTGCCGAAGCAGATCGTCAACGACGCCATCGGCGGGCAGAATTTCCCCAAGGAATTCCTTGGTTTCCAGTTCGAACAGGTGCCGTACCTGATGCTGCTGTCAGGAATGTTCCTGACGCTGGTCCTGATCAACGGCGCCTTCAAGTTCCGGATCAACACCCTGAAGGGGCGGCTGGGCGAGCGCATGCTGCGGCGGCTCCGCTACGAGCTGTATCTCAGGGTGCTGCGATTCCCTCTGCCCCGGTTCCGCAAGGTCAGCCAGGGCGAAATCATCCCGATGATCACCGCCGAGGTCGAGCCGCTGGGCGGCTTCATCGGCGACTCGATAGCATTGCCGGTGTTCCAGGGCGGCACGCTGCTGGTCTACCTGGTCTTCATCTTCATGCAGGACCCCATCCTGGGAGCGGCGGCGATCTCGCTTTATCCGCTCCAGGGCTGGCTGATCCCCCGGTTGCAGCGCAAGGTCAACCAACTGGGCAAGCAGCGGGTGCGGGCGATGCGCCAGATCTCCGACCGGATCGGCGAATCTGTCTCCGGCGTGCAGGAGATCCATGCCCACGACACCTCGGCCTGGCATCTGGCGGACATCTCGCATCGCTACGGCGACGTCTACGATATCCGGTTCGAAATCTTCCAGCGCAAGTTCTTCATAAAATTTCTCAACAATTTCATCAACCAGCTGACGCCTTTCTTCTTCTACTCGATCGGCGGGTATCTGGTGATCCAGGGGAGCATCAGCTTCGGCTCGCTGGTCGCCGTGCTGGCCGCCTACAAGGACCTGGCGGGACCGTGGAAGGAGCTGCTGGACTATTACCAGATGAAGGAAGACATCCGGATCAAGTACGAGCAGGTGATCGAGCAGTTCGACGTGCCCGAACTGATGGCCGCCGGCCTGATCGCCACCGACGCCGGTCCGGACACGAGGCTGACCGGGCCGATGGTCTTCACCAACGTCTCGCTGGGCGAGGACAACGGGCCGAAGATCCTGGACGGCCTGTCCTGCACGCTGCCGCTCGACGGGCACACGGCGATCGTCGGCGGCGCCGGGCGGGACGAGTTCGCCATGCTGGCCGCCCGGCTGCTGATGCCGACGGCCGGCCGCATCCGGATCGGCGAGCAGGATATGGCGCATCTGCCGGAGGCCGTCACCGGGCGGCGCATCGCCTATGTCGGGCAGAACAGCTACATGTTCACCTCCAGCCTGCGCGACAACCTCTATTACGGGCTGCGGCACCGCCCGCTGGCGGTGCATGAAGGGGACGAGAGGGCGGCCGCCGAGCACCGCCGCCGGGCTTCCGAGTCACAGGCCGCCGGCAACACCGATTTTCCGCTGGATGCGGACTGGATCGACTATGTCGCCGCCGGCTGCGACGGTCCCGAAAGCCTGCGCCGGCGCACGCTCGCCGTGCTGGACATGGTCGACCTGGCGGACGACGTCTACCGGCTGGGCCTGAACGGCACATTGGCGAAGGGTGGAGACGGGGACGTCGTCGCGCGCATCCTGGAGGCGCGGACGGCGCTGAGGGCCGAGCTGGCCCAGCCGGCGATGCGGTCGCTGGTCGAGATCTGGCATCCCGACCGGTTCAACAACAACGCGACGGTGGCCGAGAACCTTCTGTTCGGCAGCCCGGTCGGGCCGGTCTTCGCGATCGACAGCATGGCGGAGAACACCTATGTGCTGGGCGTGCTGGAGAAGGTCGGGCTGACGCGCGACTTCCTGAACATGGGCGTCCAGGTCGCCCGCACGATGATCGAACTGTTCGCCGACCTGCCGCCGGGCCACCAGTTCTTCGAGCAGTTCAGCTTCATCAGCTCGGAGGAGCTGCCCGACTTCCAGCCGATGGTGGCGAAGGCGGACAAGGAGGGCGTCGACAGCCTGAAGCCGGAGGAGAAGCGCCGGCTGATGGCGCTGCCCTTCAAGCTGATCCCGGCCCGCCACCGACTGGGCCTGATCGACGACGGCATGGAGCGGCGCCTGCTGGAGGCGCGCCACGTCTTCGCCCGCGACCTGCCGGACGGCTTGCGCGAGAGCATCGAGTTCTTCGTCGAGGACAGCTACAACTCGGCCTCGACGATCCAGGACAACATCCTGTTCGGAAAGGTCGCGTACGGCCAGGCCCAGGTTGGCGGCAAGGTCGGCCGGCTGGTGGCCCAGGTGATCGAGGAATTGCACCTGCGCGAGACCATCCAGGAGATCGGGCTGGACCATTATGTCGGCGTCTCGGGGTCGCGGCTGTCCCGGGTGCAGCGGCAGAAGGTGGCGCTGGCCCGCGCCATCCTGAAGAACCCCGATTTGCTGGTGATCAACGAGGCGACCGCCGGACTGGACGGCGCCAGCCAGACGCGCATCCATGACGCGATCCTGGAGGAGCGCCAGGGCCGCGGCGTGCTCTGGGTCCTGCACAGGCCCAGCATCGCCCGGCGGTTCGACCAGACCCTTGTGCTCCGGGGAGGCCAGATCGCCGAGCACGGGAGCTATCAGGACCTGGACAAGCCGGGCACCGTCATGCACGAGTTGCTGGCGGCCGAATGATGAACAGTTGGATGATGAGCAGCCGGAAACGGGAGTAGCGTGTCGTGAGCCTTGCCGAAGAAGTCGAACTGCTGCGCAGGATCCCCATGTTCGCCAACGTGGAGATCAGCAAGCTGAAGCTGCTGGCCTTCACCAGCGAGCGCGTCGCCTTCCACGCGGGCGACATGCTTTTCACCCAGAACGAAATGGGCAACAGCGCGTTCATCATCGTGGACGGCGAGGCGGACGTAACGGTCGATACGCCGAACGGGCCGTTGACGGTCGCCAAGGTCGGCCGCAACGATTTCATCGGCGAGATCGCGATCCTGTGCGACGTGCCGCGTACCGCCAGCGTGGTCGCCGTCACCGACATGACCACGCTGTGCATTTCGAAGGACCTGTTCTTCCGCATGGTCACCGAGTTTCCGCAGATGGCGGTGGAGATCATGAGGGTGCTGGCGCAGCGCCTGGAGAATACGACCCGGCAACTGCGCGAAGCCGTCGCACACGGTGCCTCGCACCAGACATGACGTATCCAAAGAAGGCGGTTCATGAGCCGGTTGGACAGTTTCATCAGACGGGTCAGCGCCCAGCGCGACTGCCTCAACGCCGCCGCGGACCTGGTCCGCAACATCCCCGGCCCGGTGCTGGAGTTCGGCCTGGGCAACGGCCGCACCTATGACCATCTGCGCTCGCTGCTGCCGGATCGCACGATCTTCGTGTTCGAGCGGCAGGTCGCCGCCCATCCCGACTGCATCCCGCCGGCCGAGTGCCTGCTGCTGGGCGACCTGTTCGAGACGCTGGAGTCGGCAGGCGCCGTGATCGAAGCGCCCGCGGCCCTGGCCCATGTGGATATCGGCTCCGGCGATCCCGGAGCCAACGCCGAACTGGCGGCTTTCCTGGCGCCGCGCCTGCACAAGCTGATGGCACGCGGCGGCGTCGTGGTCAGCGACCAGGACCTGGGCATGCCCCAATGGGAGCCGCTGCGCCTGCCGGAGACGGTCCGGCCGGGGCGCTACTTCATGATGAGGGTGTAGGGGGCCATCCGTGGCAAGACCCTCCACCCCGTCGCCGAGCGTCCGGTCCGGGCATCGGCCTTGCCAGCGCCAGGCCCGGATCGTTGCAGATCAATCAAGGTTCGCCGGCCATCGTTCCGAATGCGACCAACGCGGGGCCGGCGCCGCCCGGACCGGGGCGGCGCCGTTCCCGCGGGTTACTCGGCCCTCTTGCTCAGGTCTTCGCCGGTGGCCTGGTCGACCATCTTCATGGACAGCTTGACCTTGCCGCGGTCGTCGAAGCCCAGGACCTTGACCTTCACCTCGTCGCCCTGCTTGACCACGTCGCCGACCTTGCCGACGCGCTCGTTCTTCAGCTCGGAGATGTGGACCAGGCCGTCGCGCGAGCCCAGGAAGTTCACGAAGGCGCCGAAATCGACCACCTTCACGACCTTGCCGGTGTAGACCACGCCCAGCTCCGGCTCGGCCACGATGCCGCGGATCCAGTCGATGGCGGCTTGGCTGGCCTTGCCGTCCACCGCCGCGACCTTGACCGTGCCGTCGTCCTCGATGTCGATCTTGGCGCCGGTCTGCTCCACGATCTCGCGGATCACCTTGCCGCCGGAGCCGATCACGTCGCGAATCTTCTCCTTGGGAATGTTGATCACGGTGATGCGCGGGGCGTTCTGGTTGACCGCATCGCGGGCGCCGCCGATCGCCTTGGCCATCTCGCCCAGGATGTGCAGACGGCCGCCGCGCGCCTGGTCGAGGGCGACGCGCATGATCTCCTCGGTGATCGAGGTGATCTTGATGTCCATCTGGAGCGCGGTGACGCCCTTCTCGGTGCCCGCCACCTTGAAGTCCATGTCGCCCAGGTGGTCCTCGTCGCCCAGGATGTCGGACAGCACGGCGAAGCCGCGGTCCTCCTTGATCAGGCCCATGGCGATGCCGGCCACCGGACGGGGCAGGGGAGCGCCGGAGTCCATCAGGGCCAGCGAGGCGCCGCAGACGGTCGCCATCGACGAGGAGCCGTTGGACTCGGTGATCTCCGACACGATGCGCATGGTGTAGGGGAACTGCTCCTTGGTCGGGAGCAGCGGACGGACCGCGCGCCACGCCAGCTTGCCGTGCCCGATCTCGCGCCGGCCGGGGGAGCCGACGCGGCCCGCCTCGCCGACCGAGTAGGGCGGGAAGTTGTAGTGGAGCATGAAGCTCTCGCGGTACTCGCCTTCCAGGGCGTCGATGATCTGCTCGTCCTGGCTGGTGCCGAGCGTCGCGACCACAAGGGCCTGGGTCTCGCCGCGGGTGAACAGGGCGGAGCCGTGGGCGCGGGGCAGCACGCCGACCTCGGCCACGATCTGGCGGATGTCGGTGGTCGAGCGGCCGTCGATCCGGCGGCCGGTGTCGATGACGGTGCCGCGCAGCACGTCGCTCTCGACGTCCTTGAAGGTGCCGGCGATCGCCTCGGCGGGGATCTCGTCCGAGGTCAGGGCCTCCAGCGCCTTCAGCTTGGCGGCGCCCAGCTTGTTCTGGCGGTCCTGCTTGCGGATCTCGGAATATGCCGCCTTGATGTCCTCGCCGACGGTCTCCTTGACGCGGGCCTTGACGGCGGCGGCGTCATAGGGGGCCGCGGGCATGTCCCAGGGCTCCTTGGCGCACTGCTCGGCCAGCTCGATGATGGCGTCGATGACCGGCTGGAAGCCGCGGTGGCCGAACATGACGGCCCCGAGCATGACGTCCTCGGACAGTTCGTTGGCCTCGGATTCGACCATCAGCACGCCGTCGCGCGTACCCGCGACCACCAGGTCCAGGTCGCCTTCCTCGTCGTCGACCAGCGGGTTCAGCGTGTATTCGCCGTTCCGGTAGCTGACGCGGGCGGCGCCGATCGGGCCCAGGAAGGGAATGCCCGAGATGGTCAGGGCGGCGGAGGTGCCGACCATGGCCACGATGTCGGGATCGTTCTCCATGTCGTGGCTCAGCACGGTGCAGATGACCTGCGTCTCGTTGCGGAAGCCGTCGGCGAACAGCGGGCGGATCGGCCGGTCGATCAGGCGGCTGACCAGCGTCTCCTTCTCGGAGGGACGGCCTTCACGCTTGAAGAAGCCGCCCGGGATCTTGCCGGCGGCGAACGCCTTTTCCTGGTAGTTGACGGTCAGCGGAAAGAAATCGACACCGGGCTTGGCCGCCTTGGCCGCGACGACGGTGCAGAGCACGGTCGTCTCGCCGTACGTCGCCATCACGGCGCCATCGGCCTGGCGGGCGACCTTGCCGGTCTCCAGCACCAGCTTGCGTCCGCCCCAATCGATTTCTTTTCTGTAGACTTTGAACATTGTTTCTTCCTTCCATCCGACGCCCAAGCCATCCCGGATTGGATGGACCGGGCCGGGGTCCTCAGTCGTTGTCGACCCCGCTTGAAAACGATCCTGCATGAGCACAGGCAGAAAACCGACCGGGAGCGTGTCCGGGCCGGCAGGCAAAGCTCATCAATGAAATGGAGCCGAAAGGATCATCCGCCCGCGAAAAAATGCCTCGCGGGCGGAACGATCCCGTGCACACCGCAGCCCGCCGCCCGCTCCGCGAAGCGGAGCCTGTACGGTCGGGGATCCGGGCTGGTCTCGGCAAACGGAATTGTCCGGTGGGCGGTGTGCGAAAGGCCCCGGCCTTAGCGGCGCAGGCCGAGACGCTGAATGAGCTGCTCGTAGCGGCCGACATTCTTGCGCTTGAGGTAGTCCAGCAGGCTGCGGCGCTGGCCGACCATGACCAGCAGGCCGCGGCGGCTGTGGAAGTCCTTCTTGTGGGTCTGCAGGTGCTCGGTCAGGTTCCGGATCCGCTCGGACAGGATCGCGACCTGCACTTCGGGGGAACCGGTATCGTTGGCACCGGTGGTGTATTCCTTGATCAGCTCCTGCTTGCGCTCGGCAGTGATCGACATCGGGTCTCTCCAATCGGGTCTGGTTGATGCTTACAGGTTCAATACGCGCACCGGGCGGATCTCCGCCCCTTCGACGCGGGCCAGCGCAACCGGCTTGCCGCCGGAAACGGCTAAAACGACAGCACCGCCGCCCGACGGATCGTAATCGAGGCTTTCCAGCCTCTCGCGATCCTGCCGGCGCAACAGCGCCACCGTTTGGCCAAGTCTCAGTCGGTGCGCTTCGGCTTCGGTCAGGGCGAACGCCGGGATGTCGTCCAGCGCCGTCTCGATCGGAAGCAGAAGTCTTTCGACGGCGGCACCATGCTCCATGGCCGCCAGATCGTCCAGGGAAATCGAGTTTTCGAGCGTGAAAGAGCCCACGTTGAGCCGCCGCAGGCGCGTTATGTGCCCGACGGTGCCCAAAGCGAGGGCAAGATCGCGCGCCAGGCTCCGCATATAGGTGCCTTTGCCGCATTCCACCTCGAAATCGGCGTGATCGGCGTCCGGAAGCCCGATCAGGTGGAAACCGTCGATGCGCACGATGCGCGGCGCCAGCACGACCGTCTCGCCCTCGCGGGCCAGGTCGTAGGCGCGCTCGCCGTCGACCTTGATCGCCGAGAACTGGGGCGGCACCTGGGAAATCTCGCCCTGGAACGCCTCCAGCGCCGCCTCGATCTCGTCCTCGGTCGGACGCTTCGGGCTGGTCGCGATGACGCTGCCTTCCAGGTCGTCGGTGGTGGTCTGCTCGCCCCAGCGAAGGCGGAAGCGGTAGGTCTTGGCGCCGTCCATGGCATAGGCCACGGTCTTGGTCGCCTCGCCGAAGGCGACCGGCAGCACGCCGGTGGCGATCGGGTCGAGGGTGCCGCCATGCCCCGCCTTCTCGGCGTTGAGCAGGCGGCGGACCCGCGACATCACCTGGGTGGACGTCATGCCGGCCGGCTTGTCGATCACCAGCCAGCCGTGGACGGGCACGCCTTTGCGCTTACGCGCCACGGGGGCCTCGGCCGCCGGGGGAGGATTTGGAGGATTTCAAGGGAGCGGGCTTGTCGGGCTCCTCCTCGTCGTCCTCCTCGTATTCGACGTCCTCGTCCTCGTCGTCGTCGTCGTCGTCGTCGTCGAGATCGTCCTCGAACTCGGCCTCTTCCTCGTCTTCCTCGTCGTCGAGGTCGTCCTCGTCCTCATAGTCCGGCTCGTCGTGGCCGGGGCCATCGCCGTTCATGCCGTCGTGGGTGCCGCCGTTGTGGGTCTCCCCGGCATCCTCGTCGTCGTCCTGATCGTCATCGTCCAGGTCGCGCGCGACCTCGGGGTCGTGCAGCAGGCGGTTGATGTGGTCGGCGTACTCGAACGAGGTGTCGGGTTCGAACGACAGGGTGGGAACGTAGCGCAACTTGACCGCGCGGGCAATCTGGCTGCGGAAGAAGGCCGCGGCGCGGCGGAGCGCCGCCACCGTCTCCTCGGAGTGGCCGCCGCCCAGCGGGGTGATGAACGCGGTCGCGTTGCGCAGGTCGGGGCTGATCCGGACCTCGGTCACGGTGACGTTCAGGTTCTGCAGGTCGGGATCGCGGAAATCGCCGCGGCGGAGCACTTCCGCCAGCGCATGGCGCAACTCCTCCCCGACCCGCAATTGGCGTTGCGACGGGTTGCGTCCTGCGCGTTTGCTGCTCATGGGTTTACTTCCTCTTCCACCGGCCGCGCGCGGGGCGCCGGTCGGTACCGACGGGGGTATAGCCTGACCCGCCGGCGGGCTTCATGCCCTTGTTCCTGTTCGCGGGCTTCAAGAAGCCCCGAAATCGGAAGAGGCCCGCGGCGCCCTCGGGCGCCGCAAGGCCTTTCCGCGACGGCGCCCGGTCAGAGCTGCCGCGCCACTTCTTCCATCTCGTAGGCTTCGATCACGTCGCCTGCCTGGATGTTGTCGTAGTTCTCGAACGCCATGCCGCATTCGTACCCTTCGCGAACCTCGCGGACCTCGTCCTTGAAGCGCTTCAGGGTCTTCAGCGTGCCGGTGTGGATGACCACGTTGTCGCGCAGCAGGCGGACGCCGGCGCCGCGTTTCACCACGCCCTCGGTGATCATGCAGCCGGCGACCTTGCCGACCTTGGTGATGTTGAACACCTCGCGGATCTGGGCATTGCCCAGGAACCGCTCGCGCAGGATCGGCGACAGCATGCCCGTGAGGGCGGCCCGCACGTCGTCGATGACGTCGTAGATCACCGAGTAGTAGCGGATCTCGATGCCGTCCCGCTTCGCCATCTCGCGCGCCTGGGGATTGGCACGGACATTGAAGCCGAAGATCATCGCCTTGGAGGCGTTCGCCAGGGTCACGTCGGACTCGTTGATCGCGCCGACCGAGCTGTGCAGCACCCGCACCTTCACTTCGGTGTTGGCGGCGGTCAGGCGCTCCAGGGCGCCGCTGATCGCCTCGATCGAGCCCTGCACGTCGCCCTTGATGACGATCGGCAGTTCCTTGGCCTCGCCCGCCTGGATGCGGGTGAACATCTGCTCCAGGGTGCCGCGCGACGCCGCCGAAGCCGCCGCCTCCCGCCGCTTGCGCTGACGGAACTCGGTGATCTCGCGGGCCCGCGCCTCGGTCTCGACCACCGCGAACTCGTCACCCGCCAGCGGCGTGCCGTTCAGGCCCAGCACCTCGATCGGCATCGCCGGACCGGCGGTGTCGACGCTGGCGCCGCGGTCGTTGACCAGTGCCCGGACGCGGCCCCATTCGGCGCCGGCGACGAAGATGTCGCCGACCGACAGGGTGCCGCGCTGGATCAGCACGGTCGCGACCGAGCCGCGGCCCCGCTCCAGCTTGGCCTCGATCACGACGCCTTCGGCGGCGCGGTTCGGGTTGGCGCGCAGCTCCAGGATTTCCGCCTGGAGGAGGATGGCCTCCTCGATCCGGTCGAGGCCCATGCGGGTCTTGGCCGAAACCTCGACCGCCAGCACGTCGCCGCCCATCTCCTCGACGACCAGCTCGTGCTGCAGCAGCTCCTGGCGGACCCGGTCGGGGTTCGCGTCGGGCAGGTCGCACTTGTTGATCGCCACGATGATCGGCACCTGGGCCGCCTTGGCGTGGTGGATGGCCTCGATCGTCTGCGGCATGATGCCGTCGTCGGCGGCCACCACCAGCACCACCACGTCCGTGACGTTGGCGCCGCGCGCCCGCATCTCGGTGAAGGCGGCGTGGCCCGGGGTGTCGATGAAGGTGATCTTGCCGCCCGACCCCAGCTGCACCTGGTAGGCGCCGATGTGCTGGGTGATGCCGCCCGCCTCGCGGCTGGCGACGTCGGTCGACCTCAGGGCGTCCAGCAGCGAGGTCTTGCCGTGGTCGACGTGGCCCATGACGGTGACGACCGGAGCGCGCGAGATGAGGTTCTCCTCGATGTCCTGCTCCCCCTTCAGCCCCACTTCGACGTCCGCTTCGGAAACGCGGCGCATCCTGTGGCCGAACTCGGCGACGACAAGCTCCGCCGTGTCGGCGTCGATCGTCTGGTTGATGGTCGCCATCACGCCCATGCGCATCAGCGACTTGATCACGTCGGCGCCGCGCTCGGCCATGCGGTTGGCCAGCTCCTGGACGGTGATGACTTCCGGCACCACCACGTCGCGGGTGACCTTCTGGGTCTCCTGCCGGCTGTTCAGGCGCTGCTTCTCGCGCTCACGGGCACGCCGCAGCGCCGCCATGCTGCGGGTCCGCTCGGACTCGTCGCCGCTCAGCGCCTGGGTGACCGTCATCTTGCCGCTGCCGCGGCGGCGGTCGCCCGCCTTGCCCTTGGGAGCCGCGGGCGGCTTGGCCGGAGCCTTCGCGGCGCCGCCGCCGGCACCGGGAGCCGTCTTGCGGCGGCCGCGGCCGTCGTCTTCCTCTTCGCCGGCGCGGACGATCATGCCGGCCGCCTTGCCGATAGCGGCTTCCGCGGCGCGGGGCGCCGCCGGCGTCCTGCGGCGGTCGTCCTCGCCCGAGCGGGCGGCGGCCGGAGCCTCCTCCTCGTCGCGGGCCGGAGCCTTGGCGGCCGGGCGCCTGGCGGCTTCCGCCTCCTTGCGCTTGGCTTCCTCTTCCTGGCGCTTGCGCTCGGCCTCCTCGGCCTTGGCGCGCTCATCTTCCTGGATGCTCTTCAGCTCTTCGAGCTCGCGCCGGCGCAGGGCCTCGGCATCGAGCTGGGGCTCGGGCGCCTCCTCGACGGCCACCGGCTCATCGAGGATGGTCGCCTCGGCCAGCTCGGCCTCGACCTGCCGCCGCTCCTCGTCGGAACGGATGGCACCCTGGAGGGCGCGCAGACGGGCGTCGCGCTCCTCCTTGGTGAGCTGCCGGACGGCGGGCTGGCCACGCTGGCCCCTGCCGCCGGGCGCGCCCTTGAGGGGCAGGCCCTCGGCCGCGCGGCGGGCCGCGGCGCCGCCATCGGCCACACCGGGCGCGGCGCCCTTCTCGATCGTCCGCTTGCGCTTGACCTCGACGGTCACGGTCTTCGACCGGCCATGGGAAAAGCTCTGCCGAACCGAGGCGGCATCGGCGGGTTTGTTCTTCAGTTCGAGCTTGCCCTTGGTGGGGAGGCTCAAAACCTTCTTGCGGTCCTGGTCGTTACTGTCAGTCATCTGTGTCCGACTAGCTCGTCGTTGTATCTGTTGCCCGGCCGGCCGATGCCGGACCGCAATTGCCTTCACCCGAGGCACCCCGTCGAAGACCGGCATACCGCCGGCACTCCTCCAGGAAGCGCGCGGCCAATCGGCCGGGCGCCAGCATCGCATGCACCACATGGTCGCGGCCGAAGGCGTGGCCGAGATCGGCCGCGTCGAACAGGTCGACGACGGGCGCCTCCCCGGCCAGCGCCCGCATCTTGCCGCGCCCGTCCTCCGCCCCGTCGGCCGCGGCGATCAGCGCGCCCGCCTTGCCCTTGCGCAACGCCTCGCGGACCTTCTCGAATCCCGAGACGGCCACCCCGGCGCGACGGCAAAGGCCGATCGAGTCGAGGCAGCGCCGCTTGAGCAACGCCTCCACCCTGTCGGCCAGGCCGGGATCGACCTTGACCTTGCGGCGGGCGGCCTTGGAGAACTGGTTCTTGGCGACCGCCCTGGCCAGGATCTGCCGGTCCGCCGTGACCCACAGGCCCCGTCCGGGCAGCGTGCCCTCCAGGTCCGGGACGACGGCGCCTTCAGGCGACTCGACGAACCGGATCATGCCCTGGCGGTCGGCGACGACTGCGGTGACGATGCAGCGCCGCAAAGGGCTGCGCCGGCCGCCGATCGCCTCCTCCTCAAGCGGTTCGTGCCCGGGGAGACCGGGCTCGAACGCGTCGGGCGGGGCGGCTGCCTCGTGGGGCAGGGTGGGGTGGGCGTTCAGTGATGTCATCCGGTGCAGGGTCGGTCCTTGGTTCGGGATCTCGGGTTCGGAAGCGGTAGTCCTGGAAAGACCAGGGTCAGTGCTGTTCGGTCGAGGCGGTCGCCGGTTCGCCGTCCTCGGTGAACCAGTGGGCGCGGGCCGCCATGATGGTGGCGTTGGCGTCGTCCAGCGTCATGGCGTCCTTGCCGACGATCTCGCGCAGCTCGTCGCCGGCGAGGTCGGCCAGGTCGTCCAGGGTCTTGACGCCGTTCTCGCCAAGCTTGACCAGCATGACGGGGCTCAGGCCCTCGATCTCCGCGATCTCGTCGGCGACGCCCAGCGCCTGGCGCCGCTCGGTCATCTCGCTGTTCTGCTGGTCGAGGAAGGTCCGGGCGCGCTCGCGCAACTCCTCGGCCACGTCCTCGTCGAAGCCTTCGATCTCGGCGAGCTCGTTGGTCTCGGCGAAGGCGATCTCCTCGACCGACGAGAAGCCTTCGGCGACAAGCAGGTGGGCGATCACGTCGTCCACGTCCAGGGCGTCGATGAAGAGCTGGGAACGGGTCTTGAACTCTTCCGAGCGCCGCTCCGACTCCTCGTTCTCGGTCATGATGTCGATGTCCCAGCCGGTCAGCTGGCTGGCGAGACGCACGTTCTGGCCGCGGCGTCCGATCGCAAGACTCAACTGGTCATCGGGAACCACGACTTCAATGCGCTTGCTTTCCTCGTCCATCACGACCTTGGCCACTTCGGCCGGGGCCAGGGCGTTGACGACGAAGGTCGCCGGGTCCTGGGACCAGGGAATGATGTCGATCTTCTCGCCCTGGAGCTCGCCGACGACGGCCTGGACGCGGCTGCCGCGCATACCGACGCAGGCGCCGACCGGGTCGATCGAGCTGTCGTGGCTCAGCACGGCGATCTTGGCGCGCGAGCCGGGGTCGCGGGCGACCGACTTGATCTCGATGATGCCGTCGTAGATCTCGGGCACTTCCTGGGAGAAGAGCTTCGCCATGAAAGTGGGATGGGTGCGAGACAGGAAGATCTGCGGGCCGCGGGCCTCGGCCCGTACGTCATAGATGTACGCGCGTACGCGGTCGCCGTTCTTGAAGTGCTCGCGGGGCAGAAGCTCGTCGCGGCGCAGGATCGCCTCCGCCCGGCCCAGGTCGACCGTGACGTTGCCGTACTCGACCCGCTTGACCAGGCCGTTGACCACCTCGCCGACGCGGTCCTTGTATTCCTTGAACTGGCGCTGCCGTTCCGCCTCGCGGACCTTCTGGACGATGACCTGCTTGGCGGTCTGCGCCGCGATGCGGCCGAAGTCGATCGGCGGCAGCTCGTCGGTCAGGAACTCGCCGACGGCGGCGTCCTTCTTCATGCGCTGGGCTTCGCGGACGGTAAGCTGGGTCGTCTCGTTCTCGACCTCCTCGACCACCTCCAGATAGCGCATCAGGTGGATGTCGCCGGTCTTGCGGTCGATCCGCGCCCGGATGTCGTGTTCGTGTCCGTACTTGGAGCGGCCTGCCTTCTGAATCGCCTGCTCCATCGCTTCCAGGACCTCATCCCGGTCGATGTTCTTCTCGCGGGCGACCGCGTCGGCTACTTGTAGCAGTTCCATTCCAGAAGTCCCTGGCGTTCGTTAGAGTAGGCACTCGGACGTGAGGCGAAAAGGCCGGCTACTGCTGAGCCGCGGTGGCGGCGATCAGCGCGTCGGTCAGGATCAGCTTGGCGCGCTGCACGGCGTCGAACGGGACGGTGGCCGGACCGGTATCGGTCTCGATCAGCACGGACCCGTCCCCGACGCCCTTCAGCACGCCGCGGAACCGCTTGCGGCCGTCCAGCGGGAAGCGAGTTTCGATGCGCGCTTCGAAGCCGGCGAACCGTTCGAAATCCTTCAGCCGGGTCAACGGCCGGTCGATCCCCGGCGAGCTGACTTCCAGCGTGTAGGCGGAAGAAATCGGATCCTCGACGTCGAGGATGGCCGACACAGCACGGCTGATGTCTGCGCAATCCTCCACGGTCATGGCGGCATTGTCCTTCCGCTCGGCCATCACCTGCAAGGTGGGCCGCTGCGTGCCCGACACCTGCACCCGCACGATCTCGTAGCCCATGGCTTCGACCGAGGGGCGATGATCTGTTGTATCCGGTCGGTTGCGTCCATTCCACCTGACTTGAGGCAATATGACCGAGCTTGAGGAGCCCGGCTCAAAACACCTGTAGACAAAAAACAAAAAAGTGGGCCAGTGGCCCACCCGGATGCGATCCAGCGCGACCCGTTTTGGCGGGACCACCGGATCGTATGGGATCACGGAATGGAATATAGCGAAGTTGAGGCAGGCCGCAAGGATTTTCCACAATACTTTCCCTGCGGCTTTCCGGTACTTTCCCGCCCGCTTCCCGGGCGCCCCCGACCCATGCGGCCCGCCGGGTCAGCCCCGCGGTTTCCGCCTGAAGCGCAGGAACACAGGCTTGCGGCCGGCTTCGATACCCTTCTGCTCGTAGCGCGACTGGGGCCAATCGTCCGGCCGGCGGCGCCAATCCTCCCCCGTCCTGGCGAGCCACTCGAAGTCGGGATGGCACCAGGTATGCTCCAGCATCCACATGGCGACGCCCATGACGTCGCTCGCCATGCGCAGTTCGGCCCCGTCCTTGAGCACGCGCGACAGCCGGGCCAGGTTCTCCGGTCCGATGAAGCGGCGCTTGTGGTGGCGGATCTTGGGCCAGGGGTCGGGGAACAGCACGAAGCAGCGGCCGATCGACGCGTCGGGCAGGGCGTCGATCAGCGGCCGGGCGTCGTCGGCCAGGATGCGGATGTTCCGCTGCCCGCCGGCATCGATGTGTTCCAGGAGATTGGCGACGCCGTTGAGGAACGGTTCGCAGCCGATCATGCCGATGTCGGGATGGGCGGCCGCCTGGCCGGCCAGGTGCTCGCCACTGCCGAAGCCCACTTCCAGCCACACGTCCCCGATGCCGCGCCCGATCCCGGGACCGTCCGCCGGCGCCCCGAAGAGCGAGACCGGATCGAGGCGCTGGCCCTCCGCCGGCGGGTCGATGACCAGTCGGGGCAGCAGCGATTCCAGCAGATTGGTCTTGTAAAGGCGCAGTCTACGGCCGCGCCGGCGGCCGTAGACTTTTTCCCGCAGATCGGCCGGCGCGTCGTCGCGCGGGCCGGGACGACGATCAGGCAAAGGCCGACCGCAGGTCCGACACCAGATCCGTGCGCTCCCAGGAAAAACCGCCATCGGCCTCCGGCGCGCGGCCGAAGTGACCATAGGCCGCGGTACGGGCATAGATCGGCTTGTTGAGGCCGAGATGCTCGCGGATGCCGCGCGGGCTCAGGTTGACCAGATCCTGAAGGACCTTGGACAGCCGATCCTCGTCGACCCGGCCGGTCCCGTAGGTTTCGATGTAGACGGCCAGGGGCCGCGACACACCGATGGCATAAGCCAACTGGATGGTGCAGCGCTCGGCCAGTTCGGCGGCCACAACGTTCTTGGCGAGGTAGCGGGCGGCATAGGCCGCGGACCTGTCGACCTTCGTCGGGTCCTTGCCGGAGAAGGCGCCGCCGCCATGGGGGGCCGCCCCGCCATAGGTATCGACGATGATCTTGCGGCCGGTCAGGCCGGCGTCGCCGTCGGGACCGCCGATCACGAAGCGGCCGGTCGGATTGACGTAGAAGAATTCCTCGTCGCACATCCAGCCTTCCGGCAGGACGTTGATCACGTGGGGGCGCACGATCTCCCGCACCTCGGCCTGGTCGAGCCCGTCCATGTGCTGGGTGGAAACCACGACGGAGGTCGCGCGCACCGGCTTGCCGTTCTCGTACTGCAGGCTGACCTGGCTCTTGGCGTCGGGTCCGAGCTGCGGGGCGGCGCCGGAATGCCGCGCCTCGGCCAGGCTCTTCAGGATGCCATGGGCGAAGTAGATCGGCGCCGGCATCAGCGCCTCGGTCTCCCGGCAGGCATAGCCGAACATGATGCCCTGGTCGCCCGCACCCTCGTCCTTGTTGCCGGCCGCGTCGACGCCGACCGCGATGTCGGCGGACTGCGCATGCACCAGGATCTTGACGTCGGCCTTCTCCCAGTGGAAGCCTTCCTGCTCGTACCCGATGTCCTTGATCGCATGCCGGGCGACGCTTTCCATCAGGTCGGGCGTGATCGAGTCCGGTCCCCGCACCTCGCCGGCCAGAACGATCTGGTTGGTCGTCGCCAGGGTCTCGACCGCTACCCGGGCATACGGGTCATGGCCGAGGAACAGGTCCACGATGGCATCGGATATGCGATCGCAGACCTTGTCGGGATGGCCCTCGGAAACCGATTCACTGGTGAAGACATAGTTGCGTAGAGCCACAGGTTGCCTCGGCGCGTTGCGGATTGATGACAGACGAAGATAATCAGCCCGCCACTGGAGCGACGGGCATTATCACTCTTTTCGCAATCCGAACCTTCCGGGTCAAGTGACTTGATCCGGAACCTGCGATCCGGGCATCGTGCACGGCTGGGCGGCAGAAACTGTTTCGAAATCTCATGAGATCGCCCCTCCGGCACTGCCCTGCTGCCGGCCCACGCTCCGCAGGGCCGGCCGGAACCCTGGCCAGGGCGACTCGCCGCCGGTCAACCGCCTTCGGTGTTCGCCGCGTTGGCGACCGACTTGGTCAATTCGAACAGGCGCTTGCGGACCTGCGGGTCGGTGATGCGATAGTATGCCCGGACCAGCTCCAGGGTTTCCCGCTTGGCCATCGGGTCGGGCTCGAACGAACCTGACTTCTCCTCGCCGAAACCGCCATGGGAAGGCTCGCCCGAAACGATCGCGTCCGAGTCTGCCGGCATGTCGTCGAAGAAGAACGAAACAGGGACGTCCAGGACGCGGCTGAGGTCGAACAGGCGACTTGCACCGATCCGGTTCGCGCCCCGCTCGTATTTCTGGACCTGCTGGAATGTCAGGCCGATCGCCTCGCCCAGCTTCTCCTGGCTCATGCCGAGGAGAGTACGGCGCAGCCTTACCCGCGATCCGACATGTACGTCGATCGGATTCGGCTTGCCGGTCTTGGGCCGCCCGCCGGTTCCACGCCGGCCTCGTGTCTGTGGTTGCATGCCCTCAAACCCCTGTTGAATGTTAGTACTCTAACTAGTCATGCACGTGTATGCATTCAATAGTACGTACTAGCGCATTCTTGTGCACGCGCATACGAAAATATGTGCGATAATCAAGGGGTGTGTCGAGCGATGGTTGTGCTGATGCCGAAACTCATAAGAAGTACCACCAATATCCAGTCGCCGATTCGACCGTACGGGGTGTTGTCGAGCGATTTCGGCAGTGTTGCGTCAACGACTCCGCGAGAACCCAACTCAAGATATGCGGAGATCCGGCCGTAGCCGTCGACGACGCCGGATATCCCGGTATTCGCCGCCCTCACCATGGGCAGACCTTCCTCCACGGCGCGGGCCTGGGCTATCGCGAAATGCTGGTGGGGGCCGGCGCTGATGCCGTACCAGGCATCGTTCGTCACGTTGAGCAGCCATTCCGGCCGCCGTTCCGGGTCCTTCACCGCGGCGGGGAAGATCACCTCGTAGCAGACGAGCGGGCTGAACGGCGGCAGTCCGCCCACGTCAAGCGTCTTTGGGCCCGTCCCGGCCGAGAAGTCCGTCGTTCCGGCGGCGATGGACGCGACCGGCAGGACGCCCCTGAGCGGCATGTACTCGCCGAACGGCACCAGGTGGAACTTGTCGTAGCTGGCGACCACCGCGCCGCTGCCGTCCACCGCATGCAGGCTGTTCCAGAACCGGTTGGTGCCGTCCGGCTCGGTCCTGACCCGCGGGGCGCCGGTGATGACGCTGCCGCCCGGCGGGGTCACCGACCCGATTGCCTGGCGGGCCGCCGCGTCGCGCTCCAGGAAGAAGGGGACCGCTGTCTCCGGCCAGACCACGTGGGTGGGCGCCGGGCCGCCCCCGGCCGGGCTTTCGGCCGTCATTTCCAGCAGACGCTCGAAATTCCGCGCCCGCTCGGCCGGGTTCCATTTCAGCGTCTGCGCGATGTTCGGCTGGACGATCCGCACCACTACGCCGGGAACGGTCGACCCGTCGCCCTGTGACAATCGGACCCACCCGGCGACGCCGATCGCTGCGACCAGAAGCAGGCCGACCGCCACCGATCCGGCCGCCCGGCGCCGCGACTCGGCCGGATCCCCGAACAGGGCAGGCGTGGCCGCGACCGCGACCGTCAGGAGACCCAGGCCGTAGGTGCCGATCACCGCGACGCTCTGCAGCACCGGCAGGAAGCCGACCCAGGAATAGCCGATCAGGTTCCAGGGGAAGCCAGTCAGGACATGCCCCCGCAGATACTCCGCCATCGTCCACAGCATCGCGAAGGCGAGCACGCGGGAAAGGCCGCCCAGGCGGAACCGCCGCGACAGGACGTGAAGGGCCAGCGTCGCCAGACCGACGAAGACGGCGAGCAGCGCCGGCAGTCCCGCGGCGGCGAAAGGCATCATCCACCAGAAGCGGGCGATGTCGGTCAGCAGCGCGAAGGAAATCCAGTAGAGGCCCAGCAGGAAATGCCCGAAGCCGAACCACCAGCCGGTGAAGAAGGCGGAGCGGCGGGTCGCCGCACCGTCGAGCAGCCAGAGCAGGCCGGGAAAGGCCAGCAGCAGCACGGGCACGGCGAAGGCCGGCGGCAGGGCGAGGGTCGCGAGGCCGCCGAACGCCGCCGCCGCGAGGCAGCGGCGCCAGCCGGCCAGGGCGGACAAGCGCGCGGCAACGGGCAGGCCGCCCCGTTCCCGGGAGGTCCGGCCGCCTGCGACCGCGTCGCCCGCACTCCCGCCCGAGCCCGGGAGGCGCAGGGAGGCGTCATCCATGGGTTGCGTTGACGGGCTCCGGAAGGTTGCGGACCCGCAGGCGCTTGATCCGCCGCGGATCGGCGTCGACCACCTCGAACTCCAGGCCCGAGGGATGCTTGAGCAGCTCGCCCCGGCTCGGCACGCGGCCGGCGAGGTTGAACACCAGCCCGCCGAGGGTGTCGAAGTCCTCCCGCTCGCCGTCGTCCAGGACGGGTCCGACCAGGCTGAGGAAGTCGTCGATCGGAACGCGGGCGTCGGCCAGCATGGTGCCGTCCGGCCGGGTCACCAGCATCGGCTCCTCGGTCTCGTCGTGCTCGTCCTCGATCTCGCCGACGATCTCCTCGACCAGGTCCTCGATCGTCACGAGCCCGTCGATGCCGCCGAACTCGTCCACGACCAGCGCCATGTGCTGGCGCGACTGGCGCATCTGGAGCAGCAGGTCGAGGACCGGCATGCTGGGCGCCACGATCACCGCGTCGCGGGTGATGTCCTTGAGCTGGAAAGGCGTCTTCCGCGCGACCGCGGACAGCACGTCCTTGATGTGGACCACGCCGACGACGTCGTCGAGGGTCTCCCGGTAGACCGGCATCCGAGAGTGTGCCTCCTGCGACATGCGCTCGATCAGCTCGGGCAGCGTCGTGTCGATGTCGACGGCGACGATGTCGGCACGCGGCACCATCGTGTCCACGACGGTGCGGTCCCGCAGCTTGAGGATGTTGGCGAGGAGCACCCGCTCGTCGGCGGCGATCGATCCCTCGGCCTCGCGCCGTTCCTCGATCAGTTCCTCGATGGTGTCGCGCAGCGTCGTGTCGCCGCGTCCCCCCAGGATGGTCCTCAACCAGCCGCGGAATTGGCCGGTGAAGGAATTCTGCTCGTCGGCCCCGTCTTCACGGGGCGTCCTACTGCCGGATATGTCTGCCATCGTCATATTGTTTGGGGTTTGGAGACGCCATCCGCGCCGTCGCCCGGGTCCGGCCGATCGCCAGGCGATCGATCGGAATGCGGCGACGGCCCGGCATAGGGATCGGCGATGCCCATGCCGGCGAGAATGCTGGTTTCCAGTCGTTCCATGCGGTCGGCGTCAGGGTCGGTTTCGTGATCATAACCGAGAAGATGGAGCACGCCATGAATTACAAGGTGCGTCAGATGATCCCCGACCGGCTTTCCCTGCTCGCGGGCTTCGCGCCGCACGGTTTCACAGGCGATGATCACGTCTCCGATCAGTATAGGCATTCCCGGATGCGCCGCCAAGTCATCATCGGCGTCCCCGGCATTATCGAGTAACGCGAACGAAAGGACGTTCGTCGGCTTGTCCTTGCCGCGGTAGTCCCGGTTGAGGGTCCGGACCATGTCGTCGTCGGCCAGCACGAGGCTCATCTCCGCCGCCGCCGCGTCGCGCAGGACGTCCGGGTGCTCGGCCGCCGCGAAAGCGGCGCGGGCCGCCGCCTCGACCCGCCGCCCGGCGTCCGGGACCAGGTCTTCCCAGTCGCCGGCTTCCAGGCTGACCGAGATGTCGAGCGGCGGTCGGGCGGTCGCGGTCATCGCCGCCTGTCTTCCCGCCGCATATCCTCCCGACGAATGTCCTCTCCGGGCCGGCCTGCCTTGCGCTCGGCGTCGTGCCGGTCGTACGCGCGGACGATGCGGCCCACCAGGGGGTGGCGGACCACGTCGGCATCGCCGAAATGGACGAAGCTGACGCCCGGCACGCCGTGCAGGATCTCGATAGCGTCCTTCAGGCCCGACCGGGTGCCCGAGGGGAGGTCGATCTGGCTGATGTCGCCGGTCACCGCCATGCGTCCGTTCTCGCCCAGGCGGGTCAGGAACATCTTCATCTGCATCGGCGTGGTGTTCTGCGCCTCGTCCAGGATGACATAGGCGTTGGCCAAGGTCCGGCCGCGCATGAAGGCGAGCGGGGCGATCTCGATCTCGCCGTTGCCCAGCCGGCGGGCGACCTGCTCGGCCGGCAGCATGTCGTACAGCGCGTCGTAGAGCGGACGCAGATAGGGATCGATCTTCTCCCGCAGGTCGCCGGGCAGGAAGCCCAGCCGCTCGCCCGCCTCCACCGCGGGGCGGGACAGCACGATCCGGTCGACCTGTCCGCTGGTCAGCATGACCACCGCCTGGGCCACGGCCAAATAGGTCTTGCCGGTGCCCGCGGGGCCCAGCCCGAAGACCAGTTCGTTCTCCTGCAGCGCCTGGATGTAGGCCGCCTGGGTCGGCGACCGCGGCGAGATCGACCGGCGCTTGGTCTTGACGTTGAAGTCGGGCCGGGCGATCGCCTGCATGGCAAGCTCGCGGGCGGCGCCGTCGCCGACCCCGGTCGCCATGCGAAGCGCCGCGTCCACCTCGGCCGTGCCGACCACCATGCCGCGCTTCAGCCGCTCCCACAACGCGTCGAGCGCCGCGCGGGCGCTTTCCGACGCGTCGGGCGGGCCGGCGATGGTCAGGGTGTTGCCGCGGCTGATCAGCGAGACGCCGAGCTGGGTCTCGATCCGGGCGAGATGGCTGTCATGCTCGCCATAGAGCAGCGGCAGCAGCCGGTTGTCGTCGAAGGCCAGGTCGATGCGACGGTCGGGGGACCCCGTCAAGCAGTTGCCTCCCAGGCTGGGGGGTTGGAAAAGTCCACGGGCGGCGTCGAAGCCTCCGGGCCGGAAACCGTCACGCCGTCGGCGAGCACCAGATCGCCGGCGAGGCTGTTGGCGTGGGCAGCACCGATACGCACATCAACCACCGTTCCGGCCAGACGTTGCGGTGCCGCCACCGGGACGGACTGCATGAAGGGGCTGCGGCCCATCAGCTGGCCCGGCCGCTTGCCGCTCCGGTCCAGCAGCACCGGCAGGACACGGCCGACGCAGGCCTGGTTGAAGGCGACCTGCTGGGCGTTGAGCAGCTGCTGGAGCGCCGCGAGCCGCTCGTTCTTCACGGGCTCCGGCACCTGGGCGTCGCCCATACCGGCGGCCGGGGTGCCGGGCCGCGCGCTGTACTTGAACGAATAGGCCTGGGCGTAGCCGATCCCGGTGACCAGCCGCAGCGTGTCCGCGAAGTCGGCGTCGCGCTCCCCGGGAAAACCCACGATGAAGTCGGACGACAGGGCGAGGTCCGGCCGGGCCGCGCGCATCCGGTCGATCACGCGGCGGTAGTCGTCGGCGGTATGCTTGCGGTTCATGGCGGCTAGGATGCGGTCGGACCCGCTCTGCACCGGCAGGTGGACGAACGGCATCAGCTGCGGCACCTCGCCATGGGCGGCGATCAGGTCGTCGTCCATGTCGCGCGGATGCGACGTGGTGTAGCGGATGCGCTCCACGCCGCCGATCTCGGCCAGCTCGCGGATCAGCCGGCCCAGCCCCCAGGTGCCGCCCGCCGGGCCGTCGCCGTGGTAGGCGTTGACGTTCTGGCCGAGCAGCGTGATCTCCCGGGTGCCGGACGCCGCCATGCGCCGCGCCTCCGCGAGGATCTGGGCCGCGGGCCGCGAGAACTCGGCGCCCCGGGTATAGGGGACAACGCAGAAGGTGCAGAACTTGTCGCAGCCCTCCTGCACCGACAGGAAGGCGGAAACTCCGGCGTCGGCGCTCTCGCCCGGCAGGAAGTCGAACTTGCTCTCCACCGGGAAATCGGTGTTCAGCACCCGCTCGCCGGCGGCGCGGCTGGCACGGGCGACCATCTCGGGGAGCTGGTGGTAGGTCTGCGGGCCGAACACCATGTCGACGAACGGCGCCCGCGCCATGATCTCCTCGCCCTCCGCCTGGGCGACGCAGCCGGCGACGGCGATGATCATGCGGCGCCCGCCCCCTTCGGTCGCCTGCCGGTTCTTCTCCAGGCGCAGGCGACCCAGTTCGGAGAAGACCTTCTCCGAGGCTTTCTCGCGGATATGGCAGGTGTTCAGGATGACCATGTCGGCCCCTTCGAAGGCCGTGACCGGCTGATACCCCAGCGGCGCCAGCACATCGGCCATGCGGGCGCTGTCATAGACGTTCATCTGACAGCCCCAGGTCTTGATGAACAGTTTCTTCTTGGTCAAAAGCTGAACCCTGAAAACCCGTGTTATCCGGCGCGTCCGGTGCGGCGACGCGGCTTTGCATCAATGCATATGGTCGCTCCGGGCGCTTTTCACCCGTGCGTCGGCCGGAAAATAGCACCGGGGAGGGAGGGGGAGTCAACGACTCGGTATCGGGGGCAGGGTGCCGGCTGGCGGCGGGAGCCCTGGGGCCGGGCAGGTCGATGGATCACGGATGCACACGGATAGGCACGGATGGACACGGAACCGACATGCGCCGCGGCTTGACCGGGGGCGAGGATTTTCCGAACGCTATCCGTGTTTATCCGTGCCTATCCGTGTCCATCCGTGATCCCTCCCCTCCGCGGTGCGGAGACCTATCACAATATGCATCCGCTCCGGATTCCTGGCATTCTATCACGGGCTACATCCGGGGAGAGGAGCGGCGCATGGCTGGGGGCGAGGGCATCTTCGTGGGCAAGGGGGAGGAAAGTCAGGTCCTCCCGCTCAAATATGCGAACCGGCACGGGCTGATCGCCGGGGCCACCGGGACCGGCAAGACGGTGTCGCTCCAGGTGCTGGCGGAGGGGTTCTCCCGGGCCGGCGTGCCGGTCTTCCTGGCCGACGTCAAGGGCGACCTGGCGGGCATCAGCCAGCCCGGCGGAGCCAACCCCAAGGTCGCCGAGCGGACGGCGCTGCTGGGGATCGGGGATCCCGCGTCGGAAGGCTGCCCGACGGTGCTTTGGGACCTGTTCGGCGAGCAGGGGCATCCCATCCGGGCGACCGTCTCCGAGATGGGGCCGCTGCTGCTGGCCCGCCTGCTGGAGCTGAACGACGTCCAGGAAGGCGTGCTGAACCTTACTTTCAAGGTCGCCGACGACGAGGGCCTGCTGCTGCTCGACCTGAAGGACCTGCGGGCGATGCTGGCCCATGTCGCGGACAACGCCGCGACGTTTGCGCCGCGCTACGGCACCGTCAGCAAAGCATCGGTCGGCGCGATCCAGCGCCAGTTGCTGGTGCTGGAGCAGCAGGGGGCCGAGGGCTTCTTCGGCGAGCCGGCGCTGGAACTGGCCGACCTGATGCGGGTGGCGCCGGACGGGCGCGGCATCGTCAACCTGCTGGCCGCCGACAAGCTGATGCGCTCGCCGCGCCTGTACGCGACCTTCCTGCTGTGGCTGCTGTCGGAGCTGTTCGAGGAGCTGCCCGAGGCCGGCGACCTGCCCAAGCCCAAGCTGGTGTTCTTCTTCGACGAGGCGCACCTGCTGTTCGACGACGCGCCCAAGGCCCTGGTCGACAAGGTCGAGCAGGTGGTCCGCCTGATCCGCTCCAAGGGCGTCGGGGTCTATTTCATCACCCAGAACCCGCTCGACATCCCGGAGGACGTGCTGGGCCAGCTCGGCAACCGGGTCCAGCACGCGCTGCGCGCCTTCACCCCGCGCGACCAGCGGGCGGTGCGCGCCGCCGCCGAGACCTTCCGCGCCAACCCGAAATTCAGCGCCGCGACGGCGATCCAGGAGCTGGCGGTCGGCGAGGCGCTGGTCTCGCTGCTGGAGGCCAAGGGCGTCCCGTCGGTGGTGGACCGGGTGATGATGGCGCCGCCCGGCTGCCGCCTGGGGCCGATCGGCGCCGCCGAGCGGGCCGACCTGCTGGCCCGCAGCCCGGTGAAGGGCCGCTACGACCACCCGATCGACCGCCATTCCGCCTATGAGCACCTGCGCGAGCGGGCGGAGGCGCCGGTCATCGAGCCCGCTAAGGCGCAGAAGAGTGCGGGACGCCAGCCGCGCGCCGCGGCGCCGCGCCAGTCCCCGGGGGAGGCGATGGTCAACAGCGCGCTGCGCAGCCTCGGAACGCAGTTGGGCCGGCAGATCGCGCGGGGTATCCTGGGTGCCATCATGAAGCGCTGACCGGCCGGAGCCCGTTTCCGGAGCCGGGGGCGCTTCGACCGGCGGGACGGGAGCGGATCTTGGTGGGACGGCGCGGCGCGATCTTCTCCTGGTGCCTCTATGACTGGGCCATGTCGGCCTACAACACGGTCATCGGCACCTTCATCTTCAGCGTGTACTTCACCCGCGCGGTGGCGGAGTCCGAGGTGGCGGGCACCGCCCAGTGGGGCAGGGCGGTCGCCGTTTCCGGGTTGGCGGTCGCCGTGCTGAGCCCGGTGCTGGGCGCCATCGCCGACCGGGGCGGGCGGCGCAAGCCCTGGCTGGCCCTGTTCACGGCCCTGACCGTCGCGGGCACGGCGCTGATGTGGTTCGTCACGCCGGAGCCGTCCTCCGTCATGCCGGCGCTGGTGCTGGTGGCGCTGACCGGCGTCACCTTCGAACTGGCGAACGTCTTCTACAACGCCATGCTGCCGTCGCTGGCCCCGCCGGGCCATACCGGCCGGGTCTCCGGCTGGGGCTGGGGCCTGGGCTATGTCGGCGGGCTCGGCTGCCTGGTGCTGTCGCTGTTCGGGCTTGTCCAGACGGAAACGCCGCTGTTCGGCCTGCTGGGGACGGCGGAGCAGGCGAACGTGCGGGCGACCGCCCTGCTGGTGGCGGTGTGGTACGGCGTGTTCGCCCTGCCGCTGTTCCTGCTGACGCCGGACCAGCCGTCCACCGGGGTCCCGCTCGGGACGGCGGTGCGGGAGGGCTTGGCAACGCTGGCGGACACCCTGCGCCAGATCCGCCGCTATGCCAACATCGCCCGCTGGCTGGTCGCGAGCGCGCTCTATCGCGACGGGCTGAACACGCTGTTCGCGTTCGGCGGCATCTATGCCGCCGGGACGTTCGGCATGGGGTTCGACCAGATCGTGATGTTCGCCATCGCGCTGAACGCCACCTCGGCGGCCGGGGCCTTCGGCTTCGCCTGGATCGACGACTGGATCGGGCCGAAGCGGACCATAGCCTGGTGCCTGGCGGGGCTGATCGGATTCGGCATTCCGCTGCTGTTCGCCGAATCGCAGACGGCCTTCTGGGTCCTGGCGCTGGGACTGGGGATCTTCGTCGGGCCGGCCCAGGCGGCGGGGCGGTCGATGATGGCCCGCCTGTCGCCGCCGGGGATGGAAACGGAGATGTTCGGCCTGTATGCGCTATCCGGGCGGGCTGTCTCCTTCGTGGGGCCGCTTCTCCTCGCGTGGGCCACGGAATCCTTCGAAAGTCAACGGGCCGGAATGGCAACCATCGTGCTATTGCTCGCGTTGGGTCTGGTGCTGTTGTTTGCGGTGCGGGAGGAACGAAGGGTCTGATCGGCCGGGGTTCCGACCGGACGAAAAACCGGCCTATTGCCGCATCCGGCAGGGATCGATGACATTTTTAATTTATGACGCGCACCATGGTCGATAATGTCCCAGGATCGCGCACCGGAGAAAGAAGATGCTGAGCTACCACGACCTCGAGGATTTCATGGGCATCGACGCGGCGCTCAACGAGAACGAGGGAACCGCGGCCGGGGGCAAGGGCCGGGTCTCGCCGGGCCGGATCTCATCGGGCTGGGCGGGCGACCCGGCGGATGGCGAGTCGGCCGAGCGCGACCCGGACTGACCGGAAGCGCCGCCCGCTATGCCGGGCGGCGCAGGTGCGGGGTGACGCGCCACTCGGCATAGCGGATCAGGCGGGTGATCAGGAAATTGATCAGCAGGTAGATCGCCCCCGCCACGATGAAGACTTCGAACACGGCGAAGGTCTGGGAGATGATCCGGCGCGCGATGCCGGTGATCTCCAGCAGGGTGATGGTGCTGGCGAGCGAGCTGGCCTTGACCATCAGGATGACCTCGTTGCCGTAGGCCGGCAAAGCCTGGCGGACCGCGATCGGCGCCACGATGCGGCGGAACACCAGGAAGCGGGAGAAGCCGCAGGCGCGCGCCGCCTCGATCTGGCCGTGGGGCACGGACTGGATGCCGCCGCGGATCATCTCGCTGGTATAGGCGGCCGTGTTGAGCGTGAGCGCCAGGATGCCGCACCAGTAGGGCTCCCGCAGGATTTCCCAGAAGATGCTGGCGCGGACCGCCTGGAACTGGCCCAGCCCGTAATAGATCAGGAAGATCTGGACCAGCAGCGGCGTGCCCCGGAAGACGAACACATAGGCCCCGGCGATCGCGGACAGGACCCGGCTGGCCGACAGCCGCATCCAGGCGACGCCGGACGCCAGCACGAAGCCGAACAGCAGCGCCAGCCCGACGAGCTGGAGCGTCACCGGCACGCCGGCCAGCAGCGTCGGCACCGCACTCCACATCACCGACAGGTTCATGGTCTCAGGCCCGCCTTACGCCGCGGTTGGAATAGCGCTCGGCACGGTCGAACGCGACGGTCGAGAGCGACGTCAGCACCAGGTACAGCGCCGCCGCGACCGTGTAGAACAGGAACGGGTCGCGGGTGACGCCGGCCGCGACCTGGGCGGAGCGCATCAGCTCCGCCAGGGCCGTGACCGAGATCAGCGCCGTGTCCTTCAGGGTGAGCTGCCAGACATTGCCGAGGCCGGGCAGGGCGTAGCGCAGCGTCTGGGGCAGCAGGATGCGTAAGAAGATCTGGCTCCTGCGCATCCCCACGGCGCGCCCGGCCTCGATCTGGCCGAACGGCACCGCCTGGATGGCGCCCCGGATCACCTCGGTCGAATAGGCGCCGGAGATCAGCCCGACCGACAGCACGCCGATGGTGAAGGCGTTGATCTCGATGTAATCGGTGTAGCCGAACATGGCGGCGACCGCCATGATCGCGTTGCCGCTGCCGAAGAACAGCAGGTAGATCACCAGCAGCTCGGGCACGCCGCGCACCACGGTGGTGTAGACCTCGGCGATGGCGCGGGTGACGATGCCGCCGTTCAGCTTGGCGGTGGCGCCCAGAACCCCGAACACCTGGCCCAGCGCGAACGAGCAGAGCGCCACCGCAAGCGTCATCAGCGTGCCGCGGACCAGCTCGTCGCCCCAGCCGGTGTCGCCCCAGGCGAGCAGGTCAAGCATGGCGCGGGATCCGGCTTCCGGTCACCCCCGGACCCTTACTTGATCGAGGTGTCGTAGCCGAACCACTGGGTCGTCAGCTTCGTGATGGTGCCGTCGGCGGTGGCCTCCTTGATCGCCTTGTCCAGCTTGGCCTGGAGCTCGGTGTCGGCCTTGCGCACGCCGGCGCCGACGCCCTCGCCCAGGACGCCGCGCGAGAAGGCGGGGCCCAGTTTGGTGATGTCCTTGTTCTGGTCGCCGGCCTTGATCAGGCCCTCGATCGCCGAGCGGTCGGCGACGATGGCGTCGATCCGGCCGGACACCAGGTCGAGGCCGAGATTGTCGACCTTGTCGTAGGTCCTGACCTCGACGCCGGGCATCAGCTGCTCGAGCATGTTCTGCTGGATGGTGGAGACCTGGACCCCGACGGTCTTGCCCTTGACCGCGGCACCGGTCTGGTCGATCAGCTTCTGCTCTTCCGGGCTGATCTCGGCCATGTCGACCGCCGTCGTCGGCAGGTTCAGATCGAGCAGCGGGCTACCCTTCATGGCGGCGAAGACGGTCGGCTCGGTGGCGTAGGGGCCGGCGAACGAGATGACCTGCTTGCGCTCGTCGGTGATCGACATGCCGGCCATGATCACGTCGTATTTCCGCGACTGGAGGCCCGGGATGATGCCGTCCCAGTCCTGGGCCATCACTTCGCAAGTGGCGCCGATGCGCTTGCACAGCTCGGCCGACAGGTCGATCTCGAACCCGATCAGCTTGCCCGAGGCGTCCATGCCGTTCCACGGAAGGTAGGCGCCTTCGGTGGCGATCCGCACCTTGGTCTGCGCCTGGGCCTGCGGGGCGCCGGCGACGGCGATCAGGATCATGCCGGTTGCGACGGCTGCGAGGGTCTTCTTCAAGATACGGTCTCTCCTGTTCATCGACTTGTCGTCGCTGTCTTGTCGGTCTTTTTCGTTGGCGGTCTTTTTCATCGGTCAGAGATTGCGCGCCAGGAACTGGCGGCAGCGCTCCGACTGGGGATCGGCCAGCACCTGGCCGGGCGGTCCCCGTTCCTCGATCCGGCCCTGGTGCAGGAAGATGACCTCGCTCGACACTTCGCGGGCGAAGCCCATCTCGTGCGTCACGACGATCATCGTCATGCCCTCGTCGGCGAGCTGGCGCATCACGCGGAGCACCTCACCGACCAGCTCGGGGTCGAGCGCCGAGGTCGGCTCGTCGAACAGCATCACCTTTGGCTGCATGGCGAGCGCCCGGGCGATGGCGACGCGCTGCTGCTGCCCGCCGGAGAGATGGCTGGGATAGGACTTGGACTTGGCCTCCAGCCCGACCTTCTCGAGCAGCGCCTCGGCCCGCGCGACCGCCTCGGCCTTCGGGACGCCCAGGACATGGACCGGCGCCTCGATCACGTTCTGGAGCACCGTCATGTGGCTCCACAGGTTGAAGCCCTGGAACACCATGCCGAGCCGCGACCGGATGCGGTCGACCTGGCGGGCGTCCGCCGGCACCGAGTGGTGGCGGCCCTGCTTCATGCGGATCAGCTCGCCGTTGACCCAGACGCGGCCCTCGTCGGGCGTCTCCAGCAGGTTGATGCAGCGCAGGAAGGTGCTCTTGCCGGAACCGCTCGACCCGATCATGGAGATCACGTCGCCCTCATGGGCCACCAGGGAGACGCCCTTCAGCACCTCGAGCTGTCCGAACCGCTTGTGGAGATCTTCGACGACGATGGCCGCCCCGGGATCGGGGCAGGGGATCTGGTTCGCTGGCGGCGGCTGTGACAGGGCCATGCTTCCGATCTGACTGCTAGCGAATATGACGGCAACAGGCTATCCGGGCAGCCGCCGCAGCGCAAATCCGATTTTCCACATTACTCCAATTTGAGGCGAAGCCGCGCCGCCGGTCCGCTTCTTCTTGAGAATCGTAGCTTGGGAACGATCACGAGGCGGCTCAGCCGCCCTGCTTCAGCCTTTCCAGGAGCGACTGGACCTCGGCATGCTCGGGCGAGCCCGGCGGGAGCTGGGTCAGCAGCCGGCCCCAGAGCTGGGAGGCCTCGGCGGTGTTGGCGGCGCGCGCGGCGTCGAGGCCGACGAAGTAGAGTGCCTGCGGGTTGTCCGGCTGGATCTTCAGCACGTCGCGCAGCACCGCCACGGCGGGGGCGGGCGGGGCGTCCTGGTCGCCGCCCGACGCGATCAGCGCGTCGGCATAGGCGGTCAGCAGGTCGACCCGGCCCGGTGCGGCCTTGACGCCGGACGCCAGGGCCTCGGTCGCCTTGTCCCGCTCGCCCAGCACCCTGTAGGCGCGGCCCAGGCGGAGCCAGCCGTCGGCGTCGTCCGGGTTGTCGTTCAGGCGGCTGGCGAGGCCGTCCACCATGCTCCGGATCATGGTGTCGCGCTGTTCCGGAGTCATGTCCGCGGCGCCGGCCATCTGCTCGCGCGTCGGACCGGGGGCTCCGGGAGTGGGCGCCGCCTGGGCCTGCGAGGGCGGCAGCGGCTGGGGAATCACCGTGGCGGCGTCCACGCCGAGCTGGCTGGCGGTGTCGGAGATGCGCTGGCGCACCGTGGCGAGCCAGGGCGCGTCGGCCGGGCTCTCCGCCGCCAGGGCGACCCAGCGGTCGAGCGCGCCGCGCAGGTCGCCCGCCTGGGCGCGGGCGAGCGCCAGGTAATAGCGGGCGCGGGCGTCGCGCGGATCGGCCTGGAGCACGGCGTCGAAGGTGCGGACCGCCTCCTCCGGCACCATGCCCTGGTTGGCCGCGGTCATGGCCTCCGCATAGGAGGACAGGATGCCGGTGTCCTTGCCCTGGCTGACGCCGACGGCGTTCCGGTAGGCTTCCGCGCTGTCCTCGAACCGGCCCATGCGGGTATAGGTCTGGGCGATCAGCAGCCAGCCCTGGAGATCGCCGGGTTCTTCCTTGAGGTGCTGTTCCAGCTTGGCGATGGCCTGCATCACTTCGCCCGGCGTGCCGCCGTTCGGCGGGGCTTCGCGGGAAGCGAAGGGCTGGGCCGGCAGATTGGGATGGCCGGTCGGGACATAGACGGCCAGCGCCCCCAGCGGGATCAGGGCGCACAGCGCCAGCGCCACCCAGCGGCCGCCCCGGCCGGGTGCTGCGGCGCTAGAGGCGGCCTTGCGCTCGCCCTCGTCCTCGTCCGCGACGGCCAGCATGCGGCGGCCGATCTCGGCGCGGGCGGCCTGGGCCTGCCGCTCGTCGATGACGCCGCGGGAAAGGTCGTGGTCCAGTTCCGCCAGCTGGTCGCGGTAGACTTCCATGTCGTAGGGGGCACGGCCGGCGGACGACTGCCGGGCGCGCAGCAGCGGGGTGAGGACCAGGGCGGTCACGGCCGCCGTCATCAGGGCGGCGACGATCCAGAACAGCATGGTATCAGGTATCCTCGCGCAGCAGCCGGTCCAGCCGCTGGCGTTCCTCGGGAGTCAGCGGGGCGGCGGTCTCGCCTCCGGCCACGGCGCGCTGGCGGCCGTGCAGGAACAGCGCCGCGCCGATCCCTCCCAGCAGCAGCACGACCGCCGGGCCGATCCACAACACGTAGGTGCTGGCTTTGAAGGGCGGACGCAGCAGCACGTAGTCGCCGTAGCGCGCGGTGACATAGTCCAGGACGCCGGAATTGTCGTCGCCCGCCACCAGACGCTGGCGCACCAGCACCCGCAGGTCGCGGGCGAGCGGCGCGTTGCTGTCGTCGATCGACTGGTTCTGGCAGACCAGGCAGCGCAGCTCCTTGCTGATCTCGCGCGCCCGCGCCTCCATCGCCGGATCCTTCAGCACCTCGTCGGGCTGGACCGCCAGGGCGGGCGAGGAGATGAACAGGAGGAGGGCGGCGAGGCAGGCCCGCAGTCCCGCCCTCATCCCTGGAGCTCCCTGATCAGCGGCAGGATCGTCCGTTCGACCTCGTCGGGCATCACGGGACCCACGACCTTGTAGCGGATGCGGCCCTCGGCATCGATCACGTAGGTCTCCGGCACGCCGTAGACCCCCCAGTCGATCGACGCCCTGCCGTCCTGGTCGGCGCCGATGGCGGCATAGGGGTTGCCGCCCTGGTTGAGCCAGCGGACCGCGTCCTCCGGCTTGTCCTTGTAGTTGATCGCCTTGACGGTGACGCCCTGCTCCCGGGCGAGGCGCATCAGCACGGGATGCTCGACCCGGCAGGGCACGCACCAGGAGGCGAACACGTTGACCAGCTGGACCTGGCCCTTCAGGTCGGACGTCGCCAGGCCCTTGCCGTCGTTCAGGAGCGGCGGCAGGGCGAATTCCGGCACCGGCTTGTCGATCAGGGCCGAGGGCACGACCGAGGGGTCGCGGGTCAGGCCTACGGCGAAGTACCCGGCCAGGACCACGAACAGGCCCAGCGGCAGGATGTAGATCAGGCGGCGCATCTCAAGTTTTCCTGTTCGGGCTGTCCAATCGGCGGCCTATTCGGCAGGCTGGGGCACGGGCGGCCGGTTCCGCCGGCGTTCCGGCACGCCGATCCGGAAGCGCCGGTCGCTGAGCGAGACGCAGCCCCCCGCCACCATGACCACGCAGCCGATCCAGATCCACGGGACCAGCGGGTGATGGTACAGGCGGGTGGCGTAGCCGCCGGTGCCTTCCTGCTCCTGCCCCAGCACGATATAGAGGTCGGACACCCAGTTGGTCCGGATCGCGGCCTCGGTGGTCGACATGCGGGCGACCGGGAACCAGCGCTCCTCCGGGTGCAGCGTCGCGATCACCTCGCCGTCGCGGATGACCGTGAAGGTGGCAGACTTCGCCTGGTAGTTGGCGACCTGCTGCTGGTGGACCTCGTCGAACCGGATGTCGTAGCCGGCGATCTGCGCCGTGTCGCCCGGCCGCATCAGCTGGATGCGCTCGGTCATCCAGGCCGCCGACCCGGTCATGCCGGCGATCGCGATGCCCATGCCGGCATGGGCGATGGTCATGCCCCAGCTCGACCGCGGCAGCCCGGCGGCCCGGCGCCAGCTTTCCCCGAGGGGGGCGCGGAACAGCTTGATCCGGTCGGCCAGCTCGACGATGGCGCCGAAGAAGGCCCAGGCCGCCAGCGCCACGCCGAGCAGCGCCAGCACCGGCCCGCCCTGGTAGGCGTAGAGGGCGCCCAGCACGCAGATCACGGTCAGCAGGGCCGCGAACTTGAGCCGCGACAGGGCGCCGGCCAAGTCGGCGCGCTTCCACGCCAGCAACGGCCCGACCGACATCGCCGCGACCAGCGGCACCATCAGCGGGATGAACGTGGAATTGAAGAAGGGCGGCCCGACCGACACCTTGCCGGCGCCAATCGCGTCCAGGAACAGCGGGTAGAGCGTGCCCAGGAACACGGTCGCGGTCGCGGTGGACAGCAGCAGGTTGTTCAGCACCAGCGAGCCTTCCCGGCTGACCGGGGCGAACAGCCCGCCCATCTTCATGGACGGCGCGCGGATCGCGTAGAGCAGCAGCGCCCCCGCCGTGGCGATCACGAGCAGCACCAGGATGAAGACGCCGCGGGCGGGATCGACCGCGAAGGCATGGACCGAGGTCAGCACGCCCGACCGGACCAGGAAGGTGCCGATCAGCGACAGCGCGAAGGTCAGGATGGCGAGCAGGATGGTCCAGCTCTTCAGCGCGTCGCGCTTCTCCACCACGATGGCGGAGTGCAGCAGCGCGGTGCCGGCCAGCCAGGGCATGAAGGAGGCGTTCTCGACCGGGTCCCAGAACCACCAGCCGCCCCAGCCCAGCTCGTAATAGGCCCACCAGGACCCCAGCGCGATGCCGAGCGTCAGGCCGGCCCACGCGGCCAGCGTCCAGGGCCGCACCCAGCGCGCCCAGGCGGGATCGACCCTGCCCTCGATCAGGGCGGCCACGGCGAACGAGAAGGCCATGGAGAAGCCGACATAGCCGAAATACAGGAACGGCGGATGGAAGGCGAGGCCGGGGTCCTGGAGCAGCGGGTTGAGGTCGTTGCCGTCGAGCGGCGCCGGATCGATCCGGATGAAGGGATTGCTGGTCGCCAGGATGAACAGCAGGAACCCGACGCCGATCATGGCCTGGACCGACAGCACCCGCGCCCTCAACGTCGGCGGCAGGTTGCGGCCGAACAGGGCGACGGCGGCGCCGAACAAGGCCAGGATCAGCACCCACAGGACCATCGAGCCCTCGTGGTTGCCCCAGACGCCCGACACCTTGTAGAGCATCGGCTTCATGGAGTGGCTGTTCTCGACCACGTTCAGAACGCTGAAGTCGGACACGACATAGGCGTAGGTCAGCGCCAGGAAGCTGACCAGGATCATGGCGAACTGGCCGATCGCGGCCGGCTTCGCCACGTCCATCCAGGCGGTGTCGCCGCGCGCGGCGCCGACCAGCGGCAGGGTCGCCTGGACCAGCGCCAGGAACAGTGCCAGGACCAGGGCGTAATGGCCCAGTTCGGGGATCACGGCGCTACTCCTCAGCGGTTCTGGACAGGGGCGCGGTTTCGGTCAGGGGCGCGGCGGTCGTCAGGGGACTCGTCGCGGATGCCGGCACGGGGGCCTCCAGCGACTTGGTCGCGTGCTGGGGAGCGCCGGCGCGGGTCAGCGCGTCGGCCACCTCGGGCGGCATGTAGTTCTCGTCGTGCTTGGCAAGCACCTCGCGCGCCACGAACACGCCGTCGGGACGCAGCCGTCCCTCGGCGACGACGCCCTGCCCTTCGCGGAACAGGTCGGGCACGATGCCGGCATAGGTGACGGGGACGGACCGGGCGGTGTCGGTGACCCGGAACTCCATGGTCAGGCCATCGGGCAGGCGCTTGACGCTGTTCTCCTCGACCAGCCCGCCCAGGCGGAAGCTGCGCTCGCCGACCTGCTGGGCCGCGAGGTCGGACGGGCTGTAGAAGAAGACCAGGTTGTCCTCGAACGCGGTCAGCGCCAGCGCGGTCGCGGTGCCAAGCCCGAGCAGGGCCAGGCCCAGCATGTAGAGGCGGCGTTTCTTGCGGGTCATCCCTCGTGTCCTTCCGCGGCGGGCAATCCTGATGGTGCCGGAGCCGATGGAGCGCGCGCGCCGTCGCGGCGGTTCCGGTCGCGCCGCCGCGGGCGGCTCGTCTCCAGGGTCTTCAGCAGGGCTTCGTGACGGCGAAGGCCGCGCAGGCTGGCGACCAGCATGCCCATAAGAAAGACGGCCGCGACCCCGTAGGCCGGCCAGACATAGGCGGCATAGCCGCCCATCGAAAAGAACTCAGCCATGATCCCGCCAATTGATCCCTCGCCGGGCGCTCTCGAGGGCGCCCTTGACCGCCTTCATGCTTACCAGTTCTCCCACCAAGCAGTCATCCCACCAGAATGCGCCGATTGAAAGGCAATCCGTCTTGGCGGTCCATTGCCCATTTGGTCCGAATTGTCCGGACCGACACAGGGTCGCGACGCCATGACGCAGGTCGGGGCGGATCTTCGCCGCTTACCGGGATCCTTCGGCACTATGACAGCGGGGAGGGTTGCAGACAAGCCGGCGAGCAGCGCCTGTGACAATCGAACGGTGCCGGGGCCGCGGCCGGCTTTGACCGATGGACTTAACCACGAAGGTTTAATACCCTCGGGAAGGAACCGGTCGCTGTTCAACCGCACCGGGTTGTCTCTCCGGATGGAAACCGCGGATGTCCCAAGCCTTCCTGTCCCGTCTCCTGGCTCCCGTCCTCTCGCGCCTGTCCGGCACCCCCGCGCTGGTCCTGTGCGGCCTGCTCGCGGCGGGGCCGGCCCTCGCGGCGCCCGCCTGCACGGCGGCCCGGCCTACTCCGCTGGTGCCGACCGACGGCGCCCTGTGCGCCTCCCTGGCCGAGGCGGTGCGCAAGCCGGGCGCCTTGCCGCTCGACCAGTACGAGACGAAGCTGGGGGACTATCTGCGCAACTTCTGCCACCGGGACACGGCCGCCGGGTGGGTGCGGGACAAGCGGGTGCGCGACACCGGCCCTTATACCGCCAGCCTCCAGGACGGCAAATGGGTCGGGACCTACGCGGGCACCCACGCGCCGGTGGTGATCTGGTACTCGCCCGAGATGGTGGAGTGGCTGAAGGTCAACCGCCCGTCCGACGAGGCCGCCGCCCCGGCGGACCCGGCGCCGGTCCCCGACGGCGCGATCATGGTCAAGGAGATGTTCCCGGCGCCGGCCGCCGCCTGCGACGGCGTCGATCCGGTCAACCTGCTGCCGACCAGCGGCGCCGCGATCATGGTGCGCGACGCAAAGGCGTCCCACGACGGCTGGTTCTGGGGCTGGTTCGGCTGGAGCGGCTGGGCGCCGGACTGGCCGCCCGGGCCGACCAACCCGCTGGCCAACATGGGCTTCGGCCAGTACTGCCTGAACTGCCACGCCTCGGCCAAGGCCGATCATACCTTCGTCAGCCTGAAGAACATGCTCGGCCAGCCGGGCGAGCCGCTGGTCTTCCTCAGCCAGCATTTCTTCGAGGCCCCGGCGCCGGAGATCCACCACAGGCTGGTCAGCCTGCCGACCGACGACGCGGCGCGGCTGGGCCAGCCGCAATACGGCTACGACACCGACATCGCCAGCGGCCTCAAGATCGCCGGTCTGCCCAAGCCGACCTGGGAGACGGTGTCGAAGATGCCGTCCCAGACCTATGACAGCGTCTGGGTCAAGGCCGGCCCCCCCGGCGCCGCCAGCGAGTTCGTCACCTCCGACCAGTGCATGGGCTGCCACGACGCCGGCAGCACCGGCCTGCAGTTCGACATGACCAGGCCGAACCCCCACGGCGCCAAGCTGCTCAACCTGTCGCCTTATGCCACGTGGTGGACCTCGCCCATGGGGCTGGCCGGGCGCGACCCGATCTTCTTCGCCCAGCTCGCCAGCGAGACCCAGACCTTCCACCCCGAGAGCGCGGCCCTGGTGGAGAACACCTGCCTGGGCTGCCACGGCATCCTGGGCCAGCGCCAGTTCACGGTGGACAAGTTCGCCGAGACCGGGCAGTGCCAGGACTTCCTGCGCTCCTTCGCCGACGCGGTGCCGTTCCCCGCCGGCAACCCGACAGCCGGGCACGCGCCGTACGGCGCGCTGGCGCGCGACGGCGTCTCCTGCACCGCCTGCCACCGCATGGCGCTGGGGGCGGAGGCGACGGCGCAGTTCAAGGACGCGCCGCAGAACGCCTGCATCGCCGAGCGGCAGGCCTTCCTGAACCCGGACAATACCGGCTTCGCCCGGACCTTTACCGGCAGCTTCCTGGTCGGCCGGCCGGACACGATCTTCGGCCCCTTCAAGGACCCCAAGGTCAAGCCGATGGAAGCGGCGCTCGGCAACCGGCCCGAGTACCACGCCGCGATCACCAGTTCCGAGACCTGCGGCACCTGCCATACGGTCCATCTGCCGGTGCTCGACAAGGGCAAGGTGCTGACCCACGTCTACGAGCAGACGACATATCCGGAATGGGCCTTCAGCGCCTACCGCACCGGCGAGGGCGTGGACGGCAAGCTGCCCGGCGGGCCGGGTGCCACGCCCGCGAGCTGCCAGGACTGCCACATGCCGAGCAAGGACGAGAACGGCAAGCCGTACCGCAGCAAGATCGCGAGCATCCAGGAATATTCCAACTTCCCCCAGGCCGAGAACAACCTGGGACCCGAGGACATCGACCTGCCCGTGCGCGACGGCTTCGCCCAGCACACGCTGGTCGGGCTGAACGTCTTCTTCACCAAGATGGCCCAGCAGTTCCCCGACATCCTGGGCATCCGCACCCAGGACCCGATGCTGGTGTCCAAGGGCGTCGATCCGCTGCTCCGGACCGAGCAGGCGATGCTCGACCAGGCTTCCGGCGGCACCGCCGCGATCGCGGTGACGGGGGTGGAGACGGACGGCGGCAACCTGCGGGCGACCGTCGCGGTCACCAGCAGGACCGGGCACAAGCTGCCGTCCGGCGTGGGTTTCCGCCGCGCCTTCATCGAGTTCGACGTGCTCGACGCCAACGGCAACGTGCTGTGGGCCTCGGGCCGGACCAACGGCGCCGGCGTCATCGTGGACGAGGCGGGCAAGCCGGTCGCCGGCGAGCTGTGGTGGAACGACGACTGCTCCGGCCGGGCCAACGCCGGCAGCCTGCCGCACCAGCCGCATTACCAGGTGGTCAGCCGCCAGGACCAGGCGCAGATCTACCAGGAGCTGGTGACGGCGCCGCCCGCCAACCTGCCGGCGGGCCAGGCCCCCGTCTGCGGCCATGACGTGAAGCCGACCGGCGATTTCACGACCAGCTTCCTGTCGATCTGCGCCGACGTGAAGGACAACCGCATCCTGCCCCACGGCTTCCTGGGGCTCGACCAGCGTCTCGCCATCGCCAAGGCGCTGGGCGCCGGCCCCGACCTTGCCGAGGACGTGGCCCCCACGGCGGTGGGCGACGATCCCGACTACCGCGACGGCGGCGGCGACACGCTGGTCTATGCCGTGCCGCTGGCCGACCTGAAGGGAACCGCGGCGTCGGTCAAGGCGACGCTCTACTATCAGGCGACGCCGCCCTACTATCTCCAGGACCGCTTCTGCACCGCCAAGGGCGCCGACACCGACCGCCTGCTGTTCCTGGCCGGCCACCTGAACCTGGACGGCACCGAGGCGCAGGACTGGAAGCTGAAGATGGTGGACAGCGGCGCGGTGCCGGTGACGGCTGCGGCGGCGCAGGGTGGGAAGTGACGGGGGACGGGCTGCGGGACGTCGCGTTCAGCGATCACGCCTTGGCCGGGATGGCAAGGCGTGGATTGTCCAGATCGGACGAGTGGTCGCACAACGGTTTATCATCGAAGCAGACTCCGGCCGATCTTTTCTGGTGCGTGTTTTCATCGATGCAGACCGGGTGCCGGCCGCCGTGGCTGCGGCGTACCGCACCGGAAAGCTTGCGAAGTATGAGGGCGGCTCATGAAGATCACGTACCACCCGGCAACCGACACCCTGTCAGTCGTGCTTCGTGACGCCATGGTGGTTGAGAGCGACGAGGACAAGCCGGGCATAATCCTCGACTACGACGGAACAGGCGCCCTCGTGGCGTTGGAAATCCTCGACGCATCGAAAAACGTCGAGGGCGTGTCTTCCGTGGAATTCAAGGTCGCTGTCTAGATCGGTATCCAAATAATGGTTCGGCACAATGTTTTTATTGATTTATCGTAGGTCGGCCTCGGCCGAAGGCCGACGCCGACAGCGTGGCCGGAGCGTTGACGCAGGGTGTCGGCGTTCGCCCTGACGGGCGAAGGCCGACCTACGGCACTTTCGCCTTTGATCCGGAAAGAAAGGCGGTTCTTCTGGTCGTCGGCGACAAATCCGGCGGGAGCGGGAAGCGCTTCTACAGGAAATTCATCGACGAGGCGGACCGCCGATTTTCCGCCCATTCGGAACTGTTGAGAGCTGCGAAGGGGATCGGATCCGATGGGCCGGAGCATTGACCAGGTGATCGCCGAACCTCCGTCCGAGCGACAGGAACGCATCGAGGCGAAGTACCGGGAACTGAAGCGGGATGTGGAATGCCTGCGCGAGTTGCGCCAGATCGCCGGGAAGGCGCAGGCCGACATCGCGGCCACCCTGAGCATCAAGCAGCCATCCGTGTCGAAGATCGAGAAGCAGGCCGACATGTATCTTTCGACCCTCCGCAGTTATGTGGAGGCGGTCGGCGGCAAATTGGAGCTGATCGTGAAGCTGCCCGACTATCCGGCAGTGCGTCTGCGGGGTCTCGGAGAAGTTCTCGGGGAAGCATCGGAGGCGGAAACCGGCTAAAACTGCTGGCTTATCTACTTTACGGAAATACCGCGTCTTCAAGGTCCCGGGCATCAGTGCCTTTTGTTCTATTCCATCTCGAACTGCATCGGTGCATTCCCCTGTGGGGTAAAGTCCGCTGGTGCGCTGCGTCGGTGCGTTCGCTCCCTGCGCCGTCAAGACAGCTTCCGTCCGCCGACGTTCGAGTGCCGCGTTGTCGTACCGCTTCGCCAATTCATGCCAAGCCAGGACATCGATGCCCTGCTTGATCGCGGCGGACAGGAAAGGCGTGCGCAAGTCGATCTGGCCCCAGCCGCAGATTTCGTAAGTGACGCTCTCGTTTGCCGCCACATCGGCCGCATGCAGCCATCGTTGCATGGCAAGGAAGGAAGCGCCGTCCTCCTCCCCGATCGCTGCGGTCGGGATAGATACGCCTGCCACCAATGCCATCATCGCCGGGCTCATGCGCGCCCGTCTATCCGCCACGCCCATGGCTGACATCTCCGTTGTCAGATCGACAATAGTATTATTGCCATTTCGTACATAGACGCTACAAGCATCGCGCGCAACACATGCCGAATGCATGTGCTGACCACGAAACTCCGGGAACGGGCGCGCGAACTTGGGATGACCGACGCGGAAGTGGCGCGTCGGGCCGGTCTGACGGAACCACGCTATGGCCACTATGTCGCGGGTACGCGCCGTCCCGACTACGCCACGCTTCTACGCCTCTGCCAAGTACTGGGGACGTCGCCGAACGATTTGTTGGGGTTCGATGCGCCGCCCGACGCGGAGGGCGCTCGCCTGCGGATGGAAGACGAATTGGCGGTTCATGCCCGCGCGTTGTCCGACGACGATTTGTCGTTGACCATCAAGCAGGTGAAGCTGTTGATCGAGCATCGCCGCAAGAATCCGCCCAAAGCCTGACCTCGAAGCGGCTTACTGCTCCGCCACTGCCACCGGCATGGAATGCGACAGGGGGTAGGCGCCCGGGGTCGTCCTCCAACCCTGGTCATAGAGGAGTCTCAGCCGGCCATTGCGATCGCGCCTTACCGTCCCCATGACGCGGCCTGCCGAAAAGGCGACGAGTTCACCGGTCACGATCGGTTCGCCGCGAGATCGTCGAGGAGCCAGTCGATATCGATCGAAGGGATGGGCGACGGGATTGCACCGGCCGGCGGCGCCTCGGTCCCGCCGAGCCCGCCGGCGGCATCGACGGAGAGGCCGAATCCCAGTGCGTTCAGCGTTTGAAGAACGAGGCCGATCTCGGCGCGCGGCTTGCCTTTTTCGATCTCGACGATCCACTGGCGGCTGACACCAGCCAAGCCGGCAAGTTCCCCCTGGTCCAGCCCCAGGCTCCGGCGCCGCTCCCGGATGACCAGCCCGATCTCGATGGCGGTGCGGACAAGCATCTAAGCGTCCCAATAGATGTCGGCGAACGGTGACATTGTAGGAATGACTACGAACGGGGACAATCCTGCAAATCCCCGCTCGACGACTTTCCGGTTGATGACGATATTGGGGACGGCAACGGTGGCAACGACCGACCCGGAACGCAAAAAGCGCCCCGGCAGGGACGCTTACGAACTCTGAACCGTCGTCTGAAACTGGAGCGGGCGAAGGGATTCGAACCCTCGACCCCAACCTTGGCAAGGTTGTGCTCTACCCCTGAGCTACGCCCGCATCGGCGGCTGGTCCGGGTGGTGACCAGCGGTGAGCGCGGATAATACGGAAGTCCGACCCCTTTGCAAGGGCCTTTTTTCGATTCCTCCTCGCCGGTTTGCGCCCTCGCCGGAAGCGGCTATAACAGCGGCGCCACATTCCGCCGGAACACCGAGGTTTCCGCCATGCCCGACCACGCCGACACCGACAACGGTCCCGACACCGGCTCCAATACCGACACGCTGCCGACCTCGCCGGAACAGCTCATCTCGTACCTGGACGGCCTGGGCATCGAGACCACCACCCACTCCCATCCGCCGGTCTTCACGGTGGAGGAGGCGCAGGCGCTGCGCGGGACGCTGCCGGGCGGCCATTGCAAGAACCTGTTCCTGAAGGACAAGAAGGGCCGCCTGTGGCTGGTCGTCGCCCTGGAGGACAGCGCGGTCGACCTGAAGACCCTGGACAAGCGGATCGGCTCGGCCCGCCTGTCGTTCGGCAACGGCGACCTTTTGCGGGAGGTGCTGGGGGTCCGGCCCGGTTCGGTGACGCCCTTCGCCGTGATCAACGACACCGGGCACCGCGTCACGGTGGTGCTGGAAAAGGCGATGATGGCGCACGACCTGCTGAACTACCATCCGCTCGACAACGGCCGGACGACGGCGATCCGCTCGGCCGACCTGCTGAAGTTCCTGTCTTCGACCGGCCACGAGGCCGTGGTCGCCGACCTTGCTGGATAATCCGGCAAGGCTCATCTAAACACGCAGCCATCCGATACACGAAACCAAGACCAGCCAGCTTTCCAGCAACAGGACGCCTTCATGCAGACCATGTTCAATATGCCCGGCGCGCCGGGTGGCGGGCCCAAGCCGGCCGCCGACCTGATCAAGGACACCAGCGACCGCGCCTTCATGGCGGACGTCGTCGAGGCCTCGCGCACGGTGCCGGTGATCGTCGATTTCTGGGCGCCCTGGTGCGGCCCCTGCAAGCAGCTCGGGCCCATGCTGGAGAAGACCGTCAAGGCCGCCAAGGGCGCCGTGAAGATGGTCAAGATCAACATCGACGAGAACCCGCAGGTCGCGGGCCAGCTCCGCATCCAGTCGATCCCGGCGGTCTACGCCTTCTTCCAGGGCCGCCCGGTGGACGGCTTCGTCGGCGCCCAGCAGGAATCCCAGATCAAGCAGTTCGTCGACCGGCTGTCGAAGCTGGCCGGCGGCGCCGACGACGGCGGGCTCCAGGAAGCGCTCGACGCCGCCGCCCAGGCCCTGGAGGACGGGGATGCCGCCACCGCCAGCGAGATCTACAGCCAGATCCTGGCGGTCGAGCCGACCAACGCCGCCGCCTTCGCCGGGCTGGTGCGCTGCCTCATGACGGCCCAGGACTTCGCCCGCGCCCGCGAGATGCTGGACAATGCGCCGCCCGACCTGGCCAAGGCGCCCGAGCTGGCCGCCGTCCGCAGCGCGCTTGACCTGGCCGAGCAGAGTGCCGCCGCCGGCCCGGTCCCGGAGCTGATGGACCGGGTCGCCCGCGACCCCGACGACCACCAGACCCGCTTCGACCTCGCCATGGCGCTCTATGCCGGCAGCAAGCGCGACGCCGCGGTGGAGGAGCTGTTGGAGATCGTGCGCCGTGACCGGGAATGGAACGATCAGCAGGCCCGAAAGCAGCTCGTGAAATTTTTCGAGGCTTTCGGGCCGACTGACAAGCTGACTGTCATGGCAAGACGGAAGTTGTCATCTATCTTATTTTCATGAGCCCAAACCCGTTCGACCCATCCTTCGACCAACTGCCGGAAATCATTTCGATTTTCCCGCTGGCCGGGGTGCTGCTCCTGCCCCGGGGCAAGTTGCCTCTGAACATCTTCGAGCCCCGCTACCTGGCGATGATCGACGATGCGCTGTCCGGCAACAGGATTATCGGCATAATCCAGCCGTCCGATCCCCTGAGCCGCGCCAGCGCTCCGCCGGTCTATCCGATCGGCTGTGCCGGCCGGATCACCAGCTTCACCGAGACCGACGACGGCCGCTACCTGATCACGCTGACCGGCGTCAGCCGGTTCGAGATCGTGCGCGAGCTGCCGATCGTGCGCGGCTACCGCCGCGTCACGGCCTCGTGGGAGCGGTTCGCCGGCGATCCGAGCGAGCCGGGCCCCGCCCTGTTCGACAGGGCGCGGCTGGTCGAGGGGTTGCGCACGTATTTCAAGATCCAGGGCATTTCGGCCAACTGGGACGCGATCGAATCGACGCCGGACGAACGTCTGGTGACGTCGCTCGCGATGATCTGCCCGTTCGAGCCGTCGGAGAAGCAGGCCCTGCTGGAATGCGGCACTCTGTCCGAACGGGCCAGCATGATGATCGCCATCATCGAAATGGCTGTCCTCGACAAGCGGGACGGCGATACCATGGCCCGGCACTGACCCCGGCACCGATCCCGGTAATGGACGGGGAATATCGGCTGCCGGGCCGCATCGAGGGGACGAGGACGTGAGCGATACCAAAACGGGGTCGGCGGCGAAGGTCGACCCCAAGCTTCTGGAAATCCTGGTCTGCCCGCTGACCAAGGGGCTGCTCCGCTATGACGCTGCGGCGCAGGAACTGATCAGCGACCAGGCGGGGCTGGCCTATCCGATCCGCGACGGCATCCCCATCATGCTGGTGGACGAGGCCCGGACGCTGGATGCCGACACCGCGCATCCCACCCACTCCCATCCGGCCGGCGGCCATTCCTCCAAGACGGCGGGCCACTGATGACGCCCGCCTCCGGCGAGTCCTTCGCCACCGATCCGTTCGGCACGCAGCACTGGCCGGTGGAAGTGCGGCTGAAGAAGGCCGAGAAGCGGCTGGAAATCGAGTTCGACGACGGCCGCCGCTTCTCGCTACCCGCCGAGCTGCTGCGGGTCGAGAGCCCGTCGGCGGAGGTCCAGGGCCACGCTCCCAGCCAGAAGCAGATCGTTTCCGGCCGCCGGCATGTCGGAATCATGGGGCTGGAGCCGGTCGGCAACTACGCGATCCGGATCCAGTTCGACGACATGCACGACAGCGGCATCTTCTCCTGGAAGTACCTGTACGAGCTGGGAGAGCACCAGGACGAGCTGTGGGCCGACTATCTCCGGGAACTGGAAAAGCGCGGGCTCAAGCGCGATCCCCAGTAACGTCCGGTTCCCGCTCGCAGGGGTGGGCCTTGGCCCACAGGGCCGTCGCCGACGACGGACTCCAAGGTTGTTTTATACCTTCGGCGTTCACCTTTCAGGCGAAGGCCGATCTGCGATCCGGGTCGCGGTTCATGCTGCCGGCGCTATGGCGGTGCCCGGAATCGAAAAGCCGCGCCCAGTATACTCGATACTGACGAGCGCGGCTCGATCCGATCGGCCATGCGGCGCGGCACTGCGTGGCGTCAGGCGCGCCAGAACGGCTTCGAGGCTTCCGACTGCGCTTCCAGGTCGGTCAGGCCGATGTCGCGCAGCATGTGGGCATCCAGGTCCATCAGTTCACGACGGCTGACGATGCGGTACTTCCAAGTCTTCAGGGTGTCGGTCAACCGCTGCATAAGGTCAGCGGAAGAGTCGGCCGAACGTCGACCGGCGTAACCGGACGTGCGAACTGCCAGTGCCATGATGTGAGTCCTCAATAGAATAAGGCCGGCGTCGATCGCCGGCCGCCGTTGCTTGCAAACGGGAATATGGGGGCATGCTGCACCTGCGAGAAGTGCGGCTTCCACATGGTTGGCATGAGGCCATGCCATAGCTGGTTAATTAGCGATCAACCAAATCATGGTTAACGCAGTTCGTTACCGAAGTATCGGGACGAGACGTTCCATCGCCTGGGCGAGGCATTCCGGCGAGCTGGCGAAGCAGAGCCGCAGGTAGCCCTCGCCGCCGTCGCCGAAGGCGGCACCCGGCGCCAGCCCGACCAGCGCCTCGTCCACGATGCGCTTCGCCAGTTCAAGGCTGTCGCCGGCGCCTTCGACCGAGAAGAAGGCGTAGAAGGCCGCGTCGGGACGCTGGACCCGCACCCGCGGCAGGGTCTCCAGAGCCGAGCACACGATGTCGCGGCCGGTCCGGCAGCGCTCGACCATCTCCTCCAGGAACGGCTCGCCCTGCTCCAGGGCCGCCAGGCCCGCCTTCTGGACGAAGCCGGCGACGCCCGAGGTGTTGAACTGGATCATCTTCTCGTAGACCGGCCCCATCGCCGCCGGAGCGACGACCCAGCCCAGCCGCCAGCCCGTCATGGCCCAGTTCTTGGAGAAGCTGTTGATGACCAGCAGCTTGTCCTCCGGCTCCGAGACGTCGAGGAAGGAGGGCGCGCGGCCGCTGCCGTCCATGCCGCCGTCGAACACCAGGCGGGAATAGACCTCGTCCGCCATGACCCACAGCCCGCGCTTGCGGGCGAACTCCATGATGCGCCGCTGGTCCTCGGTCCCGATGGTCCAGCCGGTCGGGTTGCAGGGCGAGTTGACGAAGATCATCCGGGTGCGCGGGCCGCAGGCGTCGAACAGCCGGTCCAGGTCCAGCGTCCATTTCCCGCTCTCCAGCGCCAGCGGCACCTGACGCACCACGCCGCCCATGATCCTGATGCTGGCGAACACGTTGGGCCACACGGGGGAGACCACGACCACCTCGTCGCCCTCGTCGATCAGGATCTGCATCGACAGGGCGATGGCCGACATGCCCGAGCCGGTCACGGTGATCCGGTCGGTCGCGACATCGGCACCGTATGTCCGCCGGTGATAGCCCGACAGGGATTCCCGCAGTTCCGGCAGGCCGCGCTGCCAAGTGTAGAAGACATGGCCGTCGCGCATCGCCTGGTACGCCGCGTCCATGACGAAGCCCGGCGTCGGCACGTCGCCTTCGCCGAACCACAGCGGGATCAATCCGTCGCGGCCCCTGCCATGGTTGGCGACCACGCCGATGAGGCTGTTGGGCAGTGCCGTGATCGCGGGACGGATGTCGGGACCGGTGGTCATGGGACGGGCAACCCTGGTGGCAAGAGGGGGAGTGCGCCGACTTCGGTTGACGCTGCAACCGTCATACCGTGGAGCGTCCTGTTTGTATAGCGCGCTGGGGCATGAATTCCTCTCATGCGGGCATGAGAAAGCCTATGTTGAAGCGGGAGCCGGTGTGAGCGACGCTCCGGGCAAGATCCGGAAGGCGATCATGGGAGGAAACCAGCGATGACCGATGCCATCCACGAGGGCGGATGCCTGTGCGGCGCCGTCCGCTACCGGGCGACCGGCGCCCCCAACGACACCAATATCTGCTACTGCACCCAGTGCCAGAAACAGACCGGCGCGCCGCTGCCGGCCTTCGCCAGCTTCCCGCTCGACCGCTTCGAGATGGTCCGGGGCGAAGTGGGCGCCTACCGGGCGTCCGACTTCGCGACCCGCGAATTCTGCCCGCACTGCGGGTCGGCCCTGTTCTGGCGGCGCGACGGCGCCGACTATGTCTCGATCTCCCTGGGCGGGTTCGACGACCCATCCGACTTCCCGCCGCCGAAATACGAGATCTGGACCGCCCACCGGATCAAGTGGCTGGACAACATTCCCGGCGTCGACAGCTATCCGGGCGACAATTGATTTCCGTTACTTAGAGCTGTGCCCGATCGCGTCGATCCGTTCCGGTCCACGCGGCCTGCCGTTCCACTCGCCGCGTCGCGTTGGGCCATGGGCGCAACCTACGGTTCGATGCAGGGCGGAGGTGATGCGGGCCGACGATCGTAGGTTGCGCCCATAGCGCAACGCATCGGATCAGTTGTCTCGGGCGGATCGACCTGATCGGGCACAGCTCTAGCCACGGATGCACGCATAAGGACACAGATGAGTTTTCGCAGCCCGTCATGCCGACGGAATGCCGAAGCCCATCTGCGTCCATCCGTGGCCCGAAAAGAACTTAGAACCCGCGTCCGGGGCCGGCCATCAGGCGCAGGCGGCGCACCCGTTCCTCGGTCGCGGGGTGGGTGCGGAACAACCCGTCCACCGACCGCGAATGCAGCGGGTTGATGATGAACATGTGGGCGGTCGCGGGATTGTTCTCGGCCTGGACGTTGTCGATCCGGGCGGCGCTCTCCTGGATGTTGACCAGGGCGTTCGCCAGCCACAGCGGCCGGCCGCAGATCTCCGCGCCGATCCGGTCGGCCTCGTACTCGCGGGTGCGGCTGATCGCCATCTGCACGATCATCGCGGCGACCGGGGCCAGGAAGACCATCAGCAGGGTGCCGACCATGCCCAGCGGGTTGTTGCGGTTGTTGCCGCCGAAGAAGAACGCGAAGTTCGCCAGCATCGACACGGCGCCCGCGATGGTCGCGGTCACGGTCATGATCAGGGTATCGTGGTTCTTCACGTGGGCCAATTCGTGAGCCATCACGCCGGCGACCTCCTCGTGGTTCAGCCGGCGGAGCAGGCCGCTGGTCGCGGCGACCGCGGCGTTCTCCGGGTTCCGGCCGGTCGCGAAGGCGTTGGGCTGGTCGTTCTCGATGATGTAGACCTTGGGCATCGGCAGGCCGGCGCGCTGCGACAGCTGCTGGACCATGCCGTAAAACTGCGGGGCGGAGCGGGCGTCGACTTCCCGCGCGCCGTACATCCTCAGCACCATCTTGTCCGAGTTCCAATAGGCGAAGAGGTTGGTGCCGACCGCGAACAGCAGCGCCATCAGCATGCCGCCCTGCCCGCCGATCAGGTAGCCGATGGCCAGGAACAGCGCGGTCATGCCGGCCAGCAGGGTCGCGGTACGGAAATAGCTTGTCATGATGGTCACCTCTGCGCGGTCCCGGCCCCCGGAAGGGTCGGGTTGAACCCTCGATATGTGCAGCCTGTCCCAAGAGGTTCAAGTCTTGGCGTCCCGCACGGGCAGGGCCATATCCAATCCATGAGCCATATCGACACAGAAGCCGGCAAGCCGGCAGATCCCGCGGCGGCTGTCCAGCCGGCCGCCGCGGCCAAGCCCATTCCCGAAGACTCCGTTTCTGAAGACTCCGTTCCTGAAGACGATGCCGCGTCGCCGAAGCCCGGCGTGCCCGTGCAGAAGCCGGGGGAGATCGGCGGTCCGCGCGGACCGGAACCGACCCGGTACGGCGATTGGGAAAGCAAGGGACGCTGCACGGACTTCTGAGGGGGACTCGCGTCCCCGTCTAGGGTCGGAGTCCGAGCATCCTTCGGAATGCTTATGTCATACGGTCGTAGGTAGGAAATACGACCTATTAAACTTGAGTAGTTCCTAGCATTCGAGTATCCTTCCGATAGGCGGGCGATTTCCGTCCGCCGCTCCCTTGGATCCGCTCCCGTGCGCCCGCACTTCCTCGTTTCCGCTCTGCTTCTTTCCCTCCTCGCGGCCCAGGCGCCTGCCCGGGCGGCGGAACGGCTGTCGGGGCCGGTGTCCGGGCTGGTCACCCAGGTGATCGACGGCGACACGCTGGAGGTCCGGGTCCTGGTCTGGCTGGACCAGGAGGTCGTCACCCGCGTCCGGATCGACGGCATCGACACGCCGGAGAAGCGCGGCAAGTGCCAGCGCGAGAAGGACATGGCCGAGCAGGCCCGGCAATTGACCGAGACGCTGCTGGCCGAGCCCGGCGTGACGCTCCACGACATCCAGCATGACAAGTATGGCGGACGGGTCCGCGCCCGCGTGCTCACCCGGTCCGGCCGCGACATCGGCGAGCAGCTGATCGCGGCGGGCTTGGCCCGTCCCTATGGCGGCAAGTCCCGCCAGACCTGGTGTTCGGTCGCACAACTGCCCTAGCGGGAGGTACCTTGGCCGTTCGCACCGCCGGAAGCGGTTTCCCGATCGGCCGGCGCCCGCTTCTTGACCAGCATGGTTCCGACGATTCTGATCAACTCTTTGGTCTGGAAAGGCTTTTTGAGAATGTGCCCGTCACCGAAGCGATCGGGAAGCGACTCCCTGTTGTAACCGGTGAGGAATGTGAACGGGATGTCGCGCGCCGTGAGGATATCGGCGACTGGATAAACCGTGTCGCTCCTCAGATTGACGTCCAGCAAGGCCGCGTCCACCATTTCGCTCCTGGCCAGATCCATGGCTTTGTCCAGGCGGCCGGCGGGGCCGATCACGAGGTATCCGGCGTCCTTCAGATGCAGGCTTATGCCCATGGCGATGAACATCTCGTCTTCGACGACGAGAACCCGCTGCCCGGCGGCGCTCGCTGTCGGGGTCTTCTGCGTCATTGAGGCGCATCCCTTGTCTCGTAGATCTCGTGACCGGTCATGGGGATGGTCAGGGTGGCGACGACGCCTTCGGGCCGGTACTCGATGTCGGCGCTTCCATCCAGCTCGAAATTGAGTCCGCGGTGGATCAACTCCGTGCCCAGGCCGGTATGCCTGGGCTGGCTTACCGGTGGACCGTCCCGTTCGCGCCAATGCAGCACGAGGCATTGCCCGGAGTCCAGGGTCTCGATCCCCCACCGCACCTCCAGCCGTCCGGCGGTATTGGCGAAGGCCCCGTATTTGGTCGCGTTGGTCGCCAGTTCATGGATGACGATTCCCAGCGTGGTCGCCACTCTCGGGGCCAGGGAAACGGCTGGGCCGTCATGGCTCTTGCGGTCGGCGTCCACAAGGAAAACGTCCAGTTCGGCTGCCAGAAGTTCGGCCAGATCGATGTTGGCCCATTCCTTGGCGGAGAGGATGTCATGGGTCTTGGCCAGGCCGTCGATCCGCCCGATGAACCCTTCGGCGAACTCCTCGACCGTGCGGCAGCTCCGGGCCATCTGAGTCGCCATCGATCCCACGACTGCCAGGATGTTCTTTACGCGGTGGTTCAACTCCGCCACCAGCAGGCGCTGGTGCTCCTCGGCACGGACCATGTCGCTCACGTCGAGGAAGGTGAGGATCGCCCCGACGACCTTGTCGTAGACCGTCTGGTAGGGAACGATCCGCAGAAGGTAATGGACTCGCCCGTCGCGCCGGCAGACGTTTCTCTCGATCGGGCTGGATGTCTCCACCACGGTGCGGACATCCTCGGCCAGCCGGTCGTAATCGATCAGGCTGACGATGTCGGTCAGCGCCCGGCCCCGGTCGTTCGCAACCAGCTTGAAGATGGCCGTGGTCGCCGGGGTGAAGTTCCGGATGACGAGGTCTTGATCGAGAAATATGGTGGCAAGGCGGGTGATGTCCAGCAGGTTCCCCAGGTCGGCATTTGCCCGGTGAAGCTCGTCTATCTTCGTGGCCAGCTCTATGTTGACCGTGCTCATTTCCTCGTTCACCGACTGGAGCTCTTCCTTGGATGTCTCCAACTCCTCGTTAGATGACTGCAATTCTTCGTTCAGTGAAAGCAACTCCTCGTTGCTTGCTCTCAGCTCCTCCGCCGAAGTCTCGTATTCCTCGACCGAGATCTGAAGGAGCTCTTGGGTCTTCACCAGGTCCTGTTCCAGCCGCAGCAGCTCGGTGCGGCGGTCCGCCCTGAAGTCCTGGCCGGCCGTCATGGCCTGCCCGCGGTTCTGGATGGGGCCGTTATCGATGAAGACGATCATGCAGGCGCCATCGCCGCCGTCGTCCGGCAGCGGCTCGACCGCGATGTCGAGCATCAGCACGCCGCCGTGCACGTCGAGCGAGATGTTCTCCCGCAGCGCGGGACATCCGGTCTCGCGCACCTCGGCAAGGGCCGAGCGAAGGAACAGTTTCAGTCCGCTGTTGGCCAGGGCAAGGAGGTTCCGGTTGGGCGCCCCGACGGGCGCTTCGAAATACTTGCCCGTTCCTGCCGAGAAATGGAGGATCTCCCCCTCCCGGTTGACCAGCACATGCGCAGGAGCGTACCGGTCCAGCACACGCCGCTCCAGAAGGCGAACGGCGTCCGGAGGGTCGGAGCCCACCGCACCCGGACCGGCGCGGGGCGATCGGAAGCTGTTCCGGGGCTGCCCGAACAACGGCAGGGCCGGGAATTGGCCGGCATTGTCCCGCCGCTGGAAGATCCGGGATTTCTTATCCAGGGGAAAGAACAGGTCGGTATGCTGGCTGAGATTCTCCGCATTGCCCAGAAACAGGAATCCGCCGGGGCGGATCGCGTAATGGAACAGGGGAATGACCCGCCTTTGCAGATCGGCGTCGAAGTAGATCAGCAGATTGCGGCAGGAGACGAGGTCGATCCGCGAGAACGGCGGATCGCGGACGATGCTGTGAGGCGAGAACAGGCAAAGCTCGCGGATTTCCGCGTTGACGGTGTAGCTGTCGCCTGCGCGGGTGAAGAACCGTGCCAGCCGCTCCGGCGACATGGCTTCCAGAAGGCTTGCTGGATAACGCCCCGCGCGGGCGACGGCGATGGCGCTCTCCTGCACGTCGGTGGCGAAGATCTGTATGTTTGGCGGGATCTGGCAGGCATCCAGCCGTTCGCGCAGCAACATCGCGATGGAATAGACCTCTTCCCCGGTGGCGCAGCCCGGAACCCAGATCCGGACGGTCTCGTTCCGGCCCTTGTCCTTGAGGAGGCGTCGAACGACCAGTTCGGCCAGGCGGTCGAAGGATTCCGGGTCGCGGAAGAAGTTGGTGACGCCGATCAGGAGGTCGCGGAACAGCGCCACGGCCTCTTCGCTGTCCTCCTTGATCAATTCGACATAGGCCTCCAGGCCGGCGCTCTGCCGCACCTTCATGCGCCGCTCCACGCGCCGCAGGAAAGTCTTGTCCTTGTAATGGCTGAAGTCATGTCCGACCCGGCGGCGCAGGGTGTCGTAGATGGCGTTCTTCGCGCCTTCCAGCCTTGCCGGATCATCCTTGTCCGAAATCCCGTCCATCCGGGGATCCGCGTCGCCGAACGCGCCGACATAGCCGGTCAGCCGGTCGGCCAGCGCCTCGATCGGCAGCACGCAGTCGACGAAGCCGGTGGCGATGGCCGCGTCCGGCATGCCGTGATAGCCCGGCCCCGTGGCGTCGGAAGCCTGCGCGAGGGTGAAGCCGCCGGACTCGCGCACGGTCTTCAAGCCGATCGCCCCGTCGCTGCCGGTCCCCGAGAGGATGACGCCGATCGCCCGGTCCCGCGCGTTCCTGCCGAGCGATGCCAGGAAAATGTCGATCAGATTGCGTTCACCGTCATGGGCGGTCAACGACAAGCATCGATCGCGGACCGTGAGGACGGCGTCGGGGGGATTCAGGTAGACGTGGCCGCATTCGACGCGTTGGCCGTCCTGGGCGGTCGCGACCGGCATTTCCGTGCAGCGGGCCAGGATTTCCGGCAGCAGACTTTCCCGATGGGCAGCCAGATGGGTGACGATGACGAAGGCCGCGGCCGATTGCGGCGGCATGCGCTTGAACAGCGACGTCAGCGCTTCGACTCCGCCGGCCGATGCACCAATGCCGATGATCGGAAAAATGCCCGCCACGCCCATGATCTCCCAAATCTCGCCGATCCGTGAACTGACTTCTAGGGTCGTGTCGCCCGATCAGCACTAATAAGAAGGCTATTCCGCGCGCGTTCGAATTTGATGATCCACAGGGTGTAGATCACGGTACGCTTCTATTATTTTGTAAGCAAGGCTGATCAGGTCTTTCATTGACTAACATTTATTAGTCTGATATTGAAGGAAATCGGGAATGATCGACGCGGACAAGTTGCCGCCTATGTCATGCCGACTACTTTAAATTCCCGGACCGTCCTTGCCCCGGAAACTTCGTTCCAATGGCTGCACCACCCGGGTCCGGTTTGGACTTGGAAGGAACTTCTGGAGGGATGGTTCGTTTGTCGAGACGTGCGGCATTGATCGGCTGCCGTCTCGCCAGCGAGGAGAATACCATGTGCACGCCCTGTTTCCGTGCCGCCGCGGCCGGACTGACCTGTGCCATGATCGCGTTCGGGGCGACCGGCGCCATGGCCCAGACCGAACCGCAGACCGGCGGCCAAGCCCAAGTCCAGCAGGATCCGGTCACCGCCCCGACACCGCCGGAGAGCGGTTTCGACGTCATCGTCATCGGCGTCATGAAGGGATCGTCCCCGGACGAGTTCAGCCGCAAGGTCCTGGAAGCGTTGCCGGGCACGCTGATGAACCCGCAGACCAACTTCACGTCCGGCGTCGGTTTCGACCGCGGCAAGGACTACCGCATGGTCATCGCGTTCCACGGCGAGGAGATGATGGAGGCGCCGACGCTCTGCACCCGGACCAACGACGTGGAGGCGGCGCCCCCGCCGGAACAGACCGACCTGATGGCGGCCACGCGGATCACCGCGGCCTTCTGCGACGGCGGCGAACCGCTGAACACCGCCACCGACCGCATGGTGGGCAGCGTGTCGCCGGGCCAGGCCGGCTTCCGCTTCCTGGTCAGCGACATCGCCAAGCAGCTCTTCCCCGACGGGTTCGGCACCCTGCCCGGCGTCATCAGCGCCCAGCCGCCGGGGACCATGGTCCGGCCGATCGAGTAGGGCACGGCCGTTCGGCCGGAACATCAGGCGCCGCCCGGCCGCTTCGGCGGATAGGCGTGCCGGTTGCCCCGGTAATCCTCGACCACGTAGCCGGTCCCTGCATCGCCCTCCAGGTAGTCGGGACCGATCGGCGCCTTGCCGTGGCCGCCCGGAATGTCGAGCACGTAGGTCGGCTGGCATAGGCCGGATACCCGCCCGCGCAGGCTGCGCACCAGCTCGCGGCCGCGCGCCGGATCGGTCCGGAAATGGCCCGTCCCCGGCGCCAGGTCCCCGTGATGAAGGTAGTAGGGCTTGACCCGCGAGCGCACCAGCGCCCGGAACAGTGCCTCCAGGACTCCGGCATCGTCGTTGACGCCGCGCAGCAGGACGGTCTGGCTGACCAGCGGGATGCCGGCGTCGGCGATCCTGGCCAGCGCCGACCGGGCTTCCGGGGTCAGCTCGTCCGGGTGGTTGCAGTGGACCGCCAGCCAGACCGCCGTGTCCGACGCCTTCAGGGCGGCCACCACGGCGCCGTCGATCCGGGCCGGTTCGGCCACCGGCACGCGGCTGTGCAGCCTCACCACCCCCACATGGGGCATGGCGTCCAGCGCGGCGACGATGCCGGCCAGCCGGCGCGGCGCCAGCATCAGCGGGTCGCCGCCGGTCAGGATCACCTCCCAGACCTCCTCGTGGGCGCCGACATAGTCGAGCGCCGCGGCCAGTTCGGCCGGGTCGAGCGCGTCGCCGCCGGGGCCGACCATTTCCCGCCGGAAGCAGAAGCGGCAATAGACCGGGCAGGCGTGCAGCGCCTTCAGCAGCACCCGGTCCGGGTAGCGGTGGACGATCCCCTTGACGGGGGAATGGGCCGCGTCGCCGATCGGGTCGGCCAGCTCATCCGGGCCGATCTCGAGCTCCCGCTCCGAGGGCAGGTATTGACGGGCGAGCGGGCCGTCCGGGTCGGCGCCGCCGAGGCGGTCCAGCAGGTGCGGCGTGACGGCGATGGCGTAGCGTTCCGCCACCCGCCCGAGGGCGGCGGCCCGCTCCGGCGAAAGGGCGCCGGCGGCGACGAGGCCGTCCAGGCTGCGCGCCGTCGCGGTACTTTTCATGATCGGGGACTCGTGCTGTAACTCGGTCTATACCGGATTCTGGTTATACCGGCCGGTTCGGACTATAGGTCGGCGCCGCCCGGCATGCCACCCGCTCGCTCAACGGATCAGGGATCCAACCGTCATCATGCTGTCGTTTCCAAGGACCATCGGTCATCGCGGCGCCAGGGCCTATGCGCCGGAGAACACGCTGGCCGGCATCCGCGTCGCGGCCGGGCAGGGCGCCCGCTGGGTCGAGGTCGACGTCAAGCTGTCGCGCGACGGCGTGCCGGTCCTGATGCACGACGACGACGTGGACCGCACCACGAACGGCCGCGGCGCCGTCGCGGGCCTGGACTTCGCGGACCTGCGGGATCTGGATGCCGGCGTGCGCTTCGGGCCGGAGTTCGCCGGCGAGCGCATCCCGACGCTGGAGGAGACGCTGGCGCTGGTCCTGGAGCTGGACCTGGGCATCAACCTGGAGATCAAGCCGTGCCCCGGGCGCGAGGTCGAGACCGCCCGGGTCACGCTCGACGCGGCGCGGGCGCTGTGGCCGGCCGGCCGGCCGGCCCCGTTGGTCTCCAGCTTCGAGGTGCCGAGCCTGGAGACGGCACGCGACCATATGTCCGACTGGCCGCGCGGCTACCTGATCGACCGGCGCCCGCGCGACTGGCGGGCCGTCGCCGACCGGGTGGAAGCTTCGACCATCAACGTCAACGCATCGCGCGAGAATGCCCGCGGCATAGCGGAATACCTGGCGACCGGCCGGCCCGTGCTGGCCTATACCGTGAACGATCCGGCGCGGGCGAAGTGGCTGGTGGGGCTCGGGGTCGCCGCCGTCTTCACCGACCGGCCCCGTGACATTCTGGCGGTGCTGGGCGGCTGAGCGGACGGATTCGCGATAATTATTCGACTGCCACTCTTCTGCGTCGCAAATTTTTCATATATGGAGCAGTAAGGGCAGGCCGTGGCCGCCGCCGGAGCGAAACCGGTGAGCGGCTGTCCGTGTCTGCGGGTCGAAGAATAAAGCAGCTTTTTGGAGGTTTCGTTGAAGGCGCTCAAGCCTTTGCTGATCTCGGGTCGTGAGGTCCTGCCGCTGGTCGAAGGCGGCAAGGGCATCTCCGTGTCCAACGGCGAGAGTTCCGGCGCCTGGGCAGCGGCAGGCGGGGTCGGCACGTTTTCCGGCGTGAACGCCGACAGCTTCGATGACGGCGGCAAGCCCGTCGATCAGGTCTATCATGGCCGGACACGGCGCGAGCGGCACGAGGAGCTGGTCGCGTATTCGATCGCCGGCGGGATCACGCAGGCGCGCATCGCCCACGAGGTCTCCAACGGCCAGGGCCGCATCCACATGAACGTCCTGTGGGAGATGGCCGCGGCCGAGCGTATCCTGCACGGCATCCTGGAAGGCGCCAAGGGCATGGTCCACGGCGTCACCTGCGGCGCCGGCATGCCCTACAAGGTGGCCGAGATCGCGGTGCGCTACGGCATCCACTATTACCCGATCGTCTCGTCGGCGCGGGCGTTCCGCGCGCTGTGGAAGCGGGCGTACCACAGGTTCGCCGACAACCTGGGCGGCGTCGTCTACGAGGACCCCTGGCGGGCGGGCGGGCACAACGGCCTGTCCAACAGCGAGGACCCGGAGACGCCGGAGGATCCGTTCCCCCGCGTGCTGGCGCTGCGCCAGATGATGAACAGCTTCGGGCTGACCGACACGCCGATCATCATGGCCGGCGGCGTCTGGTACCTGCGCGAGTGGGAGGAATGGATCGACAACCCGGATCTGGGGCCGATCGCCTTCCAGTACGGCACCCGTCCGCTGCTCACCCGGGAAAGCCCGATCTCCGAGGCGTGGAAGCGCAAGCTCCTGACCTTGAAGGAGGGCGACGTCTTCCTGAACAAGTTCTCGCCGACCGGCTTCTACTCGTCGGCGGTGAACAACCCGTTCATCCAGGAGCTTCGCGGCCGGGGCGAGCGGCAGGTTGCCTATTCGGTCAAGCCCGTCGGCGAGCACGACACGGAGTTCCGCGTCGGTCCGCGCGGCCGGCCTGTCTACCTGACCGCGCACGACCGCGACCGGGCCTTCGGCTGGGTCGAGGCCGGGTTCAAGGAGGCGCTGAAGACCCCCGACGGCACGCTGATCTTCGTGACGCCGGAGAAATCCAACGAGATCCTGACCGACCAGATCAACTGCATGGGCTGCCTGTCGGCCTGCATGTTCTCCAACTGGGCGCAGAACGAGGAAGGCTCGACGGGCAAGAAGGCCGATCCGCGTTCCTTCTGCATCCAGAAGACCTTGCAGGAGATCAGCCACTCGGATGACTGCGAGACGCAGCTGATGTTCGCCGGCCACAACGCCTACCGGTTCTCCGACGATCCGTTCTACGAGAACGGCTTCATCCCGACCGTGAAGCAGCTGGTCGACCGGATCGCGTCGGGCGACTGACCGTCGGAAAGGGGCCGCCGGCCCCTTCCGCGACCGCCCTAGTGGTCCTGCACAGTGTTTTTGATGACGTTCGGCGGAGCGGAGTGCCGTAGGTCGGCCTTCGCCCGTCAGGGCGAACGCCGACACCCTGCGTCAACGCTCCGGCCACGCTGTCGGCGTCGGCCTTCGGCCGAGGCCGACCTACGATAAATCAATCAAAACCACTGTGCCGAGCCACTAGTCACCGCCTCCGGTCAGGTTCCGGATCAGGCGCTGGAACTGGCCCAGCAGCGGCACGTCGGACAGCGGGCCGGAGAACGGGTCGGACGGGTCCCCCGCCGATCCCGGATCCCGGTCGTCGGCCACCAGCATCGGCGCGCTCGCCTGCGGCGGGGCATAGTCGAGGCCGGGGATCTCGCGCGGGGGCAAGCCCTGGTGGGCGTCCACCATGAAGTCGCGCCAGATGCGGGCAGGCAGCCCGCCGCCGGTGACCCGCTTCATCGGCTCGTTGTCGTCGTTCCCGAGCCAGACGCCCGCCACATAGTCGGCGGTGAAGCCGACGAACCAGGCGTCCCGGTATTCTTGGCTGGTGCCCGTCTTGCCGGCCGCCATGCGGCCCAGCTTCGCGGACTTGCCGGTGCCGTATTCGATCACCGCCATCAGCATGCGGTTCAACTCCGCGAGGTCCGCCGGGTCGATCACCGGGGTGGCCCCGGCGGAGCCCCGGCGCTGGTAGAGCAGCCGGCCGGCGCGATCCTCGATCCGGGTGACGGCGTAGGGCCAGACCGCCCGGCCGCCATTGGCGAAGGCGGTATAGGCGCCGGCCAGCTCCAGCAGGGTCACCTCGCTGGTGCCGAGTGCCAGGCTCAGGTCCTTGCCCATGGGCGAGGTGATGCCGAGCCGGCGGGCCAGCGTGCCGACCGGCTCCACGCCGGTGCGGTCCAGCACCCGGATCGCCGCCGTGTTGACCGAATGGGCCAACGCGTCGCGCAGCGGCATCGGGCCGTGGAAACCCTTCTCGAAATTGGCCGGCTGCCAGCCGTCGATGCGGATCGGGGCGTCGTCCACCAGCGAGTCCGCAGTCATGCCGTTCTCCAGCGCCGCCAGGAAGACCAGCGGCTTGAACGCCGAGCCGGGCTGGCGCAGCGCCTGGGTCGCCCGGTTGAACTGGCTCTCGCCGTAGCTCGACCCGCCGATCAGCGCGCGGACCGCGCCGTCCGGGCTGAGCGCCACCAGCGCCCCCTGCTCGGCCCGGGCGGCGAGGCCGGCGCCGGACAGGGAAGCTTCCAGCCGCCGTTCCGCCGCGCGCTGGAGCCGCCGGTCCATGGTGGTGTGGACGGTGATGTCGTCGTGCTCCTTGCCGATGAAGCCCACGATCTGATCGGCCACCCAGTCGGCGAAATAGCGGTCGCCGTCGCCCTCCGGCTTGCGCCGGGGCATCGGCGGGGCCGCCCGCATCGCCTGGATGTCGGCTTGCGTGATGTAGCCGGCGTCGAGCATGGCGGCGATCACCACCTCGGCCCGCTCGGCCGCGCGGTCGGGATTGGCCGCCGGCGAATAGCGCGACGGCGCCTTCAGCAGGCCCGCCAGGATGGCCGCCTCGCGCAGGTTGATCCCGGTCGCCGGCTTGTTGAAATAGGTCTGCGCCGCGGCATCGACGCCATAGGTGCCGGCGCCCAGATAGACCCGGTTCAGGTAGGCGGTCAGGATCTGGTTCTTGGAATACGTCCTCTCCAGCCAGATCGCCAGGATCGCCTCCTGGATCTTGCGGCCCATGGTGCGGTCGGGCGTCAGGAACAGGTTCTTGGCGAGCTGCTGGGTGATGGTGGAGCCGCCCTGCACGACGCGCCCGGCCTGGAAATTGACGAAGGCCGCGCGCGCCAGGCCGATGGGGTCGATCCCGAAATGGCTGAAGAAGCGCCTGTCCTCGGTCGCCAGCACGGCGTGGATCAGGTGCGGCGGCAGGTCGGCGGCATTGATCGTGGTGCCGTGGATGTCGCCGTAGCGCTCGATCGTGCTGCCGTCGGCGGCCAGCACGGTGACGGCGGGGCGGCGCTCGGCCTGGGCCACCTGGGACACGTCGGGCAGGTCGTAGGCGAAATACGCGACCACGGATGCTCCGGCCACGGCGGCCCAGATCGCGCCGACCACGGCCCAGCTCCCCAGCACGCGCAGGATCGAGCGCCGGGCCGCCGGGACGACGTAAGCCTTGCGGTCACGGGTCCGCTGTTTGCCGGTGCCGCGGTCGGCGGACGCCTTGCGGGACGATCGGTCGGTCGGCCGTTCTGGAGGTTTGCTCAAGGTGATTGTTCGGAGGTTGCTTATCCACACCGACACGATGCCTGATCAAGGCGGCAATTTCACGGCATTATCGGCCGTCGCTGCGATGGAACATCAGGAACGGGGCGGATATGCCGGTTCAAATCCGCCGATAGAAGAGCATGCGCCCGGCAGGGACGATCTGGTTGATGAAGTCGAAGTCGCGGATGTTGCGCGTGAGAACCGTGTATCCCCGGTGCAGGGCATGAAGATAGAGGGTGGCGTCGTTGAGGGCGGCCACCTCTTGTCCCGGAGCGGACCCCCCGAGCCGGAACATGAGGCCGTTGACGATACCGGCCTCGATCATGACCCGGGGCGACGTCGTGCTTTCCAGGCGGTGCGCCGGAATGTCTCCGATCACCCCGGCCAACTCATCGAGGTGACTGGCCGTGTCGTCGTGATCCGGCTTCAGCCGTCCGAACAGATGTGCAAGCTCGCCGAGAGCGACCGTATGGTGGAACAGGCTTCGGATCTCGAGAAGCTTTTCCGCCTCGGGTGGAAGAGTTCCCTCCAGGGTATCGACGTACACGGTCGTGTCGATAAGCAGAGGGTGCGGGGGCTCGTCGATGCCCACGAACGGCAGTTCGCTGTCCGGGCGCCGGGACAATGTTCCCTTGTGGCGCCCCGGCTTGATGCGCCGGAGCGCCTTTTCAAGCTCCGTCTCCACTGAACGTGCCCCTCGGCACCTTGCCTTTCCTGGCAAGCAGTTTCTGGCCGAAATCGTCTTCGACCGCCACCTTCGCCAAAGCATAGGTCAGAAGTTCCGTCGTGCCCGTGATGCCCGATACGCGCTTGGCCTCTTCGAGCAGGGCTTCGTAAAGCCTTCCGCCGGTCGGTTTGCTCCTGGTGTCCAGCAGGCCGCGGTTCCTGGCCTCCCTGATCACTTCGGCGACCCTCGGGTTGTGCTCGAACGCCTGAATGTCCTGACCGCCGGTCATGTGCGCCTCCTGCGCCTTCGTCAGTGTGTTCTACAACATATCAGTTTTGAAGTACGGGAGCGAGCCGGTCGGCCGAAGCAAAAAAGAAACCGCCGCCGGGGGAGCCCCGGCGGCGGCTTGGACTTTCTTGCGCCCGGATCGGGCAGCCGCGGTCAGTGGACCGCTTCGCCGTGCAGGGCGAGGTCGAGGCCTTCGCGCTCGACGTCCTCGCTGACCCGCAGGCCGACGACCACGTCGATCACCTTCAGCAGGACGAAGGAGGCGACGGCGCTCCACACGATGGTGGCGGCGATGCCCCAGAGCTGGGTGACGACCTGGGCGCCGTTGCCTTCCAGCAATCCTGGATAGCCGCCGATCGCTTCCTTGGCGAACACGCCGGTCAGGACCGCGCCGACGATGCCGCCGACGCCATGCACGCCGAAGGCGTCCAGGCTGTCGTCATAGCCCAGCATGTATTTGAGGCTGGTGGCGCCCCAGAAGCAGACCACGCCCGAGACGATGCCGATCACCAGGGCGCCGCCCGCGTCGACGAAGCCCGAGGCCGGGGTGATGGCGACCAGGCCGCCGATCGCGCCGGAGATGATGCCGAGCACGCTCGGCTTGCCCTTGGCGATCCACTCCGCGAACATCCAGGCCAGGGCCGCGGCCGCGGCGGCGACCATGGTGACCAGCATCGCCATGCCGGCGCGGCCGTTGGCGGCACCGGCCGAGCCGGCGTTGAAGCCGAACCAGCCCACCCACAGAAGCGAGGCGCCGATCAGGCTGAGCACCAGGTTGTTGGGGACGAAATGCTCGGTCGGGTAGCCGCGGCGCTTGCCGACCACGATGGCCGCGACCAGCCCGGCGATGCCGGCATTGATGTGGACGACGGTGCCGCCGGCGAAGTCCAGCACGCCGTCGGCGAACAGGAAGCCGTTCGGATGCCAGACCCAGTGGGCGACCGGGGCGTAGACCAGGAGCGACCAGAAGCCGGTGAACAGCAGCATGGCCGAGAACTTCATGCGGTCGGCGAAGGCGCCGGTGATCAGCGCCGGGGTGATGATCGCGAAGGTCATCTGGAACATCACGAACACCGATTCGGGGATCGTGAAGGCGACCGGAGCCTCCAGTCCGGCGCCCAGGGTGAACGGCGCGGACATGTCCATGCCGGCCATCAGCACCTTGGAGAAGTCGCCGAAATAGGCGTTCCCGTTGCCGAACGCGATGCTGTACCCGACCAGCACCCACAGCACGGCGACGAGGCAGCAGATCGCGAAGCTCTGCATCACGGTGGCCAGCAGGTTCATCTTGCGGACCATGCCGCCGTAGAACAGGGCCAGGCCCGGGATGGTCATCATCAGGACCAGCGCGGTCGAGGTCAGCATCCAGGCGGTATCGCCCGTGTCGATGGTGGGGGCTTCGGTCTGGGCCAGCGCGCCGGCCGGCAAGGCGACCGCTCCCAATATCGCCGCAAGCAGCGGAACAGCGAAGGCAAACAGACGGCTCATTCTAAACTCATCCTCTCGATCAGTTCGACACGGCCCGCTCGATCTTGGGACCCGGACCGGCGGTGCGGTCCGGAGCCTGATCCTTTTACGGGTTCGGGCGGCGGGCATCGGCGAAACCGGCCGAGGCCCCAAGGCCTGCCCATCGTTTCAAGATCCGTGCCGCTCGAAAAATGAGCAGTTTCGGCGGTTGCCGCGCGGACCGCCGCGCACGGGCCGGGCAGCGGACCGGATCGGAGCCCGCTATTTGCTTAAAAAAAAGGCGATATACCGGGGTCCGGCGGGGACGAAGAAAGCGGAAACAAAGGGCGAAACGTGCCGTGCCTTTGACATAATTCTTCCCAAACACGACCGTTTCGGGAAGTCGCTTAAAAAACAGGCAGTTTTGGAGATCCACACCCCGTTTCGACCGTGGGTGCTTCGGCAACCGCCCTGTGCGCTCCCTCGTTGAGTTGGCTCCCGGCAGCGAAATGTGGCAGGGTGGCGGCAAGGATGCGCCCGGATCCAAGGTGCCGCCCGCTCCGGGCCCGGTCCGGAACCGCATCCAGCGAGGCATCCAACGAGAAGGTCTCCCGGCAAGGGTCCTCACATAGGGTCAAGGAGAAATCCACAGTGGCTATCGAACGTGAACTGCGGATCGCGCCGCGACGCGCCATCGCGCTGGTGCTCGCCGGGGGGCGAGGCAGCCGCCTGAAGCAGCTCACCGACCGGCGCGCCAAGCCGGCGGTCCATTTCGGCGGCAAGTTCCGCATCATCGATTTCGCGCTGTCCAACTGCATCAATTCCGGGTTCCGCCGGATCAGCGTCATCACCCAGTACAAGTCCCACAGCCTTCTGGTCCATCTCCAGCGCGGCTGGGGCTTCCTGCGCGGCGAGATCAACGAGTTCGTCGATTTCCTGCCGGCCCAGCAGCGCATCGACGAGACCTCCTGGTACCAAGGCACCGCCGACGCCGTGTACCAGAACCTGGACATCCTGCAGGGCCACGGCGCCGAGCACGTGCTGATCCTGGCCGGCGACCACATCTACAAGATGGACTACGCCGCCATGCTGGAGTGGCACATCAGCCGGGGCGCCGACGTGACCGTCCCCTGCGTCGAGGTGCCTCGCATGAACGCGACCGGCTTCGGCGTGATGCATGTGGACGACCACGACCAAGTCGTCAGCTTCCTGGAGAAGCCGGCCGACCCGCCGGCGATCCCCGGAAAGCCGGACAAGGCGCTGGCCAGCATGGGGATCTACGTCTTCAATGCCAAGTTCCTGTACGACCAGCTCCGGCGCGACGCCGCCGACCCGACCTCCAGCCGCGACTTCGGCAAGGACCTGATCCCCTACCTGGTGCCGCGCGCCAAGGTGATGGCCCATCGCTTCCAGGACAGCTGCATCTACAGCCAGCCCGAGGCCGAGCCGTACTGGCGCGACGTCGGCACGATCGACGCCTACTGGGAGGCCAACCTGGACCTGACCAAGGTGACGCCGGACCTGAACCTCTACGACAGGCAGTGGCCGATCTTCACCTACCAGGAGCAGCTGCCGCCGGCCAAGTTCGTGTTCGACAGCGACGACCGGCGCGGCATGGCGGTGGACAGCCTGGTATCGGGCGGCTGCATCATCTCAGGCGCCAGGATCACCGGATCGCTGCTGTTCAGCTCGGTCCGGGCCAACTCCTATTCCAGCCTGACCGAGGCGGTCGTGCTGCCCCAGTGCGACATCGGCCGGCACGCCCGGCTGACGAAGGTGGTGGTCGACCGCGGCTGCCGCATCCCCGACCACCTGGTGGTGGGGGAGAACCCGGACGAGGACGCCCGGCGTTTCCACCGCACCGAATCGGGGTGACGCTGATCACCCGCGACATGCTCGCCCGCCTGGGCGCCTGAGGAGACGTTTCGAAAATGCGCGTTCTCCATGTCGCTTCCGAAGTCTATCCGCTGATCAAGACGGGGGGCCTGGCCGACGTCGCCGCGGCCCTGCCCGCCGCCCAGATCGAGATCGGGATCGACGCCCGGCTGCTGGTGCCGGGCTATCCCGCGGTCCTGGCGAAACTGGCCGACCTCAGGCCGGTCCGCACCCTCGCCGATCCCTGGACCCGGGGCGGCTCCGTCCTGATGCTGGGCCGCACGCCCGACGGCGTGCCCTGCTACGCGGTCGACGCGCCCGAACTGTACGACAGGCCGGGCAATCCCTACCTGGGGCCGGACAACCGCGACTGGCCGGACAACCACCTGCGCTTCGCCCTGCTCGGCTGGGTCGCCGCCTGGCTCGGCGGTCCGGACGGAGGGCTGCGCTGGCGGCCGGACGTGGTCCACGGCCATGACTGGCAGTCCGGCCTGGCTCCCGCCTACCTGGAACTGGGCCGGGAGCAGCGGGCCGGCCCGCGCCCGGCCACGGTCCTGACCATCCACAACATCGCCTACCAGGGCCTGTTCCCCGCGGGCCTGCTCGCCGAACTCCAGCTGCCCGCCACGAGCTTCACGGTGGACGGGCTGGAGTATTACGGCCAGATCGGCTTCCTGAAGGCGGGGCTGTTCTATGCCGACCGGATCAGCACCGTCAGCCCGACCTATGCGGAGGAGATCCAGTCGCCGGACGGCGGCTGGGGCCTGCACGGCCTGCTGGCGTCCCGGGCGGGCGACCTGTGGGGCATCCTGAACGGGGTCGACTACGGCGTCTGGTCGCCGGCGGTCGATCCGGCCCTGGTCCGGCCCTACGACCTGGACAGCCTGGAGGACAAGGCGGCCAGCAAGACGGCGCTGAGGGAGGAGTTCGGGCTGGAGCAGCGCGACGGCGCGCCGCTGTTCGGCGTGGTCAGCCGGCTGACGCCCATGAAGGGGTTCGACCTGCTGCTGTCCGCGATCCCGGCGCTGGTGGCCGAGGGCGCCCAGTTCGCCGTGCTGGGCAGCGGCGAGGGCTGGTTGGAGGACGGTTTCCGCGACCTGGCGGAACGCCACCGCGGGCAGGTCGGCGTCCATGTCGGCTACGACGAGCCGCTGTCGCACCGCATCCAGGCGGGGACGGACGTGATCATGCTGCCGTCCCGGTCGGAGCCGTGCGGGCTGATCCAGCTCTACGGCCTGCGCTACGGCACGCTGCCTTTGGTCCGCCGGGTCGGCGGCCTGGCCGATACCGTGGCCGACGCCCAGGACTGGGCGATCGACCGGGGGGAGGCGACCGGCTTCGTGTTCGACCACGCCACGGTGGAGGACCTGGCATGGGCCTGCCGCCGGGCCGTCGCCCTGTACCGGGACCCGGCGCGCTGGCGCTCGGTCCAGCGGGCCGCGATGCGCAAGGACTTCTCCTGGGCGGCCTCGGCCCGGCGCTATCTGGAGATGTACCGAACGGTTTACCCCGACGAGTGAGCCGGAATATTATCCGGTTCACATCGGGGGTCCTTCTGTGCGATGCATAGGGCTTGCGTACCGAACCCGAAAACCTCTCAAGATTTTGAGCCAAGCCCTGTCGATCAATGGTGGGCCCGCCGGTGGCCGCCCGACCGGCGGCCGGCCCGCCCATGGCCGGGATGCGGCGCTGGAAACGCTTCGGCGGGTCTACGGCTATGACGCCTTCCGGGGCCAGCAGGCACGGATCATCGATCATGTGATCGCCGGCGGCGATGCCCTGGTGCTGATGCCGACCGGCGGCGGCAAGTCGCTGTGCTTCCAGATCCCGGCCCTGGTGCGTCCCGGCGTCGCGGTCGTCGTCTCGCCGCTGATAGCATTGATGCGCGACCAGGTCGACGCCCTGCGCCAGGTCGGCGTCAACGCCGCCTACCTGAACTCCTCGCTCGACTGGCGCGACGCCGCCGAGGTCGAGCGGCAGGTGGCGCAGGGCGAGCTGGACCTGATCTACGTGGCGCCGGAGCGGCTGGTCACGCCCCGCTTCCTCGACCTGCTGGAGCGCAGCCGGGTCTGCCTGTTCGCGCTGGACGAGGCGCACTGTGTGTCCCAGTGGGGGCACGACTTCCGGCCGGAATACCTTCAGCTGTCGATCCTGCACGAGCGGTTCCCCACGGTGCCGCGGGTGGCGTTGACCGCGACCGCCGACGAGCAGACCCGGGCGGATATCCAGGCGCGGCTCAACCTGGGCGACGCCAAGGTCTTCATCGACAGCTTCGACCGGCCCAACATCACCTACCGCGTGGTGCCCAAGCAGGAGCCGAGACGCCAGCTCTGGTCCTTCATCCAGACCCACCATGCCGAGGACGCCGGCATCGTCTATTGCCTCAGCCGCGCCAAGGTGGACGAGACGGCGGCCTGGCTCGCCGCCCAGGGCCGCGAGGTGGTGCCCTACCATGCCGGCCTGGACGCCCAGACGCGGGAGGCCAACCAGGACCGCTTCATCAAGGGCGAGGGTGTGATCGTGGTCGCCACGGTCGCCTTCGGCATGGGCATCGACAAGCCCAACGTGCGCTTCGTCGCCCACCTGGACCTGCCCAAGAGCATGGAGGCCTATTACCAGGAGACGGGGCGCGCCGGCCGCGACGGCTTGCCGGCCGACGCCTGGATGGCCTACGGCCTGTCCGACGTGGTCGCGATGCGCCAGATGCTGGAATCCAGCGAGGCCCCGGTCGAGATCAAGCGGATCGAGCGCCACAAGCTCGAAGCCCTGATCGGCTTCTGCGAGACCGCCGCCTGCCGCCGGCAGGTGCTGCTGAACTATTTCGGCGAGGTGCTGCCGGAACCCTGCGGCAACTGCGACACCTGCCTGGAGCCGGTCGAGACCTTCGACGGCAGCATCGCGGCGCAGAAGGCGCTGGCCGCCGTCTACCGCACCGGCCAGATGTTCGGCACCGGCCACCTGATCGACGTGCTGCGCGGCACCGTGACGGAGAAGGTCGCCAAGTTCGGCCATGACCGGATCAAGACCTTCGGCGTCGGGTCGGACATGAGCAAGCAGGAATGGGGTTCGGTCTACCGCCAGCTGGTCGCAGCCGGTTACTTGAAGGTCGACCACGAGGGCTACGGCGCGCTCCACCTGACCCGGTCGGCCGCCCCGGTGCTGAAGGGCCAGCAGGGCATCCGGCTGCGCCGCGACAACCAGGCGGCGGTCAAGAAGTCGCTCCGCGCCCAGCGCGGCAGCCGCGGCGGCAGCAGCGCCCCCGCCGTGCTCGGGCCGGCCGACGACGACCTGTGGCACAAGCTCAAGGCCTGCCGCCTGGAACTGGCGCGCGCCCAGGGCGTGCCGCCCTATGTCATCTTCCACGACAGCACCCTGCTGGAGATCGTCCGCCAGAAGCCGCGCGACGCCGGGAGCATGGGCCGGATCGCCGGCATCGGCGCCAGCAAGCTGGAGCGCTACGGCGACGCCTTCCTGGACGTGGTCCGCCAACACGGGTAGCGCCGCGGGGTGCGGCCAAACGCGCGTTTCGGTCCCCTCCGGCATGTGTACGATGGCGTGACGGACCGGACAAAGCCGGGGCCTGCCGTCACCTTCGCATCGGATGCCGCCATGGCCGATTACGCCAGCAAGCTCGAAGAGCTGAAGAGCACCCTCCTGACGGCGGACAGCTTCGCCCGGGTGCAGGAGAAGTTCTTCGACGACCTGGGCATGAACCCCGACTTCATCGCCGCGGGCAAGGCCGCCGACATCCCCCTGCTGAAGGCCGCGTTCGAGCAGGTCGGCTGCCGGGTGCTCGGCCCGAATTGCACCGTCCATGGACTCGCCCTGTTCAGGATGGAGGCTGACAAGTTCGTCCATGGCGGCTGCATGATGAACGGCTGCCTGGCCACGGTCCTTTATTTCGAGGACGTGGACGTGGGCCTGGTCGCGGTCTCCACCGACTTCAGCACCGGCGCCATGACCTATGCCCGCATTTCGCTGCTGGAGGGGCGGGAGGGGTTGGAATCCGGCCCCGTCGCCCCCGGCCCCGGCACGATCCAGTGACCGGACGGGAAACGACCATGAGCGGCTACAAGCTCAAGCTTGAGGAAATGAAGAAGGTCCTGGTCATCGACGAGGATTTCGGCCGCGTCTACCGGATCTTCTTCGACGAGATCGCGTGCCATCCCAGCTTCATGGCGCTGGGCAAGAAGGAGAAGAGCCCGCTGATAAAGGCCACGCTGAAGCTGGTCGGCGAAAGCCTGTTCGGCACCCCCTGCGAGGTGACCGGACTGTTCCTGTTCCGGCTTAAGCAGGAGAAGTTCATCCATGGCTGCTGCAACCTGAACGGACACCCGACGACCATCATCTATTTCGAGGACATCGACATGGGCATGTCCGCGATGATCCGCGACATGCGGACATCCATGATGACCTACAGCCGCATCACCACCACCGTGGTCAAGGAGACCGGCAAGGCCGGCAACCTGGTTTCCGGCGGCATATCGCGGCATTGAGACCATTGGTTATCGGTCAACCCGGGGGACTGCCCGTCCTGAGCCGGTAGCCGACGCCCGGCTCGGTGATGATCAGCGCCGGGCGGCCGGGGTCGGCTTCCAGCTTCTGGCGGAGCTGGTTGACATAGACGCGGAGATAGACGGTGTCGTGGGCATGGGCGGGCCCCCAGACCTCCTTCAGGATCTGGCCGTGGGTCAGGATCTTGTCGCGGTTGCGGACCAGCAGGCTGAGCAACGCATGCTCCTTGGGCGACAGGCGCTGTTCGGTTCCGTCGCGGACGGCAAGGCGCCGGGCCAGGTCGATCGTCAGCCCGCCGATCACCAGCCTGTCCGGATCGGCCTCGGCGCCGCCGCGCTGGCGTGATGCCGCCCGGATACGCGCCATCAGCTCGCCGATCCCGAACGGCTTGACCATGTAGTCGTCGGCGCCGCGGTCCAGCGCCTCGACCTTGTCCGTCTCGTCGGACCGGACCGACAGCACGATGATCGGGACGGGGCCGCCCTCGCGGATTGCCGTGATCACCTCCTGCCCGTCGATGTCCGGCAGGCCCAGGTCCAGGATCACCAGGTCGGGCCGCTCGGCCGCGGCGGCCTCGATCCCTCCTGCGCCGGTCTCCGCCTCCACCACGCGATAGCCCGACGCGGTCAGGCTGATCCGCAGGAACCTGCGGATCTGCGGTTCGTCGTCGATCACCAGGATCGTCAGCATTCACACGGCCCGTTCTGAATTATCCACAGATGGACGCAGCTGGACACAGATATCCTTGGAATGCACTGCAGGCCCGAGGCAGGAGTCGATCCCCCGGCGGTTTTCCTAACTGTGTCCAATCGCGGTAGGGACGCCCGTTACCGGGCGCCCCCCGCACAGAACCGGACGTGCCCGATTAAGGCATCCGGCTCCCACCTTGGGTGTTTGACGCGGAAGCGGTTTCCGGGCCAGGGATGAATGATGCGCGGCCGTGGCAGCCAGTGATCGGCAAGGCGCGTGAGTTTGTCCCACGGTGTCTTGTCCTTCTGGCTGCGCCGACGCAGCGCCCTCATCCACAGGACGCCGACATGGTAGCGCAGGTTGGCAAGGGCCCGGTAGTTGGTCGGGACGGCGAAGTAGGCGTAGAAGCCGCTCATCACCTGTCCCAGCCACCGGCCTTGCTCCGGGATGCCCTGGTGCCAGCGCCGCCGGAGTTCCTCCTTGATTTCCTTGAGCTTGGCCTGCTTGCGCTGGCGCCGGGTCTGGCGTCGCAGCAGGAAGCCGCCACGCCGGGACCGCCCACAGATGTGGGTGAAGCCCAGGAAGTCGAAGGTCTCCGGTTTTCCCGCGCCGCGCTTGGCCCGGTCGGCCTGTGCCTGCCGGCCGAACTCGATCAGGCGGGTCTTGTCGGCGTTCAGTTCCAGGGCGAACCGCGCCAGGCGCTCCCGCAAGTCCGCGAGGAACCGCTCGGCGTCCGACCGGTGCTCGAACCCGACGACGGTGTCGTCGGCGTAGCGCACCACGACCATGGTCCCGGTCGCGTGGCGCTGGCGCCACTGCCGGACCCACAGGTCGTAGACGTAGTGGAGATAGACGTTGGCCAGCAGTGGCGATGCCACCGCCCCTTGCGGGCTGCCGGCCGTCGCCGGCTGCCGTTTCCCCGTCTCGTCCACCACGCCGACCGTCAGCCACTTGCGGATCAGCCGCAGGACGCGGGCATCGCCGATCCGGTGTTCCAGGAACCGCATCATCCAGGTGTGGTCGATGCTGTCGAAGAACGCCCGGATATCGGCATCCAGGATCCAGTTCACCCGGCACTCGCCGATCGCCACCGCCAACGCGTCGAGCGCGTCGTGCTGCCCCCGTCCCGGCCGGAAGCCGTAGGAGAAGCCGAGGAAGTCTTCCTCGTAGATGGCGTTCAGCACCTCCACCAGCGCCCGCTGGACGATCTTGTCCTCCAGCGCCGCGATCCCGAGCGGCCGCATCCGGCCGTCCGGCTTGGGGATGACATGCCGGCGTGACGGGTGCGCCCGGTAGCGGCCGGAATGCACGCGGTCCTTCAGGTCCGCCAGCCGTTCCTCCAGCCCCTCCGCGTACTCCCGCCACGTCATTCCGTCCACACCCGGTGCCGCGTCCCGCTTCAATGCCCGATAGGCAAAGCGCAGCAGGTCGGTATCCACGTGCGTCAGAAGGGTGGTGAACCGCTCCTCCTTTCGCTCCCGTGCCGCTTGACGTATGCGCTCCAGCCCCGAGAGCACGGGGGCCCGGTCCTGAGCCCGGCCCGTGTGCGGCGGAGACGCATTCCCCTCGGCCCCACCCCTTCCCTCCACCGGCTCCGCGTCCGCGTTCGCCGGCTTCACAGGTACTATGGATGGGTCTGACCTCTTCGGCGCGTGCGTCACCGGCTACGGCTCCTCGCCTTCCCGGTGCGGACCAGACGGCCATCGGCCCCTGGTCACGCCGAAGATCTCCCGGTTCCCGCGCAAGGAGCGTCCGCACATGCCAGGGTCTCTGACCACGCCGGACCGCCGGGGTGCTCGCATGACGCGCCCCGCCGTATCGCCTTCCAGGCACAGAACCCTGTCGGCATCCGGGATCGAGATTCTTACGCGGCTCAATGGCTGGCCTATGCGCTCCCCTGTCAACGCTTCGCCGGCGGCCTCGCGACCGCCGCCGCATGACTCGGGGCCGGTGTGGGTCGCTACTCCTTCACCGTACAGGACTTTCACCCGCTACTCCTTGCCGGTCTCCCGGCGCTCTCTGCGTCCATCTGTGGACGATAATGGAAAACCGAACTCATTCGACCACCTCCGGCGGCGGCGCCGTCGGCAGGCGCATGACGATGCAGGTGCCGGCGCCGTTCAGGCCCGGCTGGGCGGAGATGCGGCCGCCGTGGGCCTCGACGATGCCGCGGCAGATCGCCAAGCCGAGGCCGGTCCCGGCGGTCCGGCTGTCGCCGTCCTCCACCCGGTATAACATGTCGAAGATCCGTTCGCGGTCCTCCGGGGCGATCCCCGGCCCCTGGTCGCACACCTCGACGATGGCCTGGTCCCCGCGCGCGACCGCCCAGACGGTGACCGGCGTTCCCGGCGGCGAGTATTTGCAGGCATTGTCGATCAGGTTGAAGACCACCTGCTCCATCAGCATCGGGTCCAGGCGCAGCAGCGGCACCGCCGGATCGATCTCGACCTTGACCGTGCGGCGGCGCAGAAGCTTCTTCCCCCGCTCGATCGCCGACGCCACGATGTCGCGCAGGTCCACCCAGTCGGTACGCGGCCGGAGCTGGCCCGACCCCAGCCGGGTCATGTCCAGCAGGTTCTGCACGAAGCGGTTCAGCCGCTCGGCCTCCTCCTGGATGGTCTGGGCCAGCTCCAGCCGGTCGGCGGGGTTCAGCGTCCCCTCGTAGGAGACCAGGCTGGAGGCGGCGCCCAGGATCGAGACCAGCGGCGTGCGCAGGTCGTGCGACAGGGAGGAGAGCAGGGCGGAGCGCAGGCGCTCGGTCTCGGTCGCAAGACGCGCGTGCTCGATGTCGGCGACCAGGTTGGTGCGCTCGATCGCCAGGGCGGCCTGGTCGGCCAGGCTGTCGAGCAGGCGGCTTTCCTCCGGCGAGAGCAGGCGGCCGGCCGCTTCCATCTGCACGCCCAGCACGCCGACCGGGCCGCGCCCGGTCTTCAGCGGCAGGAACAGCCAGTCCGACGTCGGCAAGGTGGCGGAACCCCGGCCGGCCGGCTGGGCGTTGGCCCAGGCCCAGTCGGCCGCCGCCCGCGCCTTGTCGTCCAGCCTGTCCTCCGGCGGGAAGCCGGCCCGGACGGCGAGCCGGCCGTCCTCCGGCAGCAGCACCAGCGAGCGGCCGCGCAGCGTGGAGGCCACATGGTGGACCACGGCCCACAGCACGTCGTCCTGGTTCGCCGCCGCGGCGATCCGGCGGCTGAAATCGTAGAGGTTGGTGGTCCGCCGGGCGCTCAGCCGGGTCGCCTCCACCTGGGTCCGGACGCGGGCCGCCAGGTTGCTGGTGATGAAGGCGGTGATCAGGAAGAACACGACCGTCAGGATGTTCCGCGTGTCCGCGATGTCGAAGGTGAACAGCGGATCGGTGAAGAAGAAGTTGTACGCCATGAAGCTGGCGACCGACACGGCGATCGACGGCCCCAGCCCGTGGCGGATCGCGACCAGCAGCACCGCCATCAGGTAAATCAGCGAGATATTGGGCAGGTCCAGGAACAGGCTGAGGCCGTAGCCGCAGGCCGAGGCCGTCGCGGTCGCCACGGCCGCGACGGCGTAGCCGGTCCAGTCCAGGCGCTTCCTGCGGGCGGCGGCCGGCGGCGGCTTGGCCTCCCCCTCGTCCTCGCCGCCGACCACCGTCACGTCGAAGCTGTCGGCGCGGGCCAGCAGCTCCGCCGTGACGCTGCGCCGGCGCAGGAACGGCAGGCCGCCGCGGCGCGGCCGGCCGGCGATGATCTGGCTGACGTTCCGGGCGCGGGCGAAGTCCAGCAGTTCGGCCGCCACCGACTCGCCCTGGACCACCCTGGTCTCGGCGCCAAGCTGCCCGGCCAGCCGCAGGGCATCGGAGATGCGGTTCTTGGCCTCCTCCGGCAACCCGGCATGGCGCCAGGTTTCCACATGGACAGCCATCCACGGCGCCTGCCGGCGGTCCGCCGTCCGCTTGGCGGTGCGGACCAGCCGCATCACCGCCCTGCCGTCGCCGATGCAGGCTAGGATACGCTCGCGGGTCGGCCACGGCCCGGGGATCGCGTGGGCGCGCATGTAGTTGACCATCTGCGCGTCGACCCGCTCGGCGGCGGCGCGCAATGCCATCTCGCGCAGCGCGGTCAGGGTCCCGGCGGAGAAGAAATGGTCGACCGCGCGGCGCGCCTGGTCGGGGACATAGACCTTGCCCTCCGCCAGCCGCTTGATCAGCGTCTGGGGCGGCAGGTCGATCAGCTCGATCTCGTCGGCGGTCTGGAGCACGCCGTCGGGCACGGTCTCGCGCACCCGTATGCCGGCGATGCGCTCGACGACGTCGTTCAGGCTTTCCAGGTGCTGGATGTTGAGGGTCGAGTAGACGTCGATCCCGGCGGCCAGGATCTCTTCGACGTCTTGGTGCCGCTTCAGGTGCCGGCTGCCGGGGATGTTGGTGTGCGCCAGCTCGTCCACCAGCACCAGCCTCGGCCGGCGCTTCAGGATGGCGTCCAGGTCCATCTCGCGGAAGGTCAGGTCGCGGTACTCGACCGGCCGGCGCGGCACCACCTCCAGCCCGGCGAGCAGGGCCTCGGTGTCGCGCCTTCCATGGGTCTCGACGATCCCGGCGACCACGTCCACCCCGTCGAGCCGCTGGTCGCGCGCGGCTTCCAGCATGGCGTAGGTCTTGCCCACGCCCGGAGCCGCGCCCAGGAAAACCTTGAGACGGCCGCGCCGCTCGCGGTTGGCTTCCGCGAGCAGCGCTTCCGGCGAGGGTCGGTCGGCTTCGGCCATCAGGTCCCGTCGAGAGCGAGGTTGAGCATCAGCACGTTAACGCGCGGCTCGCCGAAAACGCCCAGGGTCCTGCCCTCCGTCAGGCGGGCGACCAGCGCCCGCAGGTCGGCTTCCGGGATGCCGCGCGCCTTCGCGATGCGCGGTACCTGCCACAGCGCGGCCTCCGGCGAAAGATGCGGGTCGAGCCCGCTGCCCGACGCCGTGACCAGTTCGACCGGAACCGGGCCGCGCGCCGCAGCGTCCGGGTTGGCCGCCTGCTGGGCCGCTGTCCGGGTCCGGACATCCTCGGCCAGCTTCCCGCTGGACGGCCCGAGGTTCGAGGCGCCGGAGGCGGCGGCCTCGTACCCGACCGCCGAGGGCCGGGGCTGGAAATGCGCCGGCCGGGCGAAGGGCTGGGCGATCAGCGCGGAGCCGACGGCCTTGCCGTCGCGCATCACCAGGCTGCCGTGTGCCTGGACCGGAAACAGCGCGCCGGCGATCCCGGTGACGGCCAGCGGATAGAGCACGCCGGTGATGAGAGTCAGCACGGCAAGCATCTTCAGGGCCGGTTTCAGTTCCTTGAACATTTTCTTTCCTCAGACCAGGCCCAGGGCGTTGACGCCCAGGTCGATCAGCTTGATGCCGATGAACGGCACGACGAGCCCGCCCAGGCCATAGACCAGCAGGTTCCGCCGCAGCAGGCTGGCGGCTCCCGCCGGCTGGTAGCGGACGCCCTTCAGGGCCAGCGGGATCAGCGCCACGATGACCAGGGCGTTGAAGATGATCGCCGACAGGATCGCGCTGGAGGCGCTGCCCAGGCCCATCACGTTCAGCGCCTCCAGCTGGGGATAGGCCGCCACGAACAGCGCCGGGACGATGGCGAAGTATTTCGCCACGTCGTTGGCGATGGAGAAGGTGGTCAGCGCACCGCGGCTCATCAGCAGCTGCTTGCCGATCATCACGATCTCGATCAGCTTGGTCGGGTCGCTCTCCAGGTCCACCATGTTGCCGGCCTCGCGGGCCGCCTGGGTGCCTGTGTTCATGGCGACGCCCACGTCGGCCTGGGCCAAGGCCGGCGCGTCGTTGGAACCGTCGCCGCACATGGCGACCAGCTTGCCCTCGGCCTGTTCCTGGCGGATCAGCTCCAGCTTGCGCTCGGGCGTGGCCTCCGCCAGGAAATCGTCCACCCCGGCCTCGGCGGCGATCGCGGCGGCGGTCAGCGGGTTGTCGCCGGTGATCATGACGGTCCGGATGCCCATCCGGCGCAGCGTCGCGAAACGCTCCCGGATCGCCGGCTTGACGATGTCCTTCAGGTGGATGGCGCCCAGCACCCGGCCGCCCTTCGCCACCACCAGCGGCGTCCCGCCGGCCTTGGCGATCCGCTCGACCGCCTGGCGCAGGTCGCGCGGCACCGCGCCTTCCCCGACATGGCGGGCGATCGCGTCGGCGGCGCCCTTGCGGATGCTGACCGGTTCCGCGCCGAACCCGGACGGCATGTCCACGCCGCTCATCCGGGTCTGCGCGGTGAAGGGGACGAAGGCGAAGCCCGCCGTCTCCACCCGCTGGAAGCCGAACCTGCGCCCGGCCAGCGCCACGATCGACTTGCCCTCCGGCGTGTCGTCGGCCAGCGAGGCGAGGAAGGCGGCTTCCGCCAGGTCGCGCTCGTCCACGCCAGGGACGGGGGCGAACTCCGCCGCCTGCCGGGCGCCCAAGGTGATGGTCCCGGTCTTGTCCAGCAGCAGGGTGTCGATGTCGCCCGCCGCCTCGACCGCGCGGCCGGACTTGGCGATGACGTTGAAGCGCACCAGCCGGTCCATGCCGGCGATGCCGATCGCCGACAGCAGCCCGCCGATGGTGGTCGGGATCAGCGTGACCAGCAGGGCCACCAGGAACACCACGGGCAGGGTGATTCCGGAATAGCGGGCGAAGGCTTCCAGCGTCACCACGACCACCAGGAAGATGATGGTCATGCCGGCCAGCAGGATGTTCAGCGCGATCTCGTTGGGGGTCTTCTGGCGCTTGGCGCCCTCGACCAGCGTGATCATGCGGTCCAGGAAGCTCTCGCCCGGATTGACGGTGATCCGGACCACGATCCGGTCGGACACGACGCGGGTGCCGCCGGTCACCGCCGAGCGGTCGCCGCCGCTCTCGCGGATGACGGCGGCGGATTCGCCGGTGATGGCTGATTCGTCCACCGTGGCGATGCCGGCGACCACGTCGCCGTCGCCGGGGATCACCTCGCCCGCCTCCACCACCACGAAGTCGCCGGCCTGCAGGCTTGCGGCGGGGACCGACTGCCACTCCGCCGCGGCCGGGTCGGCCAGCCTGCGGGCGGCGGTCTCCGTCTTGGTGCGGCGCAGGCTGGCGGCCTGGGCCTTGCCCCGGCCCTCGGCGACCGCCTCGGCGAAGTTGGCGAACAGCACGGTGACCCACAGCCAGGCCGTGATCTGGCCGGCCACGGCGAGGCCGGCGGCGCCCTCGCCGCCGCCCTCGCCGCCGCCCCCGCCGCCGATGACGAGGTCGCGGACGAACAGGACGGTGGTCAGCGCCGCCACCACGGCGGTCACGAACAGGACGGGGTTGCGGGCCAGCTCGCGCGGGTCGAGCTTGCGCACGGCGGCGCCTGCCGCCTGCGCCGCGATGCCGGCGTCGAACAGGGAAATCTCGGAAGTGCGGTGGCTCATCGGTTCATGTCCGCGAAGGGGGCGCCCGGTGGGAGCGCCAGATGTTCGGCGACCGGCCCCAGCGACAGCGCCGGGAAGAAGGTCAGGCCGCCGACGATCAGGACGGTGCCGACCAGCAGACCGACGAACAGCGGCCCGTGGGTCGGGAAGGTGCCGGCCGATGCCGGCAGCGTCTTCTTGGCGGCGAGGCCCCCGGCGATCGCCAGCACCGGCAGGATCACCAGGAAGCGGCCGAACAGCATGGCGAACCCGATCGCCGTGTTGTGGAACGGGGTGTCGGCGCCGAAGCCGCCGAAGGCGGAGCCGTTGTTGCCGGTGCCCGACGCATAGGCGTAGAGCAGTTCCGACAGGCCGTGCGGCCCCGGCTCCTGGATCGAGGCGGCGGCGTCGGGCACGACCAGCGACAGGGATGAGAGCCCCAGCACCCCGAACGGCACGGTCAGCGCCGCGATCATGGCCAGCTTGATCTCCCGCGCCTCGATCTTCTTGCCGAGATATTCCGGCGTGCGGCCGACCATCAGCCCGGCGATGAAGACCGCCAGCAGCACGAAGATCATCATGCCGTAGAGGCCGGCGCCGACGCCGCCGAACACCACCTCGCCCAGCATCATGTTGACCATCGGCACCATGCCGCCCAGCGGCATGAAGCTGTCATGCATGGCGTTGACCGAGCCGTTGGACGCGGCGGTGGTGGCGACCGCCCACAGGGCGGAGTTGGCGATGCCGAAGCGGACCTCCTTGCCTTCCATGTTGCCCGCTTCGGACCATGCCGCGACGGCGATGCCGGCCACCAGCATGATCGCCATGGCGGCGAAGATCGCCCGGCCCTGGCGGCGGTCGCCGACCATCCGGCCGAAGGTGTCGGTCAGCCCGGCCGCGACCAGCAGCAGGAACAGCATCTGCACCAGGTTGGAGCCGGGCGTCGGGTTCTCGTAAGGGTGCGCCGAGTTGACGCCGAAGAAGCCGCCGCCGTTGGAGCCGATCTGCTTGATCGCGACCTGCGACGCCGCCGGCCCCTGGGCGATCAGCTGGCGCCCGCCTTCCAGGGTTTCGGCGGTGACATAGGCGTCCAGGTTCTGCGGCACGCCCTGCCAGACCAGGAACAGCGCCATGGCGAAGGCGAGGGGCAGCAGCAGGTAAAGCGTGCCGCGCACCAGGTCCGCCCAGAAATTGCCGACCGTCCGGCTGCCGCGCCGGGCGAAGCCCCGGATCAGCGCCATCAGCACGGCGATGCCGGTCGCGGCGGAGACGAAGTTCTGCACGGTCAGGCCCGCCATCTGGGCGAGATAGCCGAGCGCCGCCTCGCCGCCATAGGCCTGCCAGTTGGTGTTGGTGGTGAAGCTGACCGCCGTGTTGAAGGCGAGGTCGGCGTCCATGCCGGCCATGCCCTGCGGGTTCAGCGGCAGCCAGTCCTGGAGGCGCAGCAGCGCATAGAGCAGCAGCAGGCCCAGCAGGTTGAACGCCAGCAGCGAGGCGGCATAGCCGGTCCAGTGCTGCTCCGCCCGGGGATCGACGCCGCACAGGCGGTACAGGCCGCGCTCGACGGGACCCAGTGCCCGGTCGAAGGGGGCGGGGCCGTCGCCGAACACGCGGGCCATGTAGCCGCCCAGGACCGGCGCCGCGGCGGTGAGGATGACGAGATAAAGGGCGATCTGGAGAAGTCCGGCGGAGTCCATGTCCGGTTCCTCCGCTCAGAACCGTTCCGGGCGCAGCAGGGCATAGCCCAGATACGCCAGCAGCCCGGCCGCGACGATGCCGCCGAGGATGAGGTCGATCGACACGGCGGCGCTCACAACCGTTCCAGCGCGCCGGCCAGCCGGTCCGACGCCGCGAAGAACGCCAGCGCCAGGACCAGGAACACGAGGTCGAGCATGTCTGCAAGTCTCCCTGAATAAACAGGAGACCAGGCTAGCGGGGACCCGCGTTAATTCTCCATGCGGTTTTCCGGGCCGATGGTAAGCGCAAGATCAAGGGATGTAAGGAAGATGTTAAGGCCGCCCGGAATGCGCTTCTTGCCGAAAAACGCTTGATCCCCGCGGCGGAACCGGGTAGGAACCGGGGCTCAAGGCACGGACGCCGGTTTAGCTCAGTGGTAGAGCACCCGCTTCGTAAGCGGTAGGTCGTCAGTTCAAATCTGACAACCGGCACCATCCTTCCCCCCAAAGCGACCGAAACGGGCACCCGGCAACTCACCGCCAAAGCGTTGAGATCGGCACGGCGAACAGGTGCTCTCCGAAAGGCACGACCTTGTCGTGGTCATACAGGACGAGACCGAGGGCGAAGCGATCGCCGCACGCCCCGGACAGCCGCCGCAACCCGCCGAAGTCAGCGCCGGTGACCGTCGCCGAAGCCTTCACCTCCACCCCGACGACATGGCCGCGCCGGTTTTCGATGACGATGTCCACTTCGTTCCGGTCCTTGTCGCGGAAATGCGAGAACTCCAGGCGGTCATCCGCCCAGCTCGCAAGCTTGAGGAGTTCGGCAAGGACGAATGTCTCCAGCAGCGCCCCGAACGGTTGTCGGTCAGAGGTCAGGCGATCGGAAACCAGGCGGTCGGGCGAGATATCGCGAAGGGCGGCGAGCAGGCCCGAGTCGAGGAAGTGAAGCTTCGGAGTCTTGGTAAGCCGCTTCAAATCATTGGTATACCACGGAGACAGCGTCCGGATCAGGAACAGGCTTTCGAAGATGCCCGCATACTTCTGCGTGGTCACATGGTTCATGCCAAGCGGCCCACCGATGCCGGAATAATTGACAAGCTGTCCCGAATACTGCGCCAGGACCCGCAGCAGGCGCGGCATCTGGCGGATCTGCTCGATCTGGGCGATATCTCGCACGTCGCGTTGAACGATGGCTTCGACGTAATCAAGATACCAGTCCTGTCGGCGCGCCCATGACCGCCGCCCCAACGCCTCGGGATAGCCGCCCCCAAGCACGGTCTGGACCAATTCGTCTCCCATGATCGGATCGCCGACCGCCGGGACCTCTCCCTTGAAGACCTGATCGAGGAAGCCGGGTGCCGCACCCCGGATCTCGCTCCGCGCCAGGGGAAGCAGGCGAACGACCTGCATGCGCCCGGCAAGCGAATCCGCGACGCGCGGCAGGGTCATCAGGTTCGCCGACCCCGTGAGGAGGAACCGGCCGGGCCTTCGATCGGCGTCCACACTCTCCTTGATTGCCAGCAGCAGTTCCGGCGCGCGCTGGATCTCATCGATGACGGCCCTGTCGAGCCCTCGTACGAACCCGGCTGGATCCTGCCGCGCCGCGTCGAGCGTCGTAACGTTGTCCAGTGTCAGGAAAGCCCTGTCGTCACGCGCCAGCTTCCGGGCCAGGGTGGTCTTGCCGGACTGCCGGGGACCGGCCAGCAGCACGACGCGGGTATCGGACAACGCTTCCTCGACACGGTTCTGAACGAAGCGCGGGTACATGCCTGATGACCGTCCGAGCCGAGGGAAAATTCCGACCGATTGAAAGTACGGCCCCGACCAATTGAAAGTCAACGACCGACCGATTGAAAGTCAGGAGGCGGCCGATTCAAAGTGCTGCCCGCCACCGTGTCGCGAACCGGCCTTCGGCGCCCTGATCTCCTTGATAAACGGTCCTGAATGAAGCATGTATCCAGCGCCTCGCCCGCCACGCGCAGGACGGGCATCAAAAGCCGCGTTTACGCCGAAGCCGTTGATCCCGACGTTCTTTTCCGTGCAGCGGGCGCCTCGACCGATTGACGACACCGTGGGACCGCGTCCGCTCGCCATCGCGGTCCATTCCCGAAGAGCGCTTTCCCGGAGCCCGGAACAGTGATGACCGCCGCAGAACCTTTCACCATCCGCATCTTTGTCGCGGACGGCGATCCCGAGGGGATACGTCTGGTGGACCGGATGAACTGGACAGGCGTCGGCGTCGTGTTCCCGAGGGAGCGCTGGCCCGCCGCGCGACAGCGGATCGAACTCGCGCGCACCGGCGTCTATGTGCTGGTCGGCTACCAGGAAGGTGACGAGGACCTGCCCACCCTCTATGTGGGCGAGGGCGACGTCGTCCGGGACCGCATCGAAAGCCACTTCCAGAAGAAGGACTTCTGGACGCAGGGCTACGCCTTCGTCACGTCGAACAGCGGGCTCAACAAGGCCCATGTCCGCTGGCTTGAGCAGGCGCTGATCCAGCAGGCCGCCAAGGCCGGCCGCAGCCATCTCGACAACGCGACCATGCCGTCGGAACCCCCCTTGAGCGAAGCCGAGCGCGCCGACAGCCGCGCTTTCCTGCGCGAAATCCTCCAGGCCCTTCCCATCATGGGATTGCGCGCCTTCGAGGAGCCGAAACCGGTCGCCACTCCGCAGGTTTCGAGCGCGCCCAAACCGGAAGGCGCGGCCAAGTCGGAGCCGGAGGTCGTGGTGGTGGTTCCCGCCCAGGAGGAAGGCTTCAAGCAGGTATTCCTGGGGGAGCACCGCTGGCGCGCCATCCGCATCGCGGGCGGCAAGCTGCAACGGATCAAGTATATCGCGGCGTACCAGACGAGGCCGGTGTCCGCCGTGACCCATTACGCGCCGATCGAGAGCATCGAGCCCTATGGCGAGGAGGGCAAGTACCAGTTGATCTTCGCCGGACCGGCCCAGACGATCACGCCCATTCCCTTCGCGGATGCTCCCCAGGGATTCATGCAAGGCCCGCGCTACACGACGCTCGCCAAGCTGCTCGAAGCGAAGAAGGTGACGGACCTCTTCTGATCCACCGCCGCCCGCCCGGCCGGCCAAGCGGGTCATCCTCAGTTCCTTGTCCTTCACGACTTGCTGAACGGTCTGCCCGTTGGAGTTCGCTCTTTATGCGAATCGGGCAGGGATGATGGATTCTCCCCGGCCCGCCCTTCGATGATCCTCTCTAATAATCCTGCCCGTCCGCTCCGATGCCGAGCAGCGTCAGCCCGCCGCCTCCGTCGAAGCTGCCGTCCAGGGTGTTCCCGCTGGTGACGAGGCCCGACGAGCTGCCGGACTGGACCGTCAGCCACTTCGACTTTTCCACGATGTTGTCGAGGATGCGGATGTCCTCCGACCGGTTGCCCTGGTTGTCGGAGGCGACGTTCACCACCGTGAAGTAGCTGTTGTTCGGGTCGAACTTGTTGTCGGAAATGACGCTGTCGCTGCCGCCCAGGACGTTGACCGCGCGCTTCGCGACGTCGTGGATGTGGTTGCCCAGGACCGTGATGTCCTTGGCCTGATAGTCGATGTCGCCGGGATAGAGCGCGCCGGGCTTGGAGCTCCAGCCGCCGACGAGAATGCCGTCGAGCACGTCGCCGATGTCGTTGTAGAGGATCTCGATGTCTTCCGAGCCGGCCTTGACGGTGATGCCCGAGCGGTTGCCGCTCTTGCTGCCGTCGCTGATGTCGTTGTAGGCGATCACGGCGTCCCGGACATAGACATTGTCGATGCCCTCCTCCCGGCCGAAATCCTCGATGGTGTTGCCGGTCACCGCGACGTACCTGGCCTGGGCCAGCTTGATGCCGTCGATGCTGGAACCGCTGATGTGGTTGTCCTCGATCACGATGTTGGTCGTCAGGTTCTTCAGGTTGCTGCCGCTCTGGGTCAGCTTGATGCCCTCGGTCCCGCCCTGGATCGTGAAGCCCTTGATCGCGATGTAGTCCTCGCCGTAGGCGGAGATGCCCGGCTTGCCGGAGGAGGCGATGATCTTCGCCGCTCCCTCGCCGTCGGCCGAGACCAGCCAGACCGGCTTGCCCGCGGTACCGCTCGCATCGTCCAGCGAGACGCTTTCCCGGTAAGTGCCGGACTTGACCATGATCGCGGTACCGGGAGCCGCCTTGTCGACCGCCGCCTGGATGGTCTTGAACGGCGACGAGGAGGAGCCGTTGCCGCCGCCGGAGGCGCTGTCGTCGACCCACAGCAGGTTGGTCGGCTTGGCCTTCGCGACGTCGGGAACGGCCGATCTGGCCAGGGAGCTGAACGTCAGGGGAGAGTAAGCCATGAAAGTCTCCTTTGCCGCGGATCACGATCCGGGCATGATGGCCGGTGCGAAGAAATACTTCGCTCCGGGGATAGTTGTGATCAAGTTGTGACCAAAAAGTGGATGAATAGATGACAGATTACTGAGTGGCTACTTGCGTTGTTGTTCATTTCATTTGCAGAATTCATAGACATCTACAACGGGTGTCAAGGTATAAAATAAAATTTTATGGTCAATATACTCAACTGTATAAGCAAATTCCGCAAAAATGGATGAGATCGAACTTGTGGGTTTGTGAAACCGGATCATCAATTCGATAGCAGGCTAACTAGTTTTGGGCTGGTTTCCATAATCGGGTAGCCCTTGACGGCGCTTTCGGAGAACAGGCCGGGGCCGCTTCGCCGATCTATGAAGGTGCCGCCCAACCTCGCGGGCCGGAACCGAGGGAAGGAGGCGGCGTCACTGTGCCGCGGGACCGCCCCTGTTCGCGGGCCGGGGCGGGGCCGCTTGTTCCTGCCGGTCCGGCTGGGCCTGCGGAGTCAGCGGATCGACCCGGTACAGCGCCCGCTCCTCCGGCGTGAACTCCGCCAATCCCCCGGCCCGCAGGGCGCGCAGCTCGCCAAGCAGGGTGGCGAGGTCGGACCCGCGGGGCGTCACCGTCTCGACGTGGAGGGCGCCGGCGCGCTGGACCAGGATATCCCACCGGCCGTCGTCGATCCGCAGGGAGATCGGCTGGCCGTCCACCGCGGCATGGGCCAGTACCCGGTCCAAGCCCGGCGACCAGAGGCGGAGCAGGTTGACGGAGTTGTCGCGCGTGCTTCCGCCGAAACGGCTTCTGTTGCGGGTGGCGCTGGTGGTGACGAAGAGCTCGTGCCCGGTGTTGGATTGCAGCGGGATCAAGTCGTCCGCCCTGCCGGCGCGCCACCACTCCGGCCGCCACGTCGTTTCCGAAGCGGGCACCCACACCTCGACGGCACCAATCGTCCGGTCCGCGAGGACCACCCGGCCACCTCCGGAGCCCAGCATGGCGGGGCGCGGCCCCCAAAATGCTATCCGAACACCTTTCAGTGAAAGACCCTGCTCCGGCCTGACGAAGGCGATTTCGCCGCCGTCCGCGAGACGCCAGCTGCGGATTTCATCGGCCTCGTGGAGGATCGCAGTCGTGCCGTCGGTAAGGACCGTCGCCGCACCCTCGTTGACATACCCCAAGGTTCTCAACAGATGGCCGTCGGGAAACGAGAGATGGTCCACCGCCCCGTCGCTCCGGACCAAGACGATGCTCCTGGCGTCCGGGGCCACGGCCACGGCCCGCGGCATCCCCGGCCCGGTCTGCGGCACCGGCTCCACGGAATCCCTGCCGGGGTCCCAGATCCCGACACCCTGCGGAAGGATGACCAGGAGCGATCCGGACGGCAGCGGGATCAGCGTGGATCCCGGCGCGAAATTCCGGGATACCGCCGGCCAGGGAGAGCCGCTTCTCCAGTGATGCGCGTGCCCTGCGGCCGTGATCGCGCTGACCGTGGACAGGTCGCCGGATGCCCACGCGTCCCGCAAGTCCGAACCCTCCCCTGGAACCGATACCGAGACCTCGAGCGTCTTCCTGTCCAGTGCCAGGATCTCGCCGTCATGCCCGAGCGCCGGGACCGGACCTTCCCCGACGCCATTGACGAGCTTCGCGATATCCGGGATGTCATAGCCGCCGCCCCTGGCGACCATGACGCCGTCATATGTCCGCGCAGCCAGGACGTTGTCTCCATCGGACCCGACCAGGGTTTCGCCACCGTTCACGAAAGCCAGCGTGTTCATGCCGCCGAAGCCGCCGACCATCGTGACCGGCGGGCGGCCGGGACGCGGGTCGAGGATCGCCGTCGCGTTCCGATCCGGCGCATCTCCGTATGCGCTGGCCGCGATCAGGCCGTCCGCGGGGGAGAGCGCGATGGCGGAGACTTCTGCCTCGAACAAACCGAAAGACCAGAGCTCCCGCCTTGCGTCGAGATCGACGAGACCGGCCCGTCCTTCCTCCGTGCCGAAAGCCAGATTGCTCCCCGGCGCGTCCATGGCGACTGCCGCAATTCCGGTCACGGAAAGGGCGACGTCGGATGCTTCTCCCGATCCGGCCTCCCACACGCGGATCCGCTCCGGGTCCCAGCCGACGACCCGCCGGCCGTCGTCGCTGACGAGGATCCCGTCGGGTGCCCAATCGGCCACGTCGATGACCCAGGGCTCCGCCCCGGGAGTGCCGACCTCGACCGTTTCCGCGAACTGGAGCGCCGTCACGCCGCCGGAAGCGCTCAGCGCCGTGCGGGCCGGCATGCGGCCGCCGGTCGGCAATTTCGTCAGCGTGGTTCCGGTGGCGGAATCGACCCGGTGCTCCAGGCCGGAGTGGTCGTCCCACCAGAGCGAAACGGGTCCCGACTTTCCCGCGGCGATCGCCACCGCACTCGGTTCCGGTATCCAAAAGCGGTTCTTCGGGGGAGCCAGGGTGTCCAGCTTCCTCACCGCCATGGCGCCGCTGTCCATGACCAAGGCGAGATCGCCGGTTCCCGCCGGCTGGGCCATCACGTCGATGCCTTGGACATCGCCAAGGATGCCGGCCGCTTGCCCGCTGGCGGCGTCCCAGGCGGCGACCCCGTCGGCCCACCCGCCGGTCAGCAGCTTGCCGTCGTTCGTGAACAGAAGGTCCCGGATCGCCCGCGTGTGCGCCTCGATGATGACGGGCGTCGCGAGCGGGCCGGCCGGCCCGACGGTCACCATGCGAACCTGGCCGGCGGCATCGCCGATCGCGAGAGTTCCGCCGTCGGGCGAGAACCGGACGGCGGTGACGTAGTGTCCCGCGGTCGCCGTCTTCTCCAGCATCCGCGGCTCCGGCCCCGCCACGTCGAAGAGCGTGACGAGGCCGTATGCCGTCCCGGTCGCGAGCCGGCTTCCATCGGGCGACCACGCCACGGCCGTAACCCGCGCATTGTGCCGGAGCACCGCCTCGGCGTCCGCGGCCCCGATCCGCCGGAGGCGGAGGGTGCGGTCGTCCCCCGCGCTGGCGACGCGGTCTCCTGCCGGGTTCATCGCGACCGCGTTCACGTCCTCGCCATGCCCTTCGAATTCCGCGATCGGGTCGCCCGTCGCGGTTTCGAAGACCTTGACCTTTCCTCCGCTCCAGTGCGTGGCGAGCCGACTGCCGTCCGGGCTGAACGCGAGGGAGGGAAACGTGTGCAACTGGAACGGTCCTTCGGGAGGCCGGGGGGTCTCCCAGACGAGCGACCGGCTCGCCGTATCCCACACCGAGACCTTTTCGCTGTCCAGCGAACCGGCCGCCACATGGCGCCCGTCGGGCGACAGCGCGAAGACCACGTTGTTGTCGCCCGTCTCGACGAGCCATTCCCCCCTCGCCGCCGGCCGGCTGGCGAGGATCTGCTCCAGCGCCCGGTGGGGCAGGGTATCCCGCCAGGGGCGCGGATCGTCCACCCAGTCGGGAAAGGCTTCGGCGATCAGGTTCGCCGCCGCCCGGGTCCGCCCGTTGCCCAGTTCGCGGAGCGCGTCGTCGGCCAGCCGGTCGGAGTAGCGGAGCGCCAGTTCCATCGCGTGATTGCGCTCCTCCGACACCCTCTCGAAGGCGAGGACTCCCGCCACGACGGTGGCGAGACCCGCCGCGACCGCCGCGCCGGCCATGAGCCGGGACCAGGTCCGCCGGCGCAGGCGGGCCTTCTCGCAGGCCGCCAGGAACCCGTCCACCAGCGCCAGCCCGCCGCCGTGGCGGTCGGCCCAGGCCGCCGTCGCGTTGACTCGGGCGCGCCAGCGTTTCCTCTCCGCCGTCTCGGGAAGGAGCTTGCCCGGCTTGCCCGCCGCCGGGGTCCTGTCCCACTCCTGCGCCGCCGAGAGCAGCAGCCGCCAGCTGTCGCCGTCGCGCCGCTCCTGCTCCAGCCAGCCCAGCCGGCGCCACTGCTCCGCCTCGCCGTCGTTCGCGTTCGGTTTTTCGCCGGCGATCGCGCGCCAGCGGCGGATCAGCGCCTCGTGCCCGATGTCGATCTGGTGCTCGGCGGTCAGCACCGGGACCTCGACGGGTGACGGCACTAGGAAGGAGCAGTCCGGCTCCCGGAACCGGTCGATGACGCGGCGCAGCGCGGCCGCCCGCGCCGGGTCGATCCGGCCGTCGGGGCCGGCGGCGGCGACCGCCTCCAGCTCGGCGACCGTGCGCCGGCGCCGGATCGCCCGGTTCTGCCGGTCGGTGTCGGTCAGTTCCTTGAACAGGCGCTCGACCAGCGCTCCGGCGGGTCCGCCGGCGGGTCCGCCAGGGGGTCCGTCTGCGGGCCAGCCGTCGATCTCCCCGCGGACCTCCTCGGCATGGCGCGACAGCGCCTCCTCCAGCCCGCCGATCCGCCGGTAGTCCTCCAGGGCGAGGTGGCGGACCCCGGGACGTTCCCCGGCGATCGACCACAGCCGCATCAGGGCGTGCTGGAGGACCGGCAGGCGGTCGTTCTCCTCCCGGTCGAGCAGCAGCTTCTGGACCAGCAGCGGGTCGATCCCGGCGCCCGCCTCCTCCACGGGCCGGCGGATGATCGGGACCAGCGACTCGCGGTCGAGCTGGGGCACCAGGTACTGGGACGCGCTGACCGCCTCGGCCAGCGCGTGGAACCGGCCGCAGTCGCCGAAGAAGTCGGACCGCATGGTGACCAGCACGGTCAGCCGGCCGGAGGGATCGCCCGCCCCGCGCAGCAGAAGCTCGACGAAGGCGCGGGCCTCTTCGCGCCGGGCGGCGCGCTCCTCCCCCCCGGCTTCCTCGCCGAACCGGAACAGCTCCTCGAACTGATCGACCACCAGCAGGACGCGCTCGGCCGCCGCCGCGTCCGGGGCGAGGTCCAGCGCCCGGGCCAGTCCGTCCGACCTGCCGTTCAGCAGCGGCTCGATGCCCCAGCGCGCCAGTCCCGCCCGCTCCTGCCGGTCGGCGAAGCGGGCGATGCGCCGGTCTTCCGCCTCATCGGCCGGTTCCGGCGGGATGCCGCGGGCCTCCGGGTCGAGGCCGGCCAGGACCTCCGCCAGCCGGCGGATCGGGGCGTTGCCGGGACGGGTCTCGAACAGGTGCCAGGGCGAACCGAAGAAGGCTGACGCGCGTTCCAGGCGCGGCAGCAGTCCCGCCTTGACCAGCGACGACTTGCCGCTGCCCGACGCGCCGACCACGGCGACGAACCGGGATTCCCGGACCAGCCGGTACAATGCCAGACCCTGGGCATCCCGGCCGAAGAACCAGTCGGCATCCTGCTTCTGGAACGGCCGGAGGCCGGGGAACGGGCGCTCCGCCGAGCACCAGGGACCGGGGCCGCTCATCGCGCCACCCCTTCCCGGAACCGCCGCACCAGGGAACCCAGGGCTTCGGCCGCCCGGTGCGGGTCGTCGGCCTCGACCTCCTCCAGGTCGCCGTCGAAGAACCGGGCCTTGGCCGCCTCGGCATCGGGGCTCCCGGGGATCTTCACCAGCCACAGCGCGGGCGCGGGGCGCTTACGCGCTCCCGGCGGGCGCGGGCGGCGCAGGGTCTTGAGCAGCGCGCGGACAGTCTCGGCGGGACCGTCGCGCCAGCAGATGACGACCGATGAGGTCCGCCGCAGGATGCCGTTCAGCTGGACGTCCATCGGATCCGCGGCGTCGAAATCGGGTATCCTGGCCTTCAGGCCCTGCGCCTTCAGGCTGCGGGCGACCGCGACCGCCTCCTCCGCGTCCACCGGATCGGCCCATACGGCCAGGAGCCCGGGCTCCTCGTCCTCTTCCCAGGTGTCGTCGGGCATGGCGTAGCCAGGGCGCAGCCGTGCCGCCAGGACCTGGATGAAGGTCAGCAGGTCGCCGTTCTCCGGTACGTCGTTGTCCCGCGGCGCGCAGAACCGGTTCAGCAGCGCCATGGCGTCCGGTCGGTGGACCGTCCGCCCGTCGCCGTCGCGCAGCCCCGCGAAGGACGGCAGCCAGAGGATGCGGCAGGGCGTTCCCGGCGGGGCCGCCTCGTCGACCCTGGAGCCCGACCATTCCAGCTGGCGGCGGACCAGGTGCCTGTGGACCGTGCCGTCAGCCCCGGTGATGTGCTCCTGCTCGCCGATCAGGTGGACCAGCGCTTCCGCGCGGTCGATGGTCTGTTGGGCCAACAGCTTCGCCGCCGCGGGGCCGGGCAGGAGTTGCGGTTCCAGCGGCAGGACCGTGAAACCCCGGGCCGTCAGCTCGGCGACGACCCGCGCCCGGGCGTCCGCCATGTCGGCGGCGGCCCAGGCGACGAAGACGAGGGGACCGCCGGGCTTGGCGGCGGCTTTCGCCGGTGCCCGGCCGGCCGTTTCGGCGGCGGCCGGCGCTCGGGGTACCAGCCGGTTGATCGCGGTGACCAACTCCCTGAGACGCTCCAGATACAGGCTCTTGGCTATGGTACCGAACCAGTAGAACGGCTGGTAGTCACCGGATTGCAGGTTCCCGCTGAAGAAATCGAAGCCGGTCCGCCCGTCGAACTCGGCGGGCCACCGGTCCCGGGGAACGTCGTGAATTCCGATCCTGATCAGGCACTCCCGGCCGGGCGGCGGGTTGTCGGTCCGGGCATGGAAGCGCTTCAGCTCCATCCGGCACCACTTGCGTTCGTAATATTCCGTGGAATGGACCGCCAGGAAGACATCGCAGCCGTCCACCCCTTCCTCGATGCGCCTCCTGAAATCCTGGGAACCGTCGATCTCGTACGCGTCGCGCCAGATCCTCAGGTCGTTGCGGCCCCAGGTCTTGAGGCCGTAGCTCAGCGCCTCGTGGAAATAGGATATCCATCCATCGTCGTCCGTCCCTTTCGGAGGCAGGGTGTCGTCGACCCGCGCGTAGCTGATGAAGACGGTTGGCATGGCCAACGAAGAAACCCTTTTGATGAATATTTTTCCTGAAACTAATTCAAAGGGATTAAAGGCGTGCGGTGGACGTGTCAATACTGAACTTGAGACTCATTTCCCGTATTAAGGTAAACAGGAAATAAATTCGTATCGTTCTCCTACCATGATATTCATTTGACTAAGTCTTTGGCTTTTAGATGAGAACAGTCCTGCCCGGCATCCATGAAGGCAAGCGGCTTGAGCATGATTCTCGTGCATTCCCCGCAGATTTGTACGCCTGTACAGGCGATAAACAAACATTCGAGGAAACTTTTTCATTGGAATGACTGCTTGGGTTATTTCAAATAATAAGAGGAAGTACATGCCGTCCTGGTCGGCATGGGCTGGACCAGGAGCATCATGGCCCGCGAAATGAGCAGGGCCGTGAACGACATGGGGCTCGAAGGCGGCGCCGGCCGCGTTCCCGGCGAGGAAGCGGAGCGGAGTCACCTGCGACGCCGCCGCGCTCGAAGAGTTCATCGCCAACCCGCGGGGCAACCGCATGCCCTTCGACGGCGTCGCCGACGGGGCGGACCGGGACGCGCTGGTGGCGTATCTCCAGGGCCTGAAGTAGACGGGCGGAAGGGGCGGTACCCGCCACGGCGCCAAGGGCGGCTGCATGAACCGCCGCCGGTGCCCCCTTCGCCGTCAGACGATCACCCTCAGCCGATGGCGAAGAAGGCGTTGGGGTTCTGCTGGATGTCCTCCGCCGACACGTTCATCAGCGTGATGGTGTCGCCGTTGCCCAGGTCGACCACGGCGTTACCGCCGACATCGGTGACGCGGGCCGCGAGATCCCCGGCGTTCGACACGCTGAGGCCGTTGATGTTGCGCGAGACCAGCAGGATGTCCACGCCCTCCTGGAAGTCCATCACGACGTCCTGACCGCCGCCGCCGCGGAAGGCGAAGGTATCGGCGCCGGCGCCGCCGGTCAGGATGTCGTTGCCGAAGCCGCCGCGCAGGACGTCGTCGCCGGCATCGCCGAAAAGGATGTCGTCGCCGTTGCCGCCGGCCAGCACGTCGTCGCCGCTGCCGCCGTGCATGACGTCGTTGCCGTTGTCACCCCGCATGTAGTCGTTGCCGGAGCCGCCGTTCAGGATGTCGTCATGGCCGCCGCCCAGCAGCATGTCGTCGCCCGACCCGCCGTTCAGGACGTCCCTGCCGCTGCCGCCGTCCAGGATGTCGTTGCCGCTGCCGCCGTCGAGCCAGTCGTGCCCGTGCTCGCCTTTCAGCAGGTCGTCGCCCGATCCGCCGATCATGGTGTCGTCGGAGGTGCCGCCCAGCAGGGTGTCGTTGCCGCTGCCGCCGAGCAGCAGGTCGGACCGCGCGCCGCCGCTCAGGTAATCATCGCCGGACCCGCCGTCGAGCACGTCTTCGCCCCAGTTGCCGAACAGCATGTCGTCACCGCCGCCGCCGATCAAAAGGTCGTGACGGTTGCCGCCCATGAGAAAATCGGAATCGCCGGTACCGTACTGGGTGTCGTAGGACCCGCCTGGAAGTGTCGCCATGAATAGCCTCGCGCTAAGTTCGCTGTTGCCATCGATTTTCTTGAGCGCGAATTTGTATTACCCTGATAGATTAGGCAAGCGCCTGCTGGCTCGTACCTCATTTGTCACAAAATGCTGGATAATACTAAGATATTCGGTCCAAATCGGTGTTTCCTGAAACGGATCAGCGCCTGCCGCCGGCGATCGCCCGGGCGGCGGGATCGGCCCGAAGGCGCAGCATCGCCACGATCCCGAGGAACGGGCCGATGGCGAGCACCGCGAAGGCGTGGGTCCAGCCGACCGCGTCCACCACGAAGGGCAGCAGGTGGATGCTGGCGAGCGTCAGCAGGAAGCCGGCGCAGGTCTGGATCGTCAGCATGGTGCCGACCAGCGACCGGTCGCTCAGTTCGGCCACGGTCGCCGAGAATTGGCCGCTGTCGGCGATGATGCTGATGCCCCAGACGATGCCGACCGCGACGAGCAGGGCCGGCGGGCCGTCGAACAGCAGGCCGATGGTCAGCGCGCAGGTTCCGCTGACCGCCATGGAGACCGAGGTGACCAGGGTGCGGCCCCATCGATCGGCCAGCCAGCCGCCGGCCAGCGCTCCCGCCGCCCCAGCGCCGACGACGGCGAAGGTCGCCAGCTTGGCCTCGGTCGAGGAGTGTTCGCCCAGCGTCAGGGCGAAGCTGGCATGGACGAAGGCGCTGAACCAGGCCCACATGGCGTAAAGCTCCCACATGTGACCGAGATAGCCCAGGTTGGCCAGCCGCAGCGGCCGGTTTCGCCACGCCTCCAGCGCGTTGCCGAGGCGCAGCGGCGGCGCCTTGGCGACGTTGGGCCCGACCTGGACGAAAGTGATCAGCACCCCCGCCAGCACGGCCGCCGCCGAGGCGGCGACGTAGGGCACCCGCCAGTCCACCCCGCCGAAGGCCGCGAGCAGATGGGGCGAGGCGGAGCCCAGGGTGAGCGCCGCGATCAGCAGGCCGATCAGCAGCCCCAGGTCCCGTTTCGCCCAGGTGGTGGCGAGCTTCATCCCGACGGGATAGACGCCCGCCATGCACATGCCGGTCACGAACCGCAGCACCGGCAGCAGGATGTCGGTCGGGTCGAGGGCAAGGATCGCGGCGTTGGCGACCGCGGCGACCAGCGCCGATGCGCGGAACAGATGCCGCAGGTCCATCCGATCGGGCAGGCTGAGCAGCGCGCTGAAGAGGGTTCCGGCGACGAACCCCGCCTGGACGCTGCTGGTCAGCAAGGCTTCCCGGAACGGTCCCAGGTCCCATTCCGCCTTGATGCCGGCGAGCGACGCCGTCGTGGCGAACCAGACCGACATGGCCGCCACCTCGGCGACCAGGAGCAGGGCGAGGGACAAGGTCCGTCCCGCTGGGCGGAGGGCGATCCGGTCGCCGGGATTGCTCATGCCGGTTCTGTCCGCTGCCGTTGGTCGCCATCAGGCTCGGTTGACACCCGAATATTTGTCAAACAAATAAGCGGGCGGCAGATAATCGGCCGGCTTTCGATCCCGCCCCGAATGCCTGCCATGAGCGTTGCGGCGAGGTGCCGGCTGAGACACCCGTCCCGATAACCAATCAAGGGGAGAATCCGCCCATGACCGAGAACGCTTCCCAAGCCTCCTTCAGGGCCCTCGTCGCCGACCAGGCCGACGGCAAGGTGCAGGTCGGCCTGAAGCGCTGGACGGACGCCGAGCTGCCGGAGGCCGACGTCACCGTCGCCGTCGCCTGGTCCAGCTTCAACTACAAGGACGGGCTGGCGCTGACCGGCCGGGGGCGCATCCTGCGCAAGTTCCCCATGGTGCCCGGCATCGATTTCGCCGGCACGGTGATCCGGTCCGACTCGCCCGACTACAAGCCGGGCGACGCGGTGGTCCTGACCGGCTGGGGAGTCGGCGAGAGTTGGTCCGGAGGCTTCGCCGAGCGGGCGCGGGTCAAGTCGGAATGGCTGGTCCCCCTGCCGGAAGGCATGGCCGTCCGCCACGCCATGGCGGTCGGCACGGCGGGGTTCACCGCGATGCTGGCCGTGATGGCGCTGGAGCGGCACGGCCTGGACAAGAACCGCGAGATCCTGGTGACGGGGGCGGCTGGCGGCGTCGGCAGCGTCGCCGTCCGGCTGCTCGCCGGCCGCGGCTACAAGGTGGCGGCCTCGACCGGCCGGCCGGAGCAGGCCGATTACCTGAAGTCCCTCGGCGCATCGGTGATCGTCGACCGCAATGAGCTGGCGCAGCCGGCCAAGCCGCTGACCTCGGAACGCTGGGGCGGCGCGGTCGATACCGTCGGCGGCACAACGCTCGCCAGCGTGCTGGCGGGCGTCGCCTATGGCGGTGCCGTCGCCGCCTGCGGCCTTGCCGGGGGCGCCGACCTGCCGACCACCGTGATGCCCTTCATCCTGCGCGGCGTGGCATTGTTCGGCATCGATTCGGTCAACTGCCCGAAGCCCCGGCGCCAGGAGGCATGGACCCGCATCGCCCGCGAACTCCCGCCGGAGACGCTGGACGCGGTAACCACCGAAGTCGCGCTGGAAGACCTGCCCCGGCTGGCCGAGGATATCCTCAAGGGCCAGGTCCGCGGCCGCACCGTGGTGAAGGTCGGCGGCTGAGGGAGGACGGGGCATAGGGTCGCGGGCCGCGTCCCCTGCTTGCCGGCGGTTGCGTGAGCATGCAGAAGGGGGGAATTCGCCTCACCGGATACCCGCCCCGATGCCTGCTTCCGACAGCCTCTACCACCGCCTCTTTTCCCACCCGTCGATGGTCGAGCAGCTGATCCGCGGCTTCGTGCCGGAGGAGGTCGCCGCCGGGCTGGACTTCACCCGCATGGAGCGGGTCAACGCCAAGTTCCACGCCCGCGACGGCCGCCGGCGCGAGGGCGACCTGATCTGGCGCGTGCCGACCCTGTCGGGCGAGGTGGTCCACATCTACCTGATGCTGGAGTTCCAGTCGCGCACCGACTGGTGGATGGCGATCCGGGTCATGGTCTATGTCGGCCTGCTGTGGCAGCAGCTCATCCAGGAGCTGAAGCTGCCGGCCGGCCCGCCCCTGCCGCCGGTGCTGCCGGTGGTGCTCTACAACGGCGAGGCCCCGTGGAACGCGCCCCTGGACACCGCCGGCCTGATGGGCCTGGACCCCGACGCGGCGCTCTGGCCTTGGCAGCCGAGCATCCGCTATCATCTCATCGACGAGGGCAGGCTCGGCGCCGACGATCTCGCCCGAAGGGACGGCTTGGTGGCATTGCTCTTCCGGATCGAGACCTGCACCCGGCCCGCCGAGCTGCCCGGACTGGTCCGGGAGGTGATCGGCTGGTTCCAGGGGCATGCGGGCCACGACTCGCTGAAGCTGGCCTTCGGCGAGGTGGTGGCGCAGGCGGTGGCGGCGCTGGTCGGCGGAGACGGGCCGGTGACGGTCCCGTCGGGACTTTGGGAGGTTCAGGACATGCTGTCGGAGCGGATCAAGATCTGGGAGCGCGAACTTAAGGCCGAAGCTTTGGCCGAGGGCATGACCGCGGGCAGGGCGGAGATGCTGTCGCGACAGCTTCGGCGCCGGTTCGGCGACCTGCCGGCCGATGCGGACCGCCTGATCGCTTCGGCGACCATCGACCAGCTCGACACCTATATGGACCGCCTGATGGAAGCCCGGTCGGTCGCCGACGTCTTTCCCGACCTCCGTCCCGGCTGAGGCGCCGGCCGGGAACGGATCGGTTCAGCATGTCGGCAAACTGGCGGCCCATGGGTCCGGCGGACCTGCCCACGGTCGAGCGGATCGCCGGGATCGTCCACCCGGCATATCCGGAATCCCCGGAGGTGCCGGTCGAGCGCCTGGCGCTGTTCCCCGCCGGCTGCCTGATCGCGCAGGACGGGCACGGCAGCGTGCTCGGCTACGCCGTCAGCCATCCAGGCACGCTGGGCCGCCCGCCGGCTCTCGACAGCCTGCTCGGCGGGCTGCCGAGCGACGCCGACTGCCTCTACCTGCATGACGTGGCGCTGCTGCCCGGGGCGCGCGGGCTCGGACTGGGGGAGGCGCTGGTCGGCCTCCTCCGCGACCTCGCCGGGCGCCGGGGCCTGCCGGCGCTGGCCCTGACCGCCGTCAACCGGTCGGCGCCGTACTGGCGCCGGCGCGGCTTCGCGGATCATCCCGGCGACGCGGTGCTGGCCGCCAAGCTGGCGTCCTACGGCGACGACGCGGCCTATATGGTGATCAAGCTGGCATGGTGATTACACTGGACCGTCCTGTCCAATCTGCCTAGCCTTCCCGAACCGCACGGGAGGGTAGGGGACCAGGGATGACGACGAAGAAGACCGGCATGGCGCGCGGGCTGACCAGCTACGGGGACGCGGGTTTTTCCATGTTCCTGCGCAAGGCCTTCATCAAGGCCATGGGCTACTCCGACGACGCCCTGGAACGGCCGATCGTCGGAATCGTCAACACTTACAGCGGCTACAACGCCTGCCACCGCACGGTGCCCGACCTGATCGAGGCGGTGAAGCGCGGCGTGATGCTGGCGGGCGCCTTGCCGGTCGATTTCCCGACCGTGTCGCTCCATGAGTCCTTCGCCTATCCCACCAGCATGTTTCTCCGCAACCTGATGGCCATGGACACGGAGGAGATGATCCGGGCGCAGCCGATGGACGCCGTGGTGCTGATCGGCGGCTGCGACAAGACGGTCCCGGCCCAGTTGATGGCGGCGGCCAGCGCCGGCGTGCCCGCGATCCAGCTCGTCACCGGGCCGATGCTGACCGGGAGCCACCGGGGCGAGCGGGTCGGCGCCTGCACCGACTGCCGCCGCTTCTGGGCGCGGTACCGCGCGGACGAGATCGACGCCGCCGAGATCGCGGAGGTCAACGACCGGCTGGCGCCCAGCGCCGGCACCTGCTCGGTCATGGGCACGGCCAGCACCATGGCGCTCGCGGTCGAGGCGCTGGGCATGATGCTGCCCGGCGGGGCCGCGATCCCGGCGGTCCTGTCGGAACGGCTGCGCCATGCGGAGGCGACCGGCGCCGCCGCGGTGCGCCTCGCCCGGGACGGCGTCACGCCCGACCGGATCATGACGGAACGGGCGTTCGAGAACGCGCTCCGGGTGCTGCTGGCGACGGGAGGATCGACCAACGGGATCATCCACCTGACCGCCATGGCCGGCCGCCTGGGCATCCGCATCGACCTGGAGGGTTTCGACCGCATGGGCCGGGAGACGCCCGTCCTGGTCGATCTCAAGCCGTCCGGCCGCCACTACATGGAAGACCTGCACGATGCCGGCGGCCTCGCCGCGATCCTCCGCGAATTGCGGCCGCTGCTGCACCTGGACTGCCCGACGGTCGCCGGCACGACCCTGGGCGAGGCGATCGACGCGGCGCCCGGCCCGTGGCCGCAGGACGTCGTGCGCACCTTGGAAAACCCGATCCATCCCGAGGGCGGCATGGCCTTCCTGCGCGGCACGCTGGCGCCGGGGGGAGCCATCGTCAAGCAGTCGGCCGCGTCGCCCCGGCTGATGCGGCACACCGGACGCGCCGTCGTCTTCGCCGGGGCCGCCGACCTGGCCGCCCGGATCGACGATCCCGACCTGGACGTGACCGCCGACGACATCCTGGTTCTTCAGAACATCGGCCCGAAGGGCGCCCCCGGCATGCCGGAGGCGGGATACCTGCCGATCCCGCGCAAGCTGGCCCGCCAGGGCGTCACCGACATGGTGCGGATCTCCGACGGGCGTATGAGCGGCACCGCGTCGGGCACCATCGTCCTGCACGTGACGCCGGAATCCGCCTCCGGCGGCCCGCTGGCCCTGGTCCGCACCGGCGACCGCATCCGGCTGGACGTGCCGGCGCGCCGGATCGACCTGCTGGTGGACGAGGCCGAACTGGCCGCCCGCGCGCCCGTGCCGGTCCCCCATGCGCCGCCGGAGCGGGGCTACCGCAAGCTCTACCTGGACAGCGTGCTCCAGGCCGACGAGGGCTGCGACTTCGACTTCCTCCGGCCGGAAGCCGGCAGGACGATTCCCCCGCGTTCTTGACCGATGTCAATGCGGCGCTTCCGCTTTCCGCCGATGCTGGCGGAAAATAGCGGGAGGATGCCATGCCCGACGACGGGTCCGTAGCCATCGCACGCAGCTCCGGGGAGGACCGGACTCAGGCCGGCGAGATCATCGACGGCAACCAGGCCGCGGCCTCCGTCGCGTACCGGGCCAGCGAGGTCATCGCGATCTACCCCATAACTCCCGCCTCGCCCATGGGCGAGCTGGCCGACGAATGGGCGGCCAAGGGGCGGCCCAACCTGTGGGGGCAGGTCCCCCGGGTGGTCGAGATGCAGTCTGAGGGCGGGGCCGCCGGGGCGATCCACGGCGCGCTCCAGGCCGGCGCGCTGGCGACCAGCTTCACGGCGTCCCAGGGCCTGCTGCTGATGATTCCCAACCTCTACAAGATCGCGGGCGAGCTGACGCCGTTCGTGCTCCACGTGGCGGCGCGCACCCTGGCGACCCATGCCCTGTCGATCTTCGGCGACCATTCCGACGTGATGGCCTGCCGCCAGACCGGCTTCGCGATGCTCGCGTCTTCCACCGTGCAGGAGGCGCAGGACATGGCCCTGGTCGCCCATGCCGCGACCCTGGAGTCCCGCATCCCGTTCATCCATTTCTTCGACGGGTTCCGCACCTCCCACGAGCTGAACCGAGTGACCCCGCTGGACGACGAGCAGGTGGGGGCCATGCTGGACGGGGACGCGGTCGACGCCCTGCGCCGGCGGGCGCTGACCCCCGATCATCCCGTGATCCGCGGCACCGCGCAGAACGCCGACGTCTTCTTCCAAGCGCGCGAGGCCTGCAACCCTTATTACGAAGCCTGCCCCGGCATCGTCCGCGGCGTCCTGGACCGCTTCGCGGCGCTGACCGGCCGCCGCTACGCCCCGTTCGACTATGACGGCGCGCCGGACGCCGAGCGGGTGGTGGTCGCCATGGGATCGGGCGCCCGGACGGTGCGGGAAACCGCGCTCTGGCTGGCGGCGCGCGGCCACAAGGTCGGCGCGCTGACCGTGCGGCTCTACCGGCCTTTCGACACCGCCGGCTTCCTGGAGGCACTGCCGCCCTCGGTCCGTGCGGTCGCGGTGCTGGACCGGACCAAGGAGCCGGGATCGGTCGGCGAACCCCTGTTCCTCGACGTGGTCGCGGCGCTGGCCGACGCCCCCGCGGAGTTCCCGGCCCGTCCCGTGGTGATCGGCGGACGCTACGGGTTGTCGTCCAAGGAGTTCACGCCCGGCATGGCCGCGGCGGTGTTCGAGGAACTGACCAAGCCGCAGCCGAAGCGGCGCTTCACCCTCGGCATCACCGACGACGTGAGCCATTCCTCGCTGTCCTTCGACCCGGATTTCGACATCGAGCCGCCCGACACCATGCGGGCGGTGTTCTTCGGCCTGGGCTCGGACGGGACGGTCGGCGCCAACAAGAACTCGCTGAAGATCATCGCGGAGCATACGGGCGCCCATGCCCAGGGCTATTTCGTCTATGACAGCCGCAAGGCCGGCGCCACCACCGTCTCCCACCTGCGTTTCGGCCGGAACCCGGTCAACGCTCCCTGGCTGATCCGCAAGGCGGATTTCGTCGCCTGCCACCACGCCCCCCTGCTGGAGCGGGCCGACGTCCTGGAGCTGGCCGCTCCGGGCGCCCAGGTGCTGCTGAACCTTCCCGGCACCCCGGAGGAGGTCTGGGCCCGGCTGCCCCGCGAGGTCCAGGAACTGGCGATCGAGCGGGCCTTGCGGCTCCACGCGATCGACGCCAGCCGGGTCGCCCGGGAGGCGGGGCTGGGGCGCCGCATCAATACCATCATGCAGACCTGCTTCTTCGCCCTGTCCGAGGTGATGCCGCGCGACGAGGCGATCGCCGAGATCCGTGCCGCGATCGAGAAGACCTACGGCCGCCGCAGCGAGGAGATGGTCCGGCGCAACAATGCCGCCGTGGACGAGGCGCTGGCCCATCTGGTGCCGGTCCCGGTTCCGGCCAGGGGGCCGTCCCGGCCCACCGGCCTTCCCCGGCCGCCGGCCGTTCCCGGAGACGCGCCGGATTTCGTCCAAAGGGTCACGGCGCTGATGCTCGCCGGGCACGGCGACCGGTTGCCGGTCAGCGCCTTCCCGGTGGACGGGACCTGGCCGCTGGGCACCACGCGCTACGAGAAGCGCATGATCGCGACCGAGATCCCGGTCTGGAACGCCGAGCTGTGCATCCAGTGCAACAAATGCGCGATGGTCTGCCCGCACGCCGCGATCCGGGTCAAGGCCGCCGCACCCGCCGACCTGGCGGACGCTCCCGAAGGATTCGTGACCCTCGACTACCGCGGCGACGAGTTCCAGGGGGCGAAGTACCTGCTCCAGGTGGCTCCCGACGACTGCACCGGCTGCACCCTGTGCGTCGAGGTCTGCCCGGCCAAGGACAAGGGCAATCCCCGCCGCAAGGCGCTGGAAATGCGGCCGGCCGAGGCGGTGCGCCCGGCGGCCCGGCCGCTCTGGGATTATTTCCGGCAGGTGCCGGAAGCCCCGCGCGAACTGGTGCCGCACAACGTCAAGCAGGTGCAGCTGTTCGAGCCGCTGTTCGAGTTCTCCGGCGCCTGCGCCGGCTGCGGCGAGACGCCCTACGTCAAGCTGCTGACCCAGCTGTTCGGCGACCGCGCCGTCATCGCCAACGCCACCGGCTGCTCGTCCATTTATGGCGGAAACCTGCCGACCACGCCCTATGCGACCAATGCCGACGGGCGGGGACCGGCCTGGGCCAACTCCCTGTTCGAGGACAATGCCGAGTTCGGCTTCGGCATCCGGGTCGGGATCGACCAGCTGGCCGACCAGGCCAGGAGCCTGCTGCGCGGGCTGGAGCATGAGCTTTCCGGTATTCCGGTGCAGGACCTGCTGGCGGAAGGACCCGCCGGGGAAGGCGCCCTCAAGGCCCGGCGGGAGGCCGTCCTGGAGCTGCGCCGGCATCTGGCCGGGATCGCCGGCCCCGCCGCCCGGCGGCTGGAGCTTCTGGCCGACTATCTCGCGCCCAAGTCCGTCTGGATCGTCGGCGGCGACGGCTGGGCCTACGACATCGGCTATGGCGGCCTGGACCACGTGCTGTCGTCCGACCGGGACGTGAACGTGCTGGTGCTGGACACGGAGGTCTACTCGAATACCGGCGGCCAGCAGTCGAAGGCGACGCCGCTCGGCGCGTCGGCCAAGTTCGCCATGGCCGGCCGGGCTGTCGGAAAGAAGGACCTGGGCATGCTGGCGATGGCCTACGGCCACGTCTATGTCGCCCATGTCGCGTTCGGCGCCAAAGACGCGCAGACGGTCAGGGCCTTCATGGAGGCCGAGTCCTATCCCGGCCCGTCCCTGATCATCGCCTACAGCCCCTGCGTCGCCCACGGCTACGACCTGTGCCACCAGCTCGACCAGCAGAAGCTGGCGGTCGAGAGCGGCCACTGGCCGCTGTTCCGCTACGATCCGCGCCGGCTCGCGGCGGGACAGCCGCCGCTTCAGCTGGACAGCGGTCCGCCCAAGGCGCGGCTTGCCGACTTCATGGCCAACGAAACCCGCTTCGGCGTCGTCCGGCGCGACGACCCCGAGCGGTTCCGGCGGCTGCTCAAGGCAGCGGAGACCGAGAACAGGCTGCGCCTGGACCTCTACCGCCACATGGCGGGCTTCGTCGAGCCCACGGCCGACTGACCACTCATCGAGCGGAGGGAAGCGATCATGGACCTGCGCACGCGCTATCTCGGTTTCGAGTTGCCCCATCCGATCATGCCGGGCGCGTCGCCCCTGGTCGACGACCTGGACATGGTGCGTCGGCTGGAGGATGCCGGGGCCTCCGCCATCGTCATGCATTCCCTGTTCGAGGAGCAGATCTCCGGCGAACAGCTGGCGGCCGTCCATGCCGCGGAGCGTCCGGCCGAGAGCTTCGCCGAGGCGCTCAGCTATCTGCCGCCGCTCGACGGCTTCGCGCTGGGACCCGAGGGCTACCTGGAGCAGATCCGCCGCATCAAGAACGCGGTCGGCGTGCCGGTGATCGCCTCGCTGAACGGCGTCAGCCGGTCGGGCTGGATCCGCTACGCCAAGCTGATGGAGGAGGCCGGCGCCGACGCGCTGGAACTGAACGTCTATGCCGTGGCCGCCAATCCCAACGAACCCGGACAGGTGGTCGAGGACCGGCTGGTCGGCGTCGCCGTCGCCGTCCGCCGCGCGGTCTCGATCCCGGTCGCGGTGAAGCTGTCGCCCTTCTTCTCCAGCGTCGCCGCGGTCGTCCGGCGGCTGGAGGATGTCGGGATCGACGGGGTGGTGCTGTTCAACCGCTTCTACCAGCCCGACATCGACATCGAGGCGCTGGAGGTGACGCCGCGGGTCCAGCTTTCGGACTCGTCGGAACTGCTGCTGCGCCTCCATTGGCTGGCGATCCTCTCGGGCCGGGTGCGGCCCGCGCTGGCGGCATCGGGCGGGGTCCATCGGGTGGAGGACGTGGTCAAGGCGGTGATGGCCGGAGCCCACGCGGTGCAGACCGTGTCGTCCCTGCTGCGCCACGGCCCGGAGCACCTGACCGTGCTGGTCGAGGGGCTTCGCCGCTGGATGGAGGAGCGCGACTACGCCTCCCTGGAGCAGATGCAGGGCAGCATGAACCTGCGGCGCTGCCCCGACCCGGCGGCCTTCGAGCGGGCGAACTACATGCGCGTGCTTCAGGGCTGGCGAGCCGAGGGGTAGTTGCCCCGCCCGAGCCGCAGGCGGGAGAGGCCCTGGCTTGGAGACCGGCATGGCGAGGGCGCCGTGACTGGCACGGCTGTCTCCTATGATCTTCGGATGAACAGGAACGTCATAGGCCCTTGCGCAAGGACTCGTCCGAGGAGCCGCTATCAAGAGTTGTATACAGCTCCATGATTGTTACCCCGTGGCAGCGATACGGTTTCAGCCCTTCCGTTTTCTGGATGACTCATCGCGAGTTGTAATAGGAAACGCATTAGGAAACGCACCTTTTCGCTTCCTGCAAGAAAACCCATGCAGAAAGACTGTGGAGCGAGACATCTGCGCTAAGTAAATACCCAACGACTACAAGTAATAATCCAAGTACTGACATAATACATAAGTCATAATATCCCGATATTAAGATCTTATTCATGTTTCCGCGCCAACATCATTAGGCGGCAGAAAGTCGCTTCAATCCAAAACGTGAGGCTCGGATGGCCAACTCAGTCAATACCAACATCGGGGCGATGGTTGCCCTGAAGAACCTGAACAGCGTCAGCGAATCCCTGTCGTCGACGCAGAAACGCATCAGCACCGGCCTGAACGTTGCCGACGCTTATGACGACGGCGCGTCCTACGCCGTCGCGGAAGGCATCCGCAGCGATGTCAAGGCGATCGGCGCGGTGAACGAGCGTCTCGCGGTCGGCAAGGGCATGATCGACGTCGCCGTCAAGGCCGGCGAAAACATCTCCAAGTCGCTCCAGGACGTCCGCGTCGTCCTCACCAAGCTGTCCGACGAAGCTCTGAACGCTACCGACCGTGCCAACTACAATGCACAGTATACGACCCTGAAGGAAGACATCGACAACTTCATCAAGGACGCGAAGTACAACGGTGTCAATCTGATCGACAGCACTACCGGCCAGAAGATCATCTCCAACGTCGATGGCGGCAACATCGAGGTGAAGGCGAAGGATCTCAAGACCGACGTGCTGGACAAGCTTACCGCTGTAACGGATGCCACCGGAGCCGCCGCCCTGATCGCGGACGGCGCCGGCGTCGACGAAGCCATGAAAGAGCTCGGCACGGGGATGAACCAGTTGGCTGCCGACAGCCGCCGGGTCACCAACCAGATCGGGTTCAACAACGCGATCGCCGACGCGACCAACACCGGCCTGGGCGCCATCGTCGACGCCGACCTCGCCAAGGAAAGTGCCCGCCTGCAGTCGCTGCAGGTCAAGCAGCAGCTTTCCAGCCAGGCGCTGTCGATCGCCAACCAGTCGCCGCAGTCGCTGCTGGGCCTGTTCCGTTAAGGTCGCCCCGCCCTTTCCGGGCTCCGGTCCGGAAAGGGCGGCTGCGACCTCCCGACGTTCTCGGCGCGCTTGGCGGTATTCCTTTCTCCCCACTCGAAACCATCACCGGAAGCGGTTCAGAACGGACGTGGCAATGAACACGAATCTCAAGGCCTACAAACAGGCGGCGATGATGAAGACAGATTATCGCTCGCAGGAGGCGAATCTTTTCAAGCGCGTGACTTTCGGCCTGATCGAGGGCAAGGCGAACCCGGATGGAATAGGGCTCGTAAGGGCAGCGTCGGACAACAGGCTGCTCTGGCAGACCGTCGTCAACCTGCTGCGGGACGATCAGAACCGCCTGCCGGCACCGCTGCGCGCCCAGATCATCTCCATCGGGCAGACCGTCATCCGCGAAATCGACGAGAACGCCACCGGCAAGCTGGACGTCGATTTCCTGATCGACATCAACACCCAGATGATCGAGGGGCTCGCAGCCCAGAGCGAGGCGCCGCCGATGGCAGCGGGACCTCAGAGCGAGCGCCGCGGCGCGTAAGGGGATCGTTCCACCTTCGGGAGCCGGACCATGTCCAACAGCATCGTCTTCTACAAAATGCCGGCCCTGGCGGCCTATCAGCTGGCCCTCAAGCAGAGCGACACGGCACTGGAGAAGATGGCTGCCAGGAAGGACGTCAAGGCGGAGGTGAACTATTTCCGCGACAAGATCCAGAGCGTCAAGTCGGTCGATGATCTGTTCAAGGACCGCCGCCTGACGCAGTTCGTCCTGAATGCGGTGGATCTCGGCAAGGAAACGGACAAGATGGGCCTGATCAGGAAGGCCCTGACCCAGAAGGCCGAGGATTCCGACGCCCTGATGAACAGGCTGACCGACAAGCGCTACAAGGCGGCCGCCAGCCTGCTCCAGTTCGGCGAGAAGGGGCTCGGGCAGATCCAGCGGGAAAGCACCAAGGACGACTTGGCCGAACTCTACGTCAAGAGCCGGTACAACGACGGACTGGCCACCCAGAATTCGGCTGTCCCCCTGGCCCTGTACCTGAAGGACAATGCCGCGAGCGTCAAGAACGCCTACGACATCCTGGGCGACCAGCGCCTGCGCCATGTCGTTACGACAGCGCTGGGCCTGCCCCTGGAAATCGCCAACCAGTCGGTCGAGGCGCAGGCCGCCGCGATCGAGAAACGCCTGAAGGTCTCCGACCTGGGCGATCCGAAATTCGTCGACAAGATGGCCAAGCGCTTCCTGATGCTTTCCGACGACACGTCCGTGTCGGCCGGTCCGGAGCAGTGGAAGCTGAATCTTTTCGCCTGAACGCCGCCTTGACCGCCGGACGGTTCGGTCGGGAGCTGGAGATAATCAATGCTTGCCGAGATAGCCCTGCAAGAACCGCTCGATTCCGCTGGCATGGCGGATTTGAAGCAACGCGCAACCATCCTTCTGGCGCGCGGCGACCTGGAAGGGACCCGGGCCCTGGTGGATGCGGCGCTCGGCGCCCTGCCGGAGGACGCCGACCTGCTGGCGCTGCGGGGAGCTTGCCGCGCCCGCCAGGGCGAACTGGGCGACGCGGTCCAGGATCTGGCGACCGCCGTGATGGTCAGGCCCCATGACTGGGAACTGCTCAACGGCTTCGCCGTGCATCTCCAGAAATTGCAGATGTTCGACGAGGCGGTCGTCTTCCACGTGAAGGCGATCAACAATTCGGAACCCGAGCAGCATTCCCAGCTCTACGTGAACCTGGGCCTCGCGATGCGGGGGCAGGGCAACCACGAGGCGGCGGTCGAACTGTTCGAAACCGTCCTGGCGGCTCACCCCGACATGGCCGATGCGGCGGTAAACCTGTCGAGCACGCTGAATTTCCTGAAGGATTTCGGGCGCAGCATCGAGGTCTGCCGACGTACCCTGGCCTTCGTCGAGGCGCCGGAACTGTACCACAACATGGGCAACGCCCTGCACCGCAGCCCCGGCCGCCGCGCCGACGCCGCGGCGGCGTTCGAACGGGCCGTCGAACTGGACCCGACGAATTCCCGGTCGCGGCACATGCTGGCATTGCTGCGGAACGAGGCGATGGATACCGTTCCGCCCGAGTTCGTGGCGGGGCTGTTCGACGATTACGCCAGCCACTTCGAAACCGACCTGATCGAGAAGCTGCGATACCGCGTGCCGGGCCTAGTCCGCCGCTACCTGCTGAAGGCCGCTCCCGGCCGGTCGCGCTTCGCCTCCGTCCTCGACCTCGGCTGCGGGACCGGCTTGGCCGGCCTCATGCTGCGCGACCTCGCCGACTTCCAGAAGGGCGTCGACATCTCCCGCAACATGCTGGCCAAGGCGCTGGAGAAGCGCGTCTACGACCAGATCGAAGCCGTCAACCTGCAGGAGTCGCTGGGCGAGATCGACCGCGCCTATTCGGTCGCGGTCGCCGCCGACGTGTGCGGCTATATCGGCCGGCTCGACGGGTTCGTCTCCAAGGTCTCCGGCGTCCTGGAAGCCGGCGGCCTGTTCGTCTTCTCGGTCGAGGAGTGTTTCCTTGACGACTATGAAATTTCCACGGCGGGCCGCTTCGCCCATCGCCGGTCCTATGTCGAGAATGCCCTGGCCGACGCCGGCTTCGAGGTGTTGACCGCCGCCCGCGAGCAGCTCCGCGTCAACGCCGGCCGGCCGGTGTTCGGTACGATCTTCGTCGCCCGGAAACCGGGCTGAGGCACCGGGCCCGCCGGACCATCCGCACCGCTTCCAGAACCGAGTGAGCAAGAATGGCGCTTCGATACTCCGTCAAGAAAGGTGAGGTCCTGTATATCGAGGGCGTCCGGATGCAGTTCGTCGACAATTCGGAGATATTGCTGCTCGACCAGTGCGATATCCTGCCAGAACGGATGACCATCAAGGACCCCAGCGCGCTGACCATGCTCCAGACGTTCTACTATGTGATCCAGGAAACCTACATCAAGCACCGCAGCTCCCGGGAGGGACAGCACGGTGATATCCTGAGGATCTGGCATAACGTGAAGGAGCATCTGCGAAAGGCAGGTTCGCGGCACGGCGCCGGTTTCGACATCGAGGCCGTGGAGCCGCTGCTGGACCAGAAGAACTACTACAGGCTCCTGAAGATGCTCTGGAAGGTCATCGATCTGGAGACCCCGGACTTCTGGACGAACAACTCCGAACATGTCCGGCAAAGCGAGAACTACGTGAAGAGCTTCCAGCCCAGGCATGTGAGAAGATAACGCATCCCGGTGCCCCCGGCCCCGTCAGTGGGCCATCAGCACGGGGATCCGGGCCGGGTTTTCCAGCACATGGCGGGTCGTGCCGCCCAGGACCATCTCGCGGAAACGGCTGTGTCCGTAGGCGCCCATGACCAGCAGGCCGGCGCCCAGGTCGAGGGCGCGCTGGGTCAGCACCTGTCCCATCGGCTCCTCCTCGACCCTCGGCAACCTGTCTATGGCCGCGTCGATGCCGTGCCACGCGAGATATGCGGCAAGGTCCACGGCGCCGTCGATCTGGCGGCGGAAGTCCTCCTGTACCAGGATCAGGACCTTGGACGCGCGGGTCAGCAGCGGCATCGCATCGATGATCGCGTGCGTCGCCTCGGCGCTGTCGTTCCAGGCGATCGCGACGGCCTTTCCTAAGTTTTCTACCGGCCCCAAACCCTCGAACGGAATGGCGGGGGCCAGCAGGAGCGGCCGTCCCGCGTCGAACAGCACCGCGTCGCGGACCCTGGCCAGGGTCCCCGGGAAGGGACGCTCGCCCTGGGGCAGGACGGTCAGGTCGGCGCAGCGGGCGATCCTCGCCAGGGTCCGCTCGACGTTCCCCGGTTTCCTGTGAAACCAGGCGCTGGCACCCCCGCTGCCCGCGCCGGGCGCCTCGGCCAGCGGCAGGGCGGCCGCCTGCCGGACCTCGTCGAAGCACCGTTCGGCCTCGCGCCCGGCGGCGGCCACGGCCTCCTCCCTTTCCCGGATCAACTCTTCGATGAACTCGGGCGGAACCGCCTCGCCCATGATCGGAATGCTCCCGGCCGGGTCCGCGGCCAGGAAGACCCCTTCGACATGGGCGTCCAGCAGCCGGGCCATGCCGAACGCCAGCGCCAGCGAGGTCCGGTCGGACGGCTGGCCGTCCAGCGGTGCCAGGATCTTCCTGATCATGGGTAACCCTCCCCGTCACGCCGTCGGATGGGGCGCCGGATCGTGCCGTTTCACGTCCAGCCGCCGGCGCCTGACATGGTCCTCAAGCCGCCGGACCGCCGCGTCGAAGGCGGCGCGAAGGGCGGCGTGAGCGTTCTCGTGGACGCCGTCGGCGACCAGTTCCCCGCCCGGAACGGTCAAGTCGACCGTCACCTGGTAGAGATCGCCCTGCTGGCGACTGCCGTGGGGCCGCTCCACGACCACGTGGCACGCCACGACATGCTCGCAGAAATGATCCAGCTTCGCGGCCTTCTCGCCGATGCGCGCTTCCAGCGCCGGCGACGGATCCAGGTTCTTGAAGGTGATCTTGAGTGGTGTTTCCATTTGATCCGCCTCGGGTGATCCGCCTCAGGGTTGGCTCATGGCCGGGACTGGAGGGAAGCGGGCTAAGAGCCCGAAACCTCGATCCTGCGTGCCGGCCGCGAGGCTTCCTCGGTCTTGGGCAGCGTGACGGTGAGCACGCCGTCCTTCATCGCCGCGGCGATCCTGTCCTGATCGACCGTTTCCGGGATGGGGAAGGAGCGCTGGAACGAGCCGTAGCGCCGTTCGGACAGGTGGAGCTGCTTCTCCGTTTCCTCTTTTTCCTCGCGCTTCTCGCCCTTCACGGTCAGCATCCTGCCGCTGACGCTGATCTCGACGTCCTTCTGGTCGATGCCGGGGAGTTCCAGCGTGACCACGTATTCCTTCTCCTTCTCGGCGACCTCGGCGGTGGGCACCGCTCCCGAGAACACCGTCTCGAACCGGCGGAACGGCTCGAAATCCATCAGGCGCGTGCGGAAGGGGCTGCGCATCATGCCGCCGGAGAAATCGTCGAACAGGCGGTCGATCTCGTCACGCAGGCTCAGCAGGGGGTGTCCGGCACGGTCGGCCGCATCCTTGCTCCCGGTCGCCGCGGGCTGGGTTTCGGACGTCCCGGCTGATTTGTCCAGGTTGCTGGTCATGGCTCGATCCTCCTGAGGTCCAGGGCTGTTTCTTGATTGGCGCGACCTCGGTGCCGCCGCACGGAAAAGACTGCCGCGGTGCCGGCCGGCGTGCCTTAACCTGGATCAAGCGTGCCTGTTTTCCCCACCGTCAGCACGGCGGCCCCCGTGATGGCGCCGGACCGGAGCGCCGCCACGGCCTCGTTGGCCCGCTCCAGCGGATACTCCGTCACCCGCGTCCGGACCGGCACCCGGGGGGCCAGCGCCAGGAACTCCTCGCCGTCGCGCCGGGTCAGGTTGGCGACGGAGCGGACGACCCGTTCGCCCCACAGGATCTCGTAGGGAAACGAGGGGATGTCGCTCATGTGGATGCCGGCGCACACCACCGTGCCTCCCTTGGTCACGGCCCGAAGCGCCAGCGGCACCAGCGGTCCCGAGGGGGCGAACAGGATGGCGGCGTCGAGCGGCTCGGGCGGCTGCTCGTCGGACCCGCCGGCCCAGGCAGCCCCCAGTTCGCAGGCCAGGTCCCGGGCGCCCCGGTCGCCCGGCCGGGTGAAGGCGAAGACCTCGCGCCCCTGGTGGCGGGCGACCTGCGCCACGATGTGGGCCGCGGCCCCGAAGCCGTAGAGCCCGAGGCGGGCGGCGTCGCCGGCCATGCGGAGCGCCCGGTAGCCGATCAGGCCGGCGCACATCAGCGGCGCCGCCTCGGAGTCCGAATAGAACGGGTCGATCGGGAAGCAGTAGCGGGCGTCGGCCACCGTCAGCTCTGCATAGCCGCCGTCGATCTGGTATCCGGTATAGCGGGCCCGGTCGCACAGGTTCTCGCGGCCGGAAAGGCACCAGGCGCAGGTGCCGCAGCTCCAGCCGAGCCACGGCACCCCCACCCGGTCGCCTGGGGCGAACCGCTCCGCACCGGGCCCGGCCTCCACCACGGAGCCGATGATCTCATGGCCGGGGATGAGGGGCAGGGCGGGGTCGGGCAGCTCCCCGTCGATCACGTGCAGGTCCGTGCGGCAGACCGCGCAGGCATGCACCCGGATCAGGAGCCGGCCCGGCCCGGGGACGGGGTCGGGCCGGTCCGTCGGAACCAGCAGGCTGCCGGGGCGCTGCAGAACCATTGCCTTCATGGCGGGCGCTTTCGTGGCTTGTGTCCTGTCGGACGCGATCCTGCCCGACTGCCGGGGGTCTTCCCTTAACCTGGGTCAAGACGGTCCCGTGACCGCCCCGGCCCCGGCCCCGGCCCCCGTGCCGTCCCTTACGCGGCGGCGGTCGGCAGCAGCCCGCCCGTGATCGTGTCGAACACCGCCTTGAAGCGCGGATTCTCCATGTCCTGGGCGGCGAAACGGACATGCAGCGCACCGCCGTCGCCGTCCAGCACGTCGAAGCGCATCCGGACGCCGCGGCGGTCCAGCACCAGGACTCCCTGGGTGCCGACACGGATGCCGGTGACTCCGGCGATCATCGCCCCGCCTTCGGACAGGTTCGCGATCCTGGCGGACCGCCGGTCGGACCCGATCTCGACCGAGCAGGGTTCGTCCACGTCGAAGCGCACATCGCGCCGCCGGTTCGCCTCGGCGGTGGACGTGCGGACGACCCGGACCAGGACCCGGCGGAGGTCGTCGATGCTGACCGCGACCTCGCTGGAGCCGGCCTTCACCTGCGCCGCCTGCTCGCCGGTCTGGGCCACCTCGCTCGACACCTCGGAAATGCGGACCGAAACCTCGTGGGCGGCCACCGTGGTCTCGGCGACGTTGCGGCTGATCTCCTGGGTCGCCGCCGCCTGCTCCTCCATGGCCGCGGCGATCGCCCCGGACACCCGGTCGATTTCGCCGATCGTCTGGCCGATCTCCGCGACGGCGCTGACGGCGGTCGCGGTGACGCTCTGGATCTCGCTGATCTGGCGGGTGATCTCCTCGGTCGAGCGCGCCGTCTGGTTGGCCAGGTTCTTGACTTCCTGGGCCACGACGGCGAAGCCCTTGCCGGCCTCGCCGGCCCGCGCCGCCTCGATCGTCGCGTTCAGCGCCAGCAGGTTGGTCTGGCCGGCTATGGCGCTGATCAGCTCGGCGACCTCGTCGATCTTGCCGACCGCCTGGGACAGCGAGCCGATGGTCGCCTGGGTGCGTTCGCCGCTCTCGACCGCGCGGCGGGTCACAGCACCCGAATGTGCCACCTGGCCGGTGATCTCGCGGATCGAGGCGGCCAGCTGCTCGGTCGCGGCCGCGACCGTCTGGGCATTGGCGAGCGCCTGGTTGGCCGCAGCGGCCACGGTGCGGGAACTGGCGCCGACCCGCTCCGCCGACTCCGCCATGCCCTCGGCTTCCCGCGCCATGCCGCCGGTATGGACGGCGACCCGTTCGACCGCCGAGCGGGCCTCCCGCTCCACGGTCTCCGCCATCGCCTGGAGCGCCGCGGTCCTGGTTTCCGCCTCGGCCTCGGCATAGGTCTCCAGCAGCAGCTCCAGGTCCAGCCAGGCCAGCTTGTTCAGCGCGTTGCGCAACGCCAGCTTCCGGGCCGCGTCGCCGGACCGGAGCAGCGAGCCGAGACCGTGCCCCCCGGTCTCCAGGCCCAGCTCCTCGACGATGCCGGTGACCACGATGCTGTGGCAGATGGCCACCGCGTAGCCGGGCACGCCGTTGTCGTAGAACGCCCGGGCGAGCTGCGTCGCCGACCGCATGAAGTCGTCGTCGATCCGGCCGGACACGGCGCGGACCCAGTGCCGCACCCGGACGTCATGGACGGCAGGGTTGGCCAGCGCGGACTGGATCTCGGGCCAGGCGGCGAAACGGGACTGCCACTGCTCCAGCAGCGCGGGGAGCCGCTGTTCGGCAAAGGATCTCTGCTCGCGGACCAGATCGATGTCGGCGTCGGTCAGCTGGAACACGGCCAGGCGGCGGGATCGGCTGTCCGACGCGAGCCGTGGAGGATTGTTGTCGTCTGCGCTCATAAAGCCCTCTGGATTCGATGAGAGGCGTTCCCCTGCCGAACCTAAGGTTAGCATGATTTAGAAAATAAAATCTTAAGATGCTTATTGTGATCCGGCAGTCTAATCTTCGTCCATCTTACCTAGAAGTCCAGAACGCTAATCAAGTTTGCCTATTACCAAGTATATATCAATGATTTCTATAATTTGTAGCACTCAGCAACTAGGATCGGGGGAAGAATCCAAGGGTCGCGTTTAATAGAGAACGGTCGATGAGAAGCCAACTACAGAGGTTCATTTCCTTCGCTTTCGCGGCAGCCGATCTGCTGTTCGAAGTGGGGGATCGCGGCGAGATCCGCTTCGCCCTTGGCGCGGCCCTGACCCTGACGGATCGGCGCGACGACGAGCTGATCGGCAGGAACTGGCTCGACCTGTTCGACCCGGCGGACCGGAAGGCCGTCCGCGACCTTGCGGCGGCCCTGGGCCCGCAGGGACGCTCCGGACCGCTGGAAGTCCGCATGGCGGCTGCCGGCCCGGGATCGGAGCCGGCCCGGCGCGCGTCGCTCAGCGCCTGCCGGCTGGCCGGACCGCAGGAATGGTTGTCCTGCGTTCTGACGGCGCTTCCGGCCGCCGGCGATCCCGGCGCTGATCTCGTCGGCATCGAGGACTTCGTCGAAGCCGCCTGCAAGGCGGGCGAGGCCGGCGCCAACATGACGCTCGTCGAGGCGCCGGGGCTGGTCGGGCTGGCGCAGAGCAATCCGGCCATGTGCAATACCCTGGTGCAGCGGATCAGCACCCTGCTGCGGAATTCGGCGGTCGACGGCAACGCCGCGGCACGGCTGGGGGAGGCGCGTTTCGGGGTCACCCACAGGGGCAGCGAGACCATCCTGCGCAAGGGCTTGGCCGACATCACGGAGGAGGGGGCCCGCAACGGGATCGACCTCGGGCTCAGCACCCATGACATGGCGCTCGACGCCGGAGGGCTGGGCCAGGACGAACTGCTGCAGGCGGTCCGCTTCGCGGTCAACCGGTTCTCCGCCCGGGGTCCGGCGGCGGCGCTGCCCGGCTCGATGACCCAGGCCTTCGAGCAGATGGTGGATACCGCGATCCGGCGCATGAACGACTTCGCGGAGGTCGTGCGGGAAGAGAAGTTCGATCTGTCCTTCCAGCCGATCGTCGAGTTGGCGACCGGGGCGCTCCACCATTTCGAGGTCCTGGCCCGCTTCACGGACGGCACCAGCCCCTTCGAGAAGGTCCAGTTCGCGGAGGAGATCGGCGTCATCGAGAAGTTCGACTTCGCCGTCTGCACGCGGTCGGTCTCGGCCATGCGGTCCCGGGACCGGGAGCCCGGGACCGGGCCGCTTCGCCTCGCCATCAATCTCTCCGGCCAGTCGCTGGAGAACTCCGTGTTCATCCGGCTGCTTCTGGCGCTGCTGGACGAGAACCGGGACCTTGCCGGCCGGCTGTCCCTGGAGATCACGGAAAGCGCCCGGCTGCGCGACCTGGCCCGGGCCGATCAGGTGATCCAGGAGGTCAGGCGGCGCGGCTTCGCCGTGTATCTCGACGATTTCGGGGCCGGCGCCGCGTCTTTCCAGTACCTCCAGGCGCTGGCCATCGACGGGGTGAAGATCGACGGCTCCTACATCAGGCGGATCGGCGGATCGCGCCGGGACGACACCCTGCTGCGCGGACTCGTCCGGCTGTGCGGCGACCTGGAGATCGGGACCATCGGCGAAATGGTGGAAACCGCCGCCCAAAGCGATTTCCTCCGCGGCATCGGCGTCACCCTGGGCCAGGGATGGCTGTTCGGCAAGGCCGCGCCGACGCCGGTCTGGACGCCGAAGCGGCTGGAGCCGGTGGCGTCGCCACGCCTGCGCGGCCGGCGCCAGGGCGTCATGGAGAGCTGGAGTTGAGGTCGAAACCCGGCGTTTCCCTTAACCTGAACATAAGAGTATGCACGCTAAGCTTTCTAATGAATTGTCGGGGGAGCGGGCTGGAGAATGATCGGAAAGCAGGCGAAGGGGCCGCCGTGCCGATCCGCGCATGGGGCGGAGAGGTTCGGGTCCGATGCAGGCCCCTCCCTTTGACCTGAAGGCGGCCACCGGTTCCGCCGACGCGGTTCCCGGAATGGTGCTGCCGACGGCGGAGGAGATCGCGACCCTGCCGGCCCGGACCATCGAGCGGATCCACCGGTATTCGGCGGAACTGCCGCCGTCCCCCGCCCGCGCGGCGCTGGAGGACGCGCTTCGTCCCCGGCTGCGGGCGACCCGGCCGCCCAAGGTGATCACGCCGATGCGGCTGTTCTGCCTGCCGTTCGAGGACCTGCTGACCGACCGGAACCCCCGGCTGCGCCCGGCCGGGTTGATTCCCCGCCGCATCCTGATGCCGTTCTGGCGGCTGCTGACCAGGCCCGCGACTGTCTCCGGCCTGCTGCGCGGCCCGACCGCGGAGTTCCCGCTGCCGCTCCGGGCGGACCGCGACGCGCTCGACCATCCCCTGTTCGAGGCGGGCCGGGGGACCCTGTCGGCGATGCGCGCCGCGGCGGTGGGCAACCCCGCCATCGCCAACGTGGGCAAGCGCATCCATCCCGACATCTGGGACATCGTTCCGGAGATGGACCTGGCGATCGGACTGCGCTTCGACCTCTGGCGCATCCGCCAGGACCTCGCGCGGGGCCGCGCCGACCCGGCGGTGTCGGAATTCCTGCGCGCCGCCGCCGACGACGCTCGCGCCATGCATGTCATGCTGCTCTCCCTGGCGCGTTCCCCCCTGTCGCGCGGCGCCTTCCCCGACTTCGCCACCGCGCTCGGCCGCCACAGGTCCAAGGAGGTCGTCCGCATCCTGTCCGACATCGTGCGCTGCACCGCCGACGACGCCCGCCAGGACATCGGGCTGGAGACCGCGGAGGAAGCGGCGCGCGACCTGGACCCCGCGGCGCTGGCGCGCGGGCTCCGTCCGGCCGCCGAACGGCTGGCCGTGCTGCGCGCCCAGCCCATGGGCCGCGCCGGAACGGCCGCCGCCGAGCGCCTGGGCGATGACCTCGGGGCGACGGTCCGCGACAGGCTGATGCCCAACGTGGACGGGATGATCGAACGCCTGCCCGTCATGCCCCGGACCGGGGACGAATCGGAGTTCGTCGCGGCCCTGACGGCGGCGGTCGAGATGCTGTCGGTCGGCCGCGAGGTCTGCGCCGGCGCCGGGTTCGCGGACATGACCGCCGCCTCGGTCGAGCGCCTGATGGCCGCGACCCGGCGGCGGATCGCCGCCCTGGCGCGTCCCGTTCCCGATACCGGTTCCGGCTCCCCCACCGGTACCTCCACCGGTACCGCCACCGGTACCTCCACCGGCGCCGCCCCGCCGCCCGACGCGGCTCCCGACCCGGCATTGGCCGACCGCGCGCTGCGCGTCGCGGCGCGGGCGGCCCACGCCTTCGAGTCGCTCTGCCCCCAGGAAAGCGTCCTGACCTTTCTCCAGACCGCCTTCGTCGACGCGACCGGCCGGCCCGCCCCCCGGACCCGGGAGGCTTTCCTGTCGGAGATCGTTCGGTCCTGCTGCACCCCGGCGCGGAGCGGGTAGGCGGGCCTTCCACGTGCGGTTGCCCAGCCGCAAGCAATTCTTCAATCCCTCGGGCGCATCATCGTCCGGCATCCCTTTCCGAAGAGCCGCTCACCATGAACGAGACCCTGCCGCCGTTCACGACCCGCCTGTCCGGCGACCATGTGCCCGCCACCTTCGAGGAGCGCGGCGCCACGGTACCGTTCCAGAAGCCGGACCTGGCCAATGCCCGCGTCAGACGGGGCGCCCAGGGCGAACTCGAAGCGCTGGTCTACGGCTTTTCGGGCGGCCGCGGCGTCTATATCCTGCCGTGGCGCGCGCTCCCCGACATACTGCGCCTGAACCTGCACGACCTGACGCTTCATGCCGAAGTGCTGACCACCCTGGCGGTCACGCCCGAGCGCATCCAGGTCGCGGCCTACCGGGTCGCCCGCAGCGGCCTCGCCGGCGAGGCCATGCTCCAGGACGCCGACGATCTGCTGGCCGACCGCGCCCAGGTCGCCACGGTGACCGCCTTCCACCTGCTGCGCCGCCTGATCCCGTCGCCCGGCCTGACCGTCAACGGCTATCCCATGACCCCGCTGCTGCTGGCGACGGCTGCGGGCAAGGTCGCCGCCCGTGCCGCCCTGCAACCCGAGAACCTGTTCGACCGCATCCAGAAGGCCGCCTCCCTCGCCCTCCCGCTCGGCGTCGATGCCGAGGGCGGCCGGGGGCCGCTCCGCACCCTGTTCGCCCGGGTGCGCGACTTTGCCGCCCGCATCGAGGGCGCCGGCGGCGACGCGACCGTGCTGATCGCCGACGTCGCCCGGCTGACCGTGGCGATCGGCGAGGACCTGATCCGGCACGTCGATGCCATGACGGCGGACCCCGGCCCCCTTCTGGAAGACTGGGACTCGCGCGGCCCCGCCTTCAGGCAGGCGGTCGACCGCCTGGCCTGGCTGCTCGACGGCTGGCAGCCGGTCTGCGACCTCTGGAGCAACTGGCCGGGCAGCACCGCCGACCCCGCCCTGGCTCTGACCACGCTGCGCATCCTCCCCCTGGTCCCGAAGGACGAATGCGGCCGCTTCCACGCCGACGCCGCCAGCCTCTACCGACGGCAGAGCACGGTGTTCAACGCCTTGCAGGAGGAGGGGTGAAGGGATAGGGGGCGGGCGATATCCTGAGCGGAAGCGGGTTCACGCTCGCCGCTCCAGCAGACGCAGAAAGCTGCGCAGCTCGCTCGTGCGTTTTTTTTCGTCGATGATCTCGTCGTCGATCCCGATCCGCCAGGCAATGTCCCTGCGCGTAGCGTCGTCGTGCAGTTCGTCGAGCAAAGCTGCGTAAAACTCGATGGCCACGCGATCCCTTGCCATGTCCTGCGCGATGAGGTCGTCCGTCTGTCTGCGAAGGGATGCGGCGATCTCGCCGATCGTCAGCTCGGGATGATACTGCACGCCCCAGAAAATCCCGTTCTGCGACCTGATCTCCGCGGCTTCGATCGGCGTGCTCTTCGTCCTTGCCAGGACGACACCGCCTTCCGGCATGGTGTCGATGACGCTGAAATGCATGGCCGGAGCGTCCCAGACGATCGGCCGCCCCTGCAGGAGCGGATGATCACGCCCGGCTTCCGTTGCCGTGATCCCTCGCGCGAATCCGGCCTCCATCATCGTTTCGCGCGGCTTGCACGTCCCTCCTGCCGCGACGGCCGCGATCTGCAGACCGGCGCATGATCCGAACGCGGGCGTTCCGGACTCAAATACGTCCGTCGCGAAACGAGCGGCCGAACGGCTTTCCCCGGTATCCTCGTGCATCTGGATCGGAGAGCCGGCGAAGAAGATGCCATCATATCGACGAAGCTCGGGGATCGAAGGCGTTCTCGATCCATCGACACAGGACGCGAAATCGATGGAAGCGCCCTCGGCGAGCGAGCGTACGGTCGATGCATAGGTCTCGTGCGACGCAGCCCCAACGGATTGGCGGCGCGCTTCGGCTTGATCCGGCGTTTCGCTGGCGACGATCAGGAGGTGAAGGGACACGGGTATCCAATCTCTGGCTTCAGCGGACTTTTGAAAGGCAAACAGACGCCACGCCAAAAGGTGCGCCGGCACTGGTTGTCACGGAACGCTGAACCGGACTATCCGCGGCGGCTTTCCGGATGATCCTCCGGGAGGCCGTGGTTCGGATCCTGGACAAACAGGTTTGTTTCACCGGGCAGGTTTGTTTCCCCGGAATGCCCGACAGGCGTCTCGGCTAACGATCTGGAGCGGCGGGCATGAAACTCAAATCAATGTTGCGCCTTGGGCTGAGGTGTTCTCAGCCTCGGTTCCACGCGACCCGCGACATCGCAGGCCTTGTGTATCCATTAGATGATCATGCGATTGCTGAAAATCAAAAGGGCTTAGCTGGTTGCCAGCTAAGCCCTTGAATTCGATGGCGGACCCGATACGATTCGAACGTACGACCTCTGCCTTCGGAGGGCAGCGCTCTATCCAGCTGAGCTACGGGTCCAGCGACGGGGAGGACCATAGCCCATGCCAAGCCGCCGCGCAATGCCTGGTGGGCGTGTTTTCTCATACCTCCCGAAACACCGGCCACCCCCGCCCCCGTTCACCGCACCGCCACCACCGACCGGCTCCCGCCGCCGCCGCCGCCAAGCTCCCCCGACATCGGCCCGACCGCCAGCCCGGCGATCGCCGCCGCGATCTTCTCCCCGCCGCGCACCGACGGCTCGATGGGGTTCGCATAGTCCTCGTCCCGGTCGCAGACGAGGCGCAGGTCGACCAGCGGCAGCCCGCGCGCGAAGGCGGCGCGGGTTATGCGGTCGTTCAGCAGGCACAGCGCCGTCACCACCAGACGCCGGCGCGGTTCCGGTATCCGGGTGTCGTAGATGGTGCAGACGGCCGTGGGAAGGCCGCGTTCCAGCACCCGGTCGAGCATGGCTTCATAATCCCGCCCGAACCGCTCCCGGATGGTGGCGAGCCTGTCCACCGCCTCCGCCACCGACCGCGCCCCGGCCTCCAGCACGCTTGCATAGCCCAGCGCGTCGTTGCCGCCGGTGCTGACGACCAGATGGCTCGCGTCCGCCGGAAGCCGGTCGAGCTGCCGTTCCACACCGCCGATCACGCTGCCGTCCACCGCCCGCAGCGTCGCCCGCCAGCCGGCCGGCAGACGGTCGCGCAGCTGCGCCACCACGTCGGGTCCGCCCCCGACATAGGCGGCATTGTCGAACACGGAATCTCCGAGCAGCACCAGATGGCCCATGGGCATGTCTCCCTTCCAGGTCGATGACGGCGATGGCATTCTCAGCCCCCGGGCCAACAGTCCGACCGGGCGAACGCTCCCGGAAGGACCTGAGCGCTGGAAACGGCCCACGCAACCGGTATGCCCGTCCGCCCGTTGGTTGCTTGGCCCCGCATCACTTCGCTCCGCTCCGCCTTACTCCACCGTCAGACGATGTGCCATCCCATGTGCTCCTGCTCCCCGCCGCTCGACCGCCGCCGCATGCTCGGCCTGCTTGCCGGCGTGGCCGCGGCGCCGCTGGTCGCCGGCTGCGACGAGATCGGCGGCTTTCCGATCCAGCTCGTTTCCGACGAGACCGTCCGCCGGCTCGGGGTGGAAAGCTGGCAACGCATCCGGGCGCAGACGCCGGTATCGCAGGCCCGGGACCTGCAGCAGGTCCTCCAGGCGATCGGCCGGCGCCTGCTCCAGGCGGCCGGCGAGGACCCCGCCCGGTGGGAAATGGTCGTCTTCGCCCGCGACGAGCCCAACGCCTTCGCCCTGCCCGGCGGCAAGATCGGCGTGTTCGAAGGCATGTTCCGGGTCGCCGCCAACGAGGACCAGCTTGCCGCCGTCATCGGCCACGAGATCGGGCATAACCAGGCCGAGCACTCCCAGGAACGGCTGAGCGTCGCGGCGGCCAAGCAGTTCGGTCTGCAACTGGTCAGCGCGGCGCTCCAGATCGGGGACGTGGCCTACGCCAACCAGATCGCGGCGCTGCTCGGCGTCGGGGTGGAGTTCGGGCTGGAACTGCCATACTCGCGGCGCCAGGAACTGGAGGCGGACGAACTCGGGCTGCTGACCATGGCCAAGGCGCGCTTCGACCCCCGGGAGGCGGTGGAACTGTGGCGGCTGATGGAGCGCGCCGGGGGACGGACGGCGCCCGCCTTCATCTCCACCCACCCGGCGCCCAGGGCGCGCATCGAAGCGCTGGAGCAGATCCTGCCCCAGGTTCTGCGGAACGGCTGAGACAGCCATGGTAGGGGCGTCGGCGGGACCTGCGCGCTACGATGGGTTACCCGGCAACCCGGAAGTTCGATGACGCCCTGCATCGACGCTCCGCCGAACTCATCAAGAATTGCCGTGCAGGACCGCTGAAGCGGTGCCCGATCAGGTTGATTTGGCCGGGACAGCCGGTCCCATGCGTTGGGCCACGGGCAGAACCTACGGTCGACGGCCGGCATCACTGCCGCTCCTCGTCAAACCGTAGGTTGAGCCCGTAACCCAACGCATCGCGACGATTGGAACGGCAGGCTGTAGTACTAGACGGGCACCTTCTTCGCGGCGGTGGCCTCGTCGCCCGTGTTGGGCGTGCCGTGCGGCTCGATGAGCAGCAGGTGGACCTCGCCATGGGCGACCGGCCGATGTTCCACGCCCTTCGGGACGATGTAGAGATCGCCGGGACCCAGCTTGACCTCCGAGTCCCGAAGCTCGATCGTGAGGTCGCCCTTCAGGACCAGGAAAAAGTCGTCGGTATCCGGGTGGGAGTGCCACACGAACTCCCCCTCGGCCTTCACCACCATGACGTCGTGACCGTTGAAGCCGGCGATGATCCTGGGCGACCAGTGATCCTGGAACAGACTAAGCTTCCGGGCGAGGTTGACGGGTTCCGTCATGTCCGGTCTCCTTCGTGGTCGCGGCTTCGGGGCCGGAAGGTTGGAGCCGCCGCCGGCGATTGTCCACGGCGCAAAGTCTCCGGACAACCCTTCTCCATTACGAAGGAAAGTATTCCTTCATGACTTCGTGCCAGAATTCGCTCCGCACCCCGGTGCCGGATCTTTGGAGCGTGAATACGAAGAACACACGGCACCCTTCCGGGGCCGGCACCCCGCACTCGGCGCGCCGGCTTTTCATGACGGATGCTGACATGTTCCGGGGGAGTGATGTCGGCATCGCTTCCCGCGGGAAGCGCCGGTCGGGTCGGGTCCGGTCCGGATGCCATGAGGGCGCCGCCAGCCCGACGCCACCCCGTTTGTAGACGTTTGCTTACAGTCCCCCGGGGGGCTCCGTCAGCAAACCCCGCGTCCCGCCGCCCCCCAGCCGCCGCGACGACCGGTAGATCCCCCGCAGAAGCGTCCTGAAACCCGGGTGCCGGGCCTGCTGCAGGCGGCGCCAGTGCTGGAAATGGGGAACGGCGTGGCTGAACGGGACGGCGGGGACGTCGGCGCCGAACAGCGACCTCAGCGCCACCAGCTGGGCCTCCAGGGCGTGCCGGGCCTCGCGGCCGTCCAGCAGGGCGGCGACCTCGTTCCAGTCGAGGCCGGGATGGGCCCTGACGATCCCGTCCAGGTCGACGAGCCGCCTCAGCTCGAAGTCTCCGCGCAGGTAGAGCTTGTCGTGGAACATGTCGTGCGCGATCAGGTGCAGGGCGCGGAACTCCGGGCTCGGCAGCACGGCCCGGCCCGCCGTCCCGACCGCCAGGACGCGGCCGCTCCGGGCGAGCCTGCCGGGGTGGTGGAACCTGGCCGGACCGGGCGGCCGGACATGCAGGTCGATCATCCCGACGTCCCGCCGGCGCGCCAGCGCCGCTGGCGCGTGGTCCTGGGCCTCGCCGGGCTGGACCTCGTAGCCGATCGCCGACAGGCAGGACAGAGCGGCCGGGACCCCGTCCTCCGGGACCAGGATGTCCAGGTCGCACAGGATGCGTTCGCCAAGCCGGTCCTCGGCCGCGGTCAGCAGCGTGCAGGCTCCCTTCAGCAGGGTCGGCACGATGCCGCGGCGGTTCAGCGCCTCGACCGCCTCGACCGCCTGGGCGCGCAGCCGGAGGTTCCGCTCGTGGTTCCGCCCGTGGATGAAGTCCAGGTAGTCCCGGACGTCCTGCGGAACCTCCGGCCCGGTCCATCCGCTCAGCGCGGCCCGGACGGCGGGAACGACCAGATAGCGGTTCGCCTCCTCGACCACGCCGACCCAATCGGCATCGGCCGGCGGTCGTCCCCGAAGGCAGGAGACCAGGGCGTCGAACCGGGAAGCGGCAGGCATCTTCGTCATGATCCGCATAATCCGACCAGCAGGGCCACGGCGTCGTCGAGCCGCGAATAGGTGAGCCGATGGCACCCGGCCGCATCCAGCGTGCGGGCCAGGGCCTGGAAAGCGTCCGTGCCCAGGCGGTCGTCGGCGGAGGCGGCGCCGCCGATCAGGTCGCGCAGGGTTTCCAGCGGGTCCAGCGGCCGCAGCGCGGGTTCGGTCCCGTCGCGGCGGTCGAGGCTGACGATCCAGCGGACCGGAAGCGGGCCGTCGCCGGCGGCAGGCACGCCGTCGAGAAAGCGGACCCGCTGGCTGTCGTACCGGACATGGACCGGCAGGTCGAACAGGTCGGGGCGCATCCCCGCCAGCAGCGGCCAGGACCCGGGCTTGAGCGCCGGCGCGAACCGCAGCCCCGTCACCCGCCCGTCGGCGCCGAGCAGGGCGACGTCGTCCCCCGCGAGGCCCAGGCCGGAATGGGCCAGCGCCACGGCCAGCGTCGATTTGCCGGCTCCCGGGCAGCCGCTGAGCAGAAGGGCATGGCCGCCTGCGGCGACCGTCGCGGCATGGAGCGCCACCTCGTAGCGTCCCCGTCCGAGCGCCTCCAGGGTGAGGGCTCCCCTCAGGGCGGGTATGATCTCGTCCCGCCGGCAGGTCGCCAAATCGACCGCGCCGCGGCGGATCATGACCGCGCCGTCCTCCTCCGCCAGGTCGAGTCGGCAATCCGGGACCCGACCGTCCTGACCGCTCTCCGCCGTCTCCGCCGCCTCCAGATGCCTGAAGTCCGGTGCCGCGAACTCCGCGAGGGCGGCGGTCGCGTAGCGGATCTCGATGCATGCCCCGCCGATCCCCAGGCGCTGGCGGAGGGCCGGCGACCGGAGCAGCCCCAGGCGGGTCCATTCGGAGACGGCATGGTCCAGCCAGGCGCGCACCTGCCCGTCGGGCAGGCCGCGACCGGCCACCTCTTCGGCGATGCGGTCGATCGCGGTCCCTTCGGTCAGGCGGTTCCAGACGAACGCCATCCCGTCGTCCAGCTCGAACAGTTCCTGCCTGGCCTCGTTGAAGAGCACCTTGTGCCCCCGATGAAGGCAAGAGATACGCCCTCGGCGATCATCAGATGGTTTCCATGCGCTGGTGCGTCTCGAAACGGGGCCGGGAGTCTTCAGCGGTACTTGTCGCCGTGGTTCTTCCAGGACTTTCCGGGGACGCCGTCACGCGGGCCGTTGCCGTACCCGTTGTTGGGGTGGCCCTTGCCGCCCGACTTGGCGATCGCCTGCGACGTCAGGCTGGTCGACATCAGCAGGGTGATGGCCGGCGGCGTGGCGATCGCGAAGCGCCCGCATTGACCCAGGAACTTCCGCCGCTCCATCTCGAGCTTGTCGCCCGCGCCTTTCTCCAGATCGTCGTTCTCCATCGCGCAACTCCTGTCATTGGATGTTTCAACGGGTTCTCCTACGCGATCGAGGCTAATCCAGAATTTAAATAAATTTTTAAGGAACAAGGACGGAGCGGCCATGGCGTCGGGGCTAGCCCCTTGGAACGACGCCGGCCCTTGCCGGTTGCCTCCGCGGTCGCCATCTCGCAGGTGCGAAGTCGCATCGCGGACCAACATCCTCGACCTTTCAGGAATGCACAAGGAATCGGAAATGCCTTTATCCTCCATCCCGGGCGGAAACCGGGATATCGCGCTTGTCCTCGGCGGCGGCAACGCGCTGGGCGCCTATCTGGCGGGCGCCTACGAGGAGCTGCACGAGCAGGGGGTTCGCCCCGGCTGGATCATCGGCGCCTCGGTGGGGGCGATCACCGGCGCCATCCTGGCGGGCAACGCGCCGGAGGACAGGAACGCGAAGCTGGCCCGCTTCTGGGAGGAGGCCACCCTGCCGACCTCCCGCATGCCGCTCTTCCCCGGGGCCAAGCCGCGCCAGATCTACAACGGCATGAACGCGGCCCTGGCGGCGATGTTCGGCCGGCCGAACATCTTCCGGCACCGCTATCCCGGCCTGTGGTCGGCGTTGCCGTGGGTTCCGAACGACATCGCCCTGTACGACACGGCGCCGCTGCGCGCGACCCTGGAGCGCCTGGTGGATTTCGACCGGCTCAACGGCGGGGAGGTCCGGTTCACGGCCGCCTGCGTCGATCTGGAGACCGGCGACGAAGTCTATTTCGACACCGCCCGCGACCGGATCGGTCCGGAGCACATCCTGGCCAGCACCGCCATCACCCCGCTCTTCCCGCCGGTCGAGATCGGCGGCCGGCTGCTGTGCGATCCCGGCTACACCAACAACCTGCCGCTCGACTACCCGTTCCGGGAACCGCTCCGCCGCGACCTGACCGTCGTCGCGGTCGACCTGTTCAGCCTGCGCAGCCCGCGGCCCGCCTCGCTGGACGCCGTGCTCGAACGCACCCAGGACATCGTGTTCGCCAGCGCCACCCGGCGCAGCGTCGCCGCCCTCCGGCGCGAGTTCGCCCTGATGGAGCGGCAGGATCCGGACGGCCCGTCGGCCCGGCTGCTCCATCTGGCCTACCAGGCGGCTGCCCACGAACTGGCGGTCAAGACGCTGGACTTCTCGCCCGGGTCGGTCCGCGACCGCCGGGCCGCCGGCCGGCGCGACATGGAGTCCGGGCTGGCATCGCTGCGGAACGGGCCGGCACCGAAGGGCCGGTACGACTATGTCCCCGTGGATTCGGATGACGCCCGCGCGGCGGCCGAGGCCGGTGCGGACGGGGACGGGGCGGCCCCGCTCCCGCTCGGCAAGGTGGCCTGACCCGGGCCGTCAGGCCGGAGCGAGCAGCAGTTCCACCTGCTCCCGCAGCACGCCGGGATGGATCGGCTTGTGCAGGAGGCGGTAGCCGTGGGCCGCCGCCTCCCGGAGCCGGTCGGGATGGGTGTCCCCGGTCAGCAGCAGCGCCGGGACCGTCGTCCCGTAATGGCTTCGAACCATCTCCACGGCGTCGGACCCGCTGCGGTCGCCCTGGAGCCGGTAATCCGCCAGGATCAGGTCGGGAGGGCGGGAGACGCGGGCCAGCGCTGCGGGCAGCTCGTCCAGGCTGGCGACGCGGACCGCCGACATGCCCCAGCTCTCGACCACCAGGCCAAGGCTCTCCAGGACGATGGGATCGTCGTCGACCACGACGGCGGTCCCGCCCTCCAGGCTGCGCTTCCCGGGCATGGCCGCGGCGTGTGAAGCGGCGGCGGCGCGGGGTTCCGCCAGCGGCACCGTCACGGCGAACATCGAGCCGCGTCCCGGCACGGAGCGGACCTCGACCGGATGGTCCAGCAGCTTCGCCATGCGCGCCACCACCGCGAGCCCCAGCCCCAGGCCCCGGGTCCTGTCGCGCTCGGGGTTGCCGAGCTGGATGAAATCCTCGAACACCTCGCCGAGGCGGTGTTCCGGAATCCCGATCCCGGTGTCCCAGACCTCGATGCGGACCGCGTCGCCCCGCCGCCGGCAGCCGAGCAGGATGCCTCCGGACGGCGTGTAGCGCAGGGCGTTGCTGAGAAGGTTGGAGATCATCCGCTGGAGCAGCACCGGATCGCTCCGCACCGAGGCCCGGCACGGGTGGACCCGGAACCGCAGGCCGGCCGCCTGGGCCTGCGGTTCCATCTCGTGGGCGAGCCGGGTCAGCAGGACGTCCACCGCGACGTCGTCCATGCGCGGCAGGATGGTTCCCGCCTCCAGCGCGGAGACGTCCAGCAGGACGTTCAGCAGGGACTCTCCCGCCTGGATCGCCTCCCCCAGCTTCTCGGAGAGGGCGCGCTGGGCGGGGTCCTCCAGCCGGTCCGCCAGGAGCTGGTGGAGCAGCCGGATCGCCTGATAGGGCTGGCGCAGGTCGTGGCTCGCCGCGGCGAAGAACCTGGACCGCGACAGAGTGGCCTCCTCGGCCACCCGGCGGGCCTGCCGCGCCTCGCTCTCGGCGTCCCGGAGCATGGCCTCGATGCGCTTCCGCTCCGTGATGTCGTGCAGCACGCTCAGGAAGCACTGGAGCTTTCCACGCGCGTCGGTGATGGGATGGATGGCCAGCTCGATCCAGAAGGGACTGCCGTCGGGACGATAGTTGAGCAGGTCCTCCCGGATGGGCTGGCGCCGCTCGAGCGCGCTCCGGATGCGCGCCAGAGCGGCCCGGTCGGTCCCGCCGCCCTGCAGGAACCGCGGCGACCGGCCCACGGCGTGCTCGGCGGGATAGCCGGTCAGGCGCTCGAAGGCGGGACTCACGTAGGTGATCAACGGGCCGGGTTCGTCCAGGGGCCCCGTCTCCGTCACCATGATGACGTCGCCGGTCACCGTGAAATACTCGGCCAGGAGATCCGATATCGGCATGGCGTGCTTTCGGGAACCGCCGGTCGTTGGTCCGATGGGCATTAATCCACCCCGGACATCCTCCGGGATACGACGCCAACGTATTACGCCGGTTGGTCATGCCCGAACGGTGGAATTCCCGGACCGGGCGGTCCCGGCCTCAGATGCCCTCGGCCTTGTCGAAGCCGCGGCCCGCGGTGGAATCGGGAGGCGGCGCGGTTCCCGTTCCGCCCATCCCCCGGCCCATTCCCCGGTCCAGCCCCCGGTCCAGCCCGCCGCCCGTCCGGTCGTCGTTGATGTCCGCCATTCCCTTGAGGGCGAAAATCGTCAGCACGCCCAGGAGGATCCCGCCGCCGAAATGCACGGCGCTGTTCATCATGGTCCGGATCATGGCAGGTCTCCTCAGCGGCTGCGGGACATCGCGGAACCGGCGGCGAGCATCGCGGCGCCGAGCGCCAGTCCGATGCCCAGTCCCGCCACGGTCGCGGTGACCGCGACGGCGCCGGACACAATGCCGAATGGATTCAACGGATTAGGCGGCAGGGGAAGTGGCAGCATGGTGCTCCTCCTTGATGCGGGGCATGACCTTGGGTAATAAAGTGATGTATCGCTGCGGGCCGTTATGGAAAGGGGGCGGGCTCCAAGAGTCCCCGACAGGCGGGAGCGGCTGAAAATCACCCGGATTCATCGGGAACCACCCAAGACCCCGACCGGTTGATGCCCCCAGATACACCAACGGAGGGTTCCTACCATGGCTTCGACTACGGATGCCGCGCGCGATATCTTCACGACCGGCCTGCACAACGCCCATGCCCTCGAGCAGCAGGCGCTTCAGATCATGAACCGGCAGGTGGAGCGGCTGGAGAACTATCCGGAACTCGAGCAGATCCTGCGCCGCCACATCCAGGAAACCGAGCAGCAGCGCGTCCGCCTCGAAGAGGTGATGAGCCAACTCGGCGACAGCCCGTCCGCCCTCAAGGAAGCCGTCCAGGGCTTCATGGGCAACGCCGCCGCGATCGCGCATTCCGTCGCGTCGGACGAGATCATCAAGAACATGCTGGCGAACACCGCGTTCGAAAACTACGAGATCGCCTCCTACAAGTCCCTGCTGGTGATGGGCGAAGCCGCCGGCTTCAGCAACCTGACCGGCCTCCGCCAGTCCCTGGATGAGGAAGTCACGATGGCCCGCCAGGTCGCCGACCTGGTCGAGCCGATCACCCGCAAGTACATCGAGATCGGCGCGCGCGGCGAATCGGCCAAGATCTGATCCGCTTCAGCGGTCACGGCCGCGAACCTGCCCGGTCCGAGGCCCCCGGAGGATTCCGCTCCTCCGGGGGCCTGACCGCGTGGAAGCACGCGAGCAGCGCAAGGTCGTAGGCGATCTTGAGGGCGCCGGCGCAGACCAGCGGCCAGCCGAAGCTGCCGGCTCCCAGCATCACTCCCGCCAGGGCCGGCGACAGGGCGGAGGCCAGGCTGCGCGGCACCGCCGTCAGGCTGGCCGCGGCCGGCCGCTCGGCGGGCTCCACGATCGCCATCACGTAGGAGGTGCGCGCCGGCACGTCCATCTGGGACAGCAGGCTGCGCAGCACCAGGAAGGTTACCGCGACCGGCAGCGACGGCGCGAAGGCCGCCAGGATCAGCAGGACATTGGCCGGCAGGTGGGTGAAGACCATGGTGTTGACCAGCCCGATCCGACGCGCCAGCCTGACCGCCACCAGATACGAGACGGCCGAGCACAGCCCGGTCACGAAGAAGATCGTCCCGGCGGTGGCGACCGACAGCCCGAACCGCTCGAACAGCCACAGCGCAAGCAGGGAGTTCACGACGAAGCCGCCGCCGAAGGAATCGACCGAGAACAGGGCCGCCAAGCCCCAGACCCGCCGGCGCGACGGGCCGAGGGAGCCGCCACTCCCCGGCGCGGTCGCCGCCGCCGGCGCCGCCGCAGGCATCCGGGCGTAGAGCAGCAGCGTGACGAGCCCGAGGGCGCCGTACAGCGCGAACAGCACCTGGGTCGCGGCACCCGGCGCCGCCCGGTCGAACCAGTGCAGCGTGCCGATCGACAGCGCCCCCAGCGCCGACCCGACCGACCCGACCAGGCTGTAGCGCGCGAACACCGCCGTCCGCTCCGTGTCGCCCACCAGATGCGCGATCAGCGTGTGCTCCAGCGGCAGGAAAACGCTGACGTCGCCGCTCGACGGGTTGATCGTCCCGACGAAGGCGACGAGCAGCAGCGGCCAGAAAGCCTCGATCCCCGCGAAGCCGAGCCCCGTGGCCGCCATCAGCATTGCCGCCCCGGCCAGCGCGCGGCCCAGCGGCATCCGGTGCCCGGCCAAGCCCAGGCCCAGGGTCAGCGCCGCCGATCCCAGCAGGGTCGCGGTCGCGACCAGCCCGACTTCCGCCGGGCCGTAGCCGAGCCGCGACAGGTGGATCGGCAGCAGAAGCGCCACGAAGCCGTCGGCGAACGACCGCAGTCCGCGTCCGACCAGGATCCGCGTCAGGGCCGCCGGCATTTTTCCACCCGGCATGATTATCCCTTGCATGAGCATGATGTGGGACGCCACCCTGCACCGCCGGGACCGATGCAACCAGTTGGAAAAAGCCGCACGCCATGAGCAAGGCCTTCGTCCGCGAAAGCGACGCCGATGAAGATCTGCCGGACGAGAAGGAAACCCGGCCGGCGGGTGTCAAGAACTACATAACGCCCGAGGGCTTCCAGCGACTCCAGGACGAGTTCAGGCAACTCATTCGGGTCGAGCGCCCCAAGACGGTCGAGGTCGTCTCCTGGGCCGCCGGCAACGGCGATCGTTCGGAGAATGGCGACTATATCTACGGCAAAAAGCGCCTGCGGGAGATCGACCGGCGCATCCGCTTCCTGACCAAGCGGATGGAGGCGGCGCAGGTGGTCGACCCCTCGGCCCAGAAGAACCGCGACCGCGTCTTCTTCGGCGCCACCGTCACCTATGCCAACGAACGGGACGAGGAACGCACCGTCACCATCGTCGGCATCGACGAGACGGACCTGGACCGGGGGCGCATCAGCTGGATCTCCCCGGTCGCCAAGGCGCTGCTCAAGGCGCGCGTCGGCGACGTGGTCGACCTGCGCACCCCCGCCGGACCGGAGCAGATCGAGGTGGTCGCGATCGGCTATCCGCCGCCCCGCCAGCCGGCCCCCTGATCCCTAACCGCAGACATCCATGGTGATGCGCAGCTTGTGCGCGATGTCGCGGATCAGCGGCTCGGCGCTCAGGCTGTGGCCGTTCAGCAGGACCACCAGCACCGCGAAGACCACGGCGAACGGGCGCAGCCTCACCGCGGGCGGATCGATCCGGGCGTGGGCCCAGGCGAACAGGCCGACGCAGGCGCAGCCGATCGCCAGGCCGCCGACCACCTCCTCCGCCGTATGGGCCCTCAGGGCGACGCGGCTGATCGCCACCAGCAGGATCACCGTCCCGGCGGTCGCCAGGATGACGAGGCGCTGCCAGGCTGGTCGGCCGAACCCGGCGATCAGGGCGCAGCACCCGAAGAAGATCGCCGCGAAGCTGGTGTGCCCGCTCGGGCTCTCCAGGGCCGCCAGGCCGATGGAGCTTCCGCAGGCGATGAAGCCCAGCTTGGCGACCAGCGTGGTGCCCAGCCCGATCGCAAGCGTCGCCGCCCAGAGCAGCGCCACCGAATGGGCGCCGCGCCACAGCAGGTAGGCGAACACGCAGACGGAAGCGGGCAGCAGCAGCCCGGAATCGCCGAGGCTCGTAACGGTATGCATCATGTCGGGGGCGCACGAGGATGTTCTGGAAGATGTGCGCAGTTTTCCCGAAAAACAGTTGATTATTCAACTGTCCAAGCGGTTCCGGACCGGAGCATCCGATACCGTCATACCGCCTTGGTAAGGTTCCGCCGCCCGGTGGAGAACCGCGACAGGATGAATGCCGTGCCCAATCCCCAGGCGCCGTTGACCAGCACGCCGGTCAGCATGCCGGCCGGCTGCCAGCCGTTCCCGGCCGGCATCCCCTTCAGCGGCAGGACGACGAACCAGGCGACCAGGGTCGGCAGGACCGCGCCGAACAGGAAGGCGGCCAGCCAGTAGCCCGCCCCGCGCGGAAAGAACCGCTCCGCCGCGGCCAGGGCGATGCCCCACACGCCGCCCCAGAACGCCGCCGACAGCACGGCGGGGATCCCGAGCGGCGGTACCGGCCGCAGCGTCCAGGGCTGGCCCGCGGTCAGTCCGGCGAGGTGAAGCAGTCCGAGCATCGCCTGGTGGAACACCAGGACCCCGATGAACCCGGCGACGAACCCGGCCAGCGGCCGGAACCTTCCCCGCGCCGCCGTGCCCCGGCCGGACGCTCCCGCGCCGTCCCGTAGCGTGTCAGCCATTCCGCTTCCTCCCATCGTCATAACCGTCAAGGGGAAACCCGCGACGTGCCGAGAAGGTCCATTCACCGGCCTGCCATCTCGGTGCCCGCCGGTTCGGAGAAGGGCTGACGGTGGGCGCCGCTGGGCAGGGGCGCCGAGGGATCGCCGATCCAGCTGACCATGTCGCGCAGCACCGTCTCCCCCTGGAGATCCCGCATCAGCATGTGATAGCCCTGATCGTAGACCGCGACGTGCACGCGGCGGGGCATTGCCGCGAGCGCCTTCTCGATCGGCGCGCGCGGGATCACCTGCTCGTTGCGGCCATAGAGCACCAGGGCCGGCGCCGGCAACCTCGGTACCGCCGCCGAGGCGCGGCTCATCAGCCGGACCAGCCCCTCGACCGCGTCGACCCGGGTGCCCTTGATCACCAGCGGGTCGCGGCTCAGCCCGCGCAGCATCTCGATATTGTCCGAGGGCTTGATCTTCAGCTCGCGCGGCGCCGTCAGCCGCAGCCACGGGACCGTGCGGTAGCTGACCCAGAGCGCCGTGCGCTGGAGCGTGGTCATGGAGTCGCGGTCCCACACCGCCGGGGCAGACAGGATCGTGCCCGCCGGCTCCAGCGGTTCGAACCCCGGCGGGGGCGGACCGGCCAGCGCGCTCAGGATCACCGCTCCGCCCATGCTCTCGCCCAGCAGGTACAGGGGGAGGCCGGGATGCCGCCTGCGCACCAGCACCGCCGCCGTGTGCAGGTCGGCGACCAGGGTGTCCGCGGTGGGCCAGATGCCGGGCCTGTCGTGGGCGCCGAAGCCGCGCTGGTCGTAGGCGTAGGTCGCGAGGCCGTGGGCCGCGAAGAAGCGCCCGGCCCCCTCGAACGCGTTGGAATAGTCGTTGAACCCGTGCAGCGCCAGGACGACCGCGCGGATCGGCGGCCCGCCCGGTTCCGCCGTCCAGACGCGCATCGGCAGCGCCACGCCGTCCGGCGTGACGATCCGTTCCGCCGTCAGGTCAGGTGCCCGGACCATCGGTCCCCTCGGCTGGAAGGTGGCGGAGCACCCTGCCGCCAGCAGCAGCGCGGCAAGGAGCGCGATCCGCGCCCGCGGGCGTCCGGCCCGGGACGGCGGCGCCATCCGCGCGCGGCCCCGGTCAGCGCCGCGATCCCGGAACCAGGGCCGGATCGCCGGCCTCAGCGTCATGGGAGCCCCGGGTCAGCTGGAGGAAGATGTCCTCCAGGTCGGCTTCCACCGTGCTGAGGTCCTGGATCGTCAGCCCGGCCGCCTGGATCGCCGCCAGCACGTCGCCGACGCGGGTGCGGCTCGGCTTGTAGCGCACCACCAGCCGGCGCGGCTCCGGCAGCTCGACCTGCAAGCCTTCCAGCCCGGCGGGCACCGCCGCCAGGTCGCGGTCGAGCTGGATGACCAGCGCCTTGCTGTCGAGCCGGCGCAGCAGGGCCTTCGTGCTGTCCATCGCCACCACCTGGCCGTGGTTGATGATCGCGATGGTATCGCACAGCTCCTCCGCCTCCTGGAGGTAGTGGGTGGTCAGCAGCACCGTCGTGCCGGCGCGGTTGAGCACCCGGACCTGCTCCCACAGCATTTGGCGCAGCTCGATGTCGACGCCGGCGGTCGGCTCGTCCAGCACCAGCACCGGCGGGGAATGCACCATCGCCTTGGCCACCATCAGGCGCCGCCGCATGCCGCCCGACAGGGTCCGGGCATAGGCGTCGGCCTTGTCCTGGAGACCCACCGCCTTCAGCAGGTCCTCGGTGATGCGCTCCTGCTTGGGCACGCCGTACAGGCCGGCCTGGAGGTTCAGCAGCTCCCGCGGGGTGAAGAACGGGTCGATGTTCAGCTCCTGGGGAACCACGCCGATCGCCGCGCGGGAGGCGCGGGCCTCGCGGTCGATGTCGCGGCCCCAGATGCGGGCCTCGCCGCCGGTCTTGTTGACCAGCCCGGCCAGGATGTTGATCAGCGTCGACTTGCCGGCGCCGTTGGGGCCGAGCAGGCCGAACAGCGAGCCGCGCGGGATCGCCAGGTCGATCCCCTTCAGCGCCTCCTTCGCGGGCGCCCGGCCCGCCGCCTTGTAGGTCTTGGTCAAGCCGCGCACCTCGACCGCGCAGGCGGGCAGCGGCGTGGTGGGGAGCCTCGGTTCGGCGGCCGGGAGGGAGGTGGAGGACGAGTTCATGATCGGACCGGTTCTTCTTCGGGCAATGCCAGGGCGGATTCTCCTGGCGGACATCGTCACGGGCGGTTGCGTCACGGGCGGCGGTGCGGGCCGCGGCCCCGGTACGCGGGTACCAACAATCGCGTTGATCGGGCAGCGCCGTCTTGTATCATCCCGGCGGCCGTCAGGACATGCCGGGGCGGCGTTCCAGCGGCGCGCCGGACTCAAGACAGGGACATAGGTGATGCAGCCGACAGAAACAATTCAAGTGGAGACGGAAACTGTGGGCTGCGACGGCGGCGGCGGCGCGCTCGGCCATCCCATGGTGTACCTGACGCTCAGCGACTCGGGCCGCGCCGACTGCCCCTACTGCGGACGCCGCTTCGTCCTGAAGCCGGGCGCCAAGGCCGGGCACGGCCACTGACGGCAGCCGGGCGGGCGGCCACCTTTCAACGGTTGGCCGCCGGCGGGAACCGGTTACCGGTCCGGGTATCGGGGGATCCGCCTGCGGCCAATCGGCGAAAGGTGGCCGCCGCCGTCACGCGGCGCTTTACTGTTCGATGCTGGAACAATAAGTTGGAATTGATTCGACTTGTCGCGGTGCAATCGCCCGAAGGGATTTCCCGGAGGACGGTGCAACGGCTTCCGCGCCCGGTCGGCGTTTCAGTTCCTTCTGTCCGGCCATGCTGCGCAAAAAGAAGTCCGCTTACGAGGTTCTGATCTTCCGCGACGAACAGTGGATGCTGGAGCATCTGCTGGATGACGAGGATCAGGCCAAGAGTGCTGCGGACCGGCTGATGCTCCAGCCGACCACGGCCGGCGTCCGGATCACCAAGAAGATCCTCCGGCAGGACGGCGGCAGCGTCGGCGTCGTCGTCTCCGAGGTGATGAAGACGTCGATGCCGCTGACCCAGGTCCGGATCGCCGACGGCATCGAGGCGCCCTTCTGCGAGTCGCTCGAAAACTACTACGAACTGTCAAGCCGGCTGACGATCCGCCGCCTGCTGGCCGATTATCTCGACCAGAAGATGCTGCTGGTCAGCGAGGTGCTCCATTGCGCCGACGAGGCGGACAAGCTGCTGGCCGTGATCCCGCTGATCAAGAGCGCGGTGACCACCGCCGCCGGCAGCCATGCCCGGCTGACCGGCGGCGACGCCGCCGGGGCGCGCAACGCGCTGAACCGGCGGATCGACGAGATGGCGGCCCGCGCCCGCGCCGCGCGCGGCACCTACCAGCGGAACTTCAAGTCCCGCCAGGCTTTCGCGCCGCTGGCCGAACGGTTCGGCAAGGCCGGGCCGGGCGATTCGGGGCGCGGGGCCAAAGGAGCGGCCAAGGGAGGCAAGGCGGCCGGCAAGCCCGACGATGCCCGCTTCGCCCTGACCCATGCCGCCTGCACCGAGCTGCTGGGGGCTCGCGACTGGGCCGGCAAGCTGTCGCGGCTGACCGACTGGCTCTATGAACCGGTCGACGACAAGGCGGCGGCCGTGCTGGACGGGCTGGTCGCCGACCTGTTCGCGTCTGGCGCCGCCGTCCGCGAGCTGTTCGGATCCGATGCCGACCCCAGCCTGCGCCTGTGCCGGCTGTACGACGTGGTCCGGGGCGACGAGACCTCGGCGCTGCTGGCCTCGCTGCCCGACAACCTGAGGGCGCTGGCCCACCAGTTCGACGCCGGCCGGCTGCCCCAGGCGCGCGGGGCGGCGCTGTTCCACATCCAGGTCCAGCTCGGTGACAGCCGCCCGTCCGCGCGCGACGCCAAGGCGTCCTCCTTCATGGCGCTGCTCGACCGGCTGGTGACCGAGCAGGGGGTCGAGGGCGGGCCCGAGATGGCGGAGGCGATCACCTCGC